>NZ_JAJEPT010000028.1:0-22867 GCF_020686995.1 Blautia fusiformis
CAGTACCGTAAGGTGTTTGCCAATGCAGTAGTGGGAGAAGCAAGAATCCCCCTGCTTTAGCTGTGGGGAGTGTCAAATCGTTTTCCACATGTAAGATCATTCCGGGGAAGACGGTCAAATAAAATGAAAATACAGATGAGGAGAAAATAAAATGTTATTTTTTGTAAACGATTACTGCGAGGGAGCGCATCCGGCGATCCTCCAGAAACTTCTGGAAACCAATATGGAGAAGCTTTCCGGCTATGGCACAGACAAATACTGTGATTCTGCAAAGGAGAAGATCCGTAAAGCCTGTGGCTGCCCGGATGCAGATGTGTTTTTCCTGGTGGGAGGAACTCAGACCAATGCCACGATTATAGGTTCTGTCCTGAACCGTTATGAAGGTGTTCTTGCGGCACAGACCGGACACGTAAGCTGTCATGAGGCCGGAGCAATCGAGTATACAGGACATAAGGTACTGACACTTCCGGCAGAAAACGGAAAGATCAAAGCAGAAAGTATCACAGATTATGTGGAAACTTTTTATGGGGATGAAAGTCACGACCATATGGTATTTCCGGGAATGGTTTATATTTCCCATCCGACAGAGTACGGAACACTTTATACGAAGAAAGAGCTGGAGGAAATTTCCGAGGTATGCCATAAATACGAGCTTCCGCTGTTTCTGGACGGAGCAAGACTTGGCTACGGTCTGGTAAGTCCGGAAGCAGATGTGACACTTGAGGATATCGCCAGATGTACAGATGTGTTCTACATCGGCGGAACCAAGGTCGGTGCACTCTGCGGTGAGGCAGTGGTCTTTACGAAAAAAGCTCCGAAGCACTTTATGACTATGGTGAAGCAGCAGGGAGCCCTTCTGGCAAAAGGCCGTCTTCTGGGAATCCAGTTTGACACATTGTTTACCGGTGATCTGTATACAAGGATCAGCAAAAATGCTATTGAAACAGCTATGAAGCTGAAAAGAGCCCTTCAGGAAAAAGGATATCAGCTTTTCCTGGATTCTCCCACGAACCAGCAGTTTGTAGTTTTGGAAAATAAAAAGAAAGAAGAACTGGGCAAAGAAGTTCAGTTTGATTTCTGGGAAAAATATGATGAAGATCATACAGTGATCCGTTTTGCCACAAGCTGGGGAACAAAAATGGAAGATATTGACGCGCTGATCGAGTTGCTGTAGGGCGGTCGGCAGACGATAAAAGAGATGAGATGGAAAAACTCCGTGAGGTCCGGGTGAATGCAGACCTCACGGAGTTTTTGTTTTCGAAAATTATAACTTCTTACCCTTCTCAGCAGCTGCGGTAAGCGCTTCGAATACGGCACTGCGAAAGCCGCTCTTTTCCAGGGTGCGGACACCTTCAATGGTAGTTCCTGCCGGTGAGCAGACCATGTCTTTCAGGTCTCCTGGGTGTCTGCCGGTTTCCAGAACCATTTTTGCGCTGCCGAGAACAGTCTGGGAAGCAAATTTATAAGCCTGCTTACGAGGCATTCCCTGGCTGACAGCGGCATCTGCCATGGCTTCGATAAACATAAACACATAAGCAGGTGAACAGCCGCCTACAGCGCCTGCGGCGTCCATCAGACGCTCCGGTATCACTTCGGTACAGCCAAAGCTGTCTGTGATCTTAAGGATTTCTGCCAGTTCGTCTTCCGAAACCCGGTCATTGGTACATACAGCAGTCATTCCGGCCCCAACCTGTGCAGGAGTATTAGGCATAAAACGGACAACTTTCAGAGGAAGACCGGCTTTTTCTTCCAGCCATGCAAGAGTCTTGCCGGGAGCGATTCCGATGATGGTGTGCTCTGTCGTGAGACTGTCGTGGACCTCTGTGAGAACTTTCTCATAAAACTGCGGCTTTACTGCAAGAACGACAGTTTTTGCAGATCTGACTATTTCATTGTTATCCAGAGTGGTGACAACACCAAGAGTTTTTTCACTGCGCGCTCTGCCTTCGTCTGTAAGGTTGGAAACAATGATCTCGTCCTTTGAAAAGATCCCCTGACGGAGAATACCGCCGATCATGGCAGAGGCCATATTTCCACATCCGATAAATCCAATCTTCATAAACAAAAATCCTCCTTGAAATTTATAAAAAAGGACACGCCTGACTGCGTGCCCTCTTTGGCAATGAAAGCAGATAACGGGAATCGAACCCGCCTCCTCAGCTTGGGAAGCTGATGTTCTACCGATGAACTATATCTGCCTGCATTACTAATTATAGCACCTGAAATAAGAAATACAAGTGCGATTAGCATAAATTGTGTGCATCGCGAAGCATGTTACTGAGAACGGAGTGAACAGTGATCGCTCTGCCAGCCCTGGCTCATGGTACTGTTATGATATCTGGTGGAATAAGTTACATCTTCTCCGAACCAGTCCGGCGCAGTGTAGGCATTGGCGGCTTCCTCTGTAGGAAATTCCACCTCAGCCAGAAGAACTCCCTCGTATTCTCCGTGGAACACATCCAGTTCAATAAAAAGTCCGTCTTTTTCCGGAATCACATAGCGGTCCTTGGTAATGAGGATACCGTCTGCTTTAGGCTTCAGATGCTCATAGGCTTCAGCGGTGAGCGGAAGATTATATTCTTCACGGCTCATGAGACCCTTGGATTTGTAAGTAAGAAAATAGTCATCATCCTGCCGGCGGATGCGGACGACAGGGGAAGTGCAAAGATACCCCTGCTCGATCCTGTGGCAGGGATAAGAAGCCAGATCCTGCGGAAGGTCATCCTTCCGGATCAGAAATTTACGTTCGATCTCCATATAAAAAACCTCCGGATTTGTGAAATGAAAAGATATTATGTTCAGTCTACAGGAAAAAAACAGGATTTGCAATGGCATATCTGTTGAAATTTCTTGACATTTTCAGATGGAAAAAGCATTATGGAAGGGAATGGGGAATACAGAAAATATTTATGGATTTTATAAAAGAAAGGATGAACAGGATCATGAGTAAAGTATATATTTTTTTCGCAGATGGTTTTGAAGATATTGAAGGACTGACCGTGGTAGATCTGATGAGAAGAGCCGGGATCGACATCCAGACAGTATCTATCAAAGAGACAAAAGAGATCAGAACCTCTCATGGGATCGATCTTCTTACAGACCGTACCTTTGGAGAATGTGATTTTTCCGATGCGGATATGCTTGTAATTCCGGGAGGAATGCCGGGAACAAAATATCTGGAGGAATATAAACCGCTGACTGAGCTTCTGACAGATTTCTATCAGAATGGCGGCAAGGTAGCAGCTATCTGTGCGGCACCAGGTATATTCGAGAGACTTGGATTCCTGAAAGGCAGAAATGCTACATCGTACCCATCTGTTATGGAACAGCTTAAAAGTGCCAGAACATCTCTGGAGCCTGTAGTGGTAGATGGAAATGTAACTACCAGCAGAGGCCTTGGAACAGCCATCGATTTCAGCCTTTCCCTGATCGGACAGCTGGAGGGAAGCGCAAAGGCAGAAGAGATCGCTGAATCGGTGGTGTATGTAAGAGCATGAAAAAAGAGATGAAACAGGTCCTGTGGGTAGTGGCGCTTTTTGTTATACTGATGACAGGCACAGGAAATTTGGTGTCAGCTGCCGGCTTTGACTGGTCGGATGATACATTCGGGAATGCTTGCAAAAAAGTGTATTCCGTATCTTTCAGGTCAGGCGGAGGAGCCTCCTCTGCTATATATAAAAAATTGGAAAAGAAACAGAAATATGGTTCCATGATCACGATTCCCAAAGTGCCGCAGGTCCCAGCAGGATATCAGGCAGAAGGATGGTCTCTGAAAAAAGGAGGAGCGGAGGCAGGATATAAGCCGGGAAAAAAATATTTTGTAAAAAGAAATGTAACGTTTTATGCAGTGATAAAAAAGAAGAACAATCCCAAACTGATCCTGCACAGGAATGACGGAGATATCTACAAGATCATCCAGGCTCCAAGCGGAAAACTGAAACTACCGGTGATGGCCAATGAAGAGAATTATACATTCCTTGGATGGTCTACCAGGGCAGGTCAGAAGACCGCACCAAGGTATGAAGCCGGACAGGTGATCACAGTCAGTGGAACCATGCATCTCTATGCGGTGAGATTCTGGCGGTATCAGGAACCGAATCTGGTCAGGAACAGCTTTCATTATCCTGAGAATTATGAAAGGATCATCTTTGTGGGAGATTCCAGGACATATGGTCTTCAGAAGGTATTGTACGAACAGTTTGGAAAGGAGTATGTGGACAGCCATGTCAGCTTTGTATGCCGTTCTAATACGGAACTGGGCTGGCTGAAGTCAACGGGCGCACAGGCTCTTTTGAAAGAAATAGAAAAATGTCGTAAAAATGAAAAATACGCAAAGATCGCAGTGGTGTTTAATCATGGTATCAATGATCTCAGAGATATTAACGGAAAACAGGATCTGAATGATAGACTCTCACAGTACGTGTCTTATATGAAAAAGCTGGGAACAAAGCTTTCCATGAAAAACTGCAGTCTGTATTATATGTCTGTGAATCCGATCAATGGAGGGGAAAAGGGAAGTACCAAGAATCGTAAATGTGAGGATGTCCGGACTTTTAACAGCGGTCTTGCCGGTGAGCTTGGAAGTCAGTACCACTATATTGATGTTTACAGTTATCTGATGCGGACCGGATATGGTACTGTATCCAATACGGGAGACGGTACAGACGATGGTGTTCATTATACGCCTAAAACTTATAAAAGGATTTTTACATTTTGTCTTAACAACATAAGAAAGACAGAAAATTACTTTAACATTGAGGACGTGGGCAGCTGAGAAATGCCCTGTGGGGGCATATGGAAAACTGAAAAAAATACTGGCGTTTTTACAGTGGTTATGCTATACTACAGAAATGACTGTAAATATATAATGCGAGTGTTAACTATTTTATATAAGGTATTTACTCGATATGATTAAGGAGGAACAAGAAACATGAGTTTACAGGTGGAGAAAATGGAGAAAAACATGGCGAAACTTACAATCGAGGTTTCCGCCGAGGATCTTGACAAAGCAATGCAGAATGCATATCAGAAAGCAAAAGGCAGAATTTCTATTCCGGGATTCCGTAAAGGAAAAGCTCCAAGAAAAATGATCGAGCAGATGTACGGAAAGGGAGTATTCCTTGAGGACGCTGCAAACGCTCTGATCCCTGAGCATTACAGCAAAGCACTTGCTGAGTGTGATCTTGAGATCGTTTCCCAGCCTAAGATCGATGTAACACAGGTTGAGCCTGGCAAACCATTTATCTTTACAGCAGAAGTAGCTACTAAACCAGAGGTAACTCTTGGTGACTATAAAGGACTTGAGGTTCCGAAGTCTGAGACAGAGGTAACAGACGAGGAAGTTGAGGCTGAGCTTAAGAAAGAGCAGGAGAAAAACTCCAGAACCATCACAGTTGAGGATCGTGCAGCACAGAACGGCGATACAGCAACTATCGATTTCGAGGGCTTCGTAGACGGTGAGGCATTCGAGGGCGGTAAAGGAACAGACTATCCGCTGACACTTGGTTCCAACACCTTCATCCCGGGATTCGAGGAGCAGCTTGTTGGTGCTAACACAGGTGATCACGTAGAAGTTAAGGTTACATTCCCGGAGGAGTATCAGGCAAAAGAGCTGGCTGGCAAAGAAGCTGTATTCCAGTGCGACGTTAAGAAGATCGAAGCAAAAGAGCTTCCGGAGCTTGACGATGACTTCGCTAAGGATGTATCTGAGTTTGATACACTTGCTGAGTACAAGGAAGACGTTAAGAAGAACCTGACAGAGAAGAAAGCAGAAGATGCACGTCGTGCAAAAGAAGATGCAGCAGTAGATAAAGTGATCGAGAATGCACAGATGGATATTCCGGAGGCAATGATCGAGACACAGACACGTCAGATGCTTGACGATTTCGCAAGAAGAATGCAGTCCCAGGGTCTTTCCATGGAGCAGTACTTCCAGTTCACAGGCCAGAGCGTTGACAAGATGATGGAAGACATGAAGCCACAGGCTCTTAAGAGAATCCAGACAAGACTTGTTCTTGAGAAGATCGCTGAGGTAGAGAACATCCAGCCAACAGAGGAAGAGGTTAACGAAGAGATCTCCAAGATGGCAGAGATGTACAAGATGGAAGCAGACAAATTAAAAGATCTCATCGGTGAGAACGAGATGGAGCAGATGAAGAAAGATATGGCTGTTCAGAAAGCTGTTACATTAGTTGCCGATGCAGCTGTAGAGGCGTAATAAACCTCGGAAATGGAGGGCAAAATGAGTTTAGTACCTTACGTCATTGAGCAGACCAGCAGAGGAGAAAGAAGTTATGATATCTATTCAAGACTTCTTAAGGACCGAATCATTTTCCTTGGAGAAGAGGTAAACGATGTCAGTGCGAACCTGATCGTTGCGCAGCTTCTCTTCCTGGAAGCAGAAGATCCTTCCAAGGATATCCAGCTTTATATTAACAGCCCGGGTGGTTCTGTAACTGCCGGAATGGCAATTTATGATACAATGCAGTATATTAAGTGCGATGTATCTACGATCTGCCTTGGAATGGCAGCCAGCATGGGAGCTTTCCTCCTGTCCTCCGGTGCCAAAGGCAAGAGATATGCACTGCCGAATTCGACGATCATGATCCATCAGCCATCAGGCGGTGCACAGGGGCAGGCTACAGAGATCCAGATCGTAGCTGACCAGATCGCAAAAACCAAAAAGAAGCTGAACGAGATTCTTTCTGCGAATACCGGACAGCCTCTTGAGATTGTGGAAAAAGATACTGACCGTGACAACTATATGACAGCGGAAGAAGCTAAGGCATACGGCCTGATCGACGGTGTTGTGATCCACAAATAATGCGTAAGAAAAGACTCCTGTAAAGACACAGGAGTCTTATCTTGCTTTAAAAAGGAATTTTAAATGTCTGCGAGAGACGGACATTTACGCTTAGAAAGGAAACAAAAAGATATGGCAGATAAAGTAAAAGAAGGAAAGGTAAGATGCTCCTTTTGCCATAAGACTGAAGATCAGGTACGCAAGCTGATCGCAGGTCCGGATGGAGCATATATTTGTGATGAATGTATCGGGATTTGCTCCGAGATCATGGAAGAAGAATTCAGTATGTATGATCATGAGGCAGATTATGAAACAGGGATCAACCTTCTGAAACCGGAAGAGATCCACAGTATCCTGGATGAGTATGTGATCGGACAGGATGATGCCAAGAAGGCACTTTCCGTAGCTGTTTACAATCATTACAAGAGGATTCTTGCTTCAAGAAACCTGGACGTGGAGCTGCAGAAGAGTAATATCCTGATGCTTGGTCCGACCGGTTCCGGTAAGACACTTCTTGCACAGACACTGGCAAGACTGCTGAATGTTCCTTTTGCCATCGCAGATGCCACTACTCTCACAGAGGCAGGTTATGTTGGCGAGGATGTTGAGAACATTCTTCTGAAGATCATTCAGGCAGCCGATTACGATATTGAGCGTGCCCAGTACGGAATCATCTATATCGATGAGATCGATAAGATTACAAGAAAATCCGAGAATACCTCCATCACCAGAGATGTGTCCGGTGAGGGCGTACAGCAGGCACTTCTGAAAATTCTGGAAGGAACCGTTGCAAGCGTACCTCCTCAGGGAGGAAGAAAGCATCCTCATCAGGAATTTATCCAGATCGATACTACAAACATCCTGTTCATTTGCGGTGGTGCTTTTGACGGACTGGAGAAGATCATCGAGGCAAGACAGGATACCAAATCCATTGGTTTCGGAGCAGAGGTTTCCGAGAAGGAAGACCGCAATGTGGGCGAAGTTCTGAAGGAGGTTATGCCGGAGGACTTTATTAAATTCGGTCTGATCCCGGAGTTTATCGGACGAGTTCCGGTCGTGGTAACCTTGGATTCTCTGGATGAGGAAGCACTGATCCGTATTCTGAAGGAGCCTAAGAATTCCCTCACAAAACAGTACGACAAGCTTTTTGAGCTGGATGGCGTGCAGCTTGAGTTCCAGGATGAAGCACTTGAGACAGTTGCCCGGAAATCTCTTGAGAGAAAAACAGGTGCCAGAGGACTTCGTGCCATCATGGAGCATACCCTGATGGATCTGATGTACAAGACACCATCGGACGACACCATCCGTAAGTGTATCGTCACAAAAGAGGCAGTGGAGGGAACCGGAGAGCCGGAGATCATCCACGGGGAGGCCAAGGCTCCTGCAAAAAAAGCAGGACACAAAACATCCCGTTCGAGAAAGAAAGGCAAGCCGGAAACAGCTTGATGAAGGGAATGACATAAATGACAAATCAGGTCAATATATTGCCAATGATCGCTCTCCGTGGGACTACAGTCCTTCCGGATATGATCGTACACTTTGATGTGAGCAGGGAGAAATCCATCCGTGCCGTGGAAGCAGCCATGCTCCATGACCAGAAGATCTTTCTGCTGACACAGAAGGATCCTGAGGTGGAAATACCGGAACTTACGGATCTGTATCAGGTAGGAACCGTCGCTTATATCAAGCAGGTGGTGAAGCTTCCGCAGGATCTTTACCGGGTTCTGGTAGAGGGACTGGACAGGGCAGAGGTTCTGGGCCTGGAGCAGGAGGAACCATATCTGAAGGCGGAATGCGAGATCGTTACGGCACAGGAAGAGGATTACCCGGAACCGGTAAAGGACGCCATGCTTCGCAGCATCCGGGAGCTTTTTCAGAGATATTGCAGAGAAAGCGGAAAAGTAAGCAAGGATCTGGTAACCCAGATCATGAACATCGAAGATGTGCAGGAAACCATCGACCAGATCGCAGTAAATCTTCCGATGGCGTATCAGAACAAGCAGAAGCTTCTGGAAGCAGTGTCTTTGAATGACCGTTATGAGATCCTTGGAGCGCTTCTTGGCAGCGAGATCGAGGTGATCCATATCACTAAAGATCTTCAGCGCAAGGTGAAATCCCATATCGACAAGAATCAGAGAGAGTATATCCTCCGGGAACAGCTGAAAACCATCCGTGAGGAGCTGGGTGAGGAGAATACTGCTGATGATATCGATGAATTTAAAAAACAGCTGAAGGAGCTGGATGCATCTGATGAAGTAAAAGAGAAGATTTCCAAGGAGATCAGCCGTTTTAAAGGAATGGCAGCCAGTGCTGCAGAGGCAACGGTGCAGAGAGGCTATCTGGAAACCGTTCTTGCACTTCCGTGGAATAAGAAATCCGAGGATTCCGAGGATCTTGAGAACGCATGGAAGGTTTTGGAAGAGGGTCATTACGGACTGAAAGAGGTCAAAGAGCGTATCATGGAATTCCTTGCTGTACGTAAGCTGACCCACAAGGGAAAGAGTCCGATCCTCTGTCTGGTGGGACCTCCGGGAACCGGAAAAACTTCCATTGCACGTTCTGTGGCAGAGGCCATGAACAAGAAATACGTCCGTATCTGTCTTGGAGGTGTCCGTGATGAGGCAGAGATCCGTGGCCACAGAAAGACTTACGTCGGTGCCATGCCAGGAAGGATCACAGTCGCACTGAAGGAAGCCGGAGTCAGCAACCCGCTGATGCTTCTTGATGAGATCGACAAGACCAGCAGCGATTATAAAGGAGATACCTCCGCAGCACTTCTGGAGGTTCTGGATCCGGAGCAGAACAGTAAGTTCAATGATCACTATGTGGAGATTCCCCAGGATCTTTCCGAGGTACTGTTTATTGCCACTGCAAATGATGTTCAGGGAATCCCGAGACCTCTTCTTGACCGTATGGAGCTGATGGAAATTCCGGGATATACGGAAAATGAGAAGGAACATATCGCAAGGGAACATCTGATCCCGAAGCAGATGGAGATCAACGGTATTCCGGAAGGCAAGCTGGTAATCCAGCCGGCAGCTCTTGGCAAGCTGATCAACAACTATACCAAGGAAGCAGGAGTCCGTTCTCTGGAGAGAAGCATCGGACGTATCTGCAGAAAAACTGCACGTGCTATCATGGAAGAGGGTAAGGATAAGGTAGTTGTCACATCCAGAAATATTTCCAGATTCCTTGGCAAAGAACGATATAACTATCTGATGGCCAATGAGAAGGATGAGATCGGGATCGCCCGCGGTCTTGCATGGACACAGGTAGGCGGTGATACCCTGCAGATCGAAGTCAATATCATGCCCGGAAAAGGTGAGCTGCTTCTTACCGGACAGCTTGGAGATGTGATGAAGGAATCTGCACAGGCAGGTATCAGTTATATCCGTTCGGTTTCTGACCAATATGAGATCGATCCGGAATTTTTCCAGAAGCATGATATGCATGTACATATTCCGGAGGGTGCCGTTCCGAAGGATGGCCCGTCTGCCGGTATTACAATGGCAACTGCCATGCTGTCTGCAATTATCGAAAAACCGGTACGTGCGGATCTTGCCATGACCGGTGAGATCACCTTAAGAGGCCGTGTGCTTCCGATCGGCGGACTGAAAGAGAAGCTGCTTGCAGCTAAATATGCCAGGATCAAAGAAGTCCTTGTTCCGGAGAAAAATCGTCCGGATATCGAGGAGATGGACAGAGAGATCATCCAGGGACTGAATATCCGGTTTGTGGATAACATGAAAGAAGTTCTCGGTGAAGCTCTTGCATAAACAAAAAACAGAAAAACCCTGCCCTGACCTTCAGGACAGGGCTTTTAAAAGAAAAGGGAGGAATAACGAATGGTAATCAAAAACGTATCGCTGGATATCGTCTGCGGCATCACAAGCAAGATCCCGGACACAGGAAGGCCGGAGGTAGCTTTTGCGGGAAAATCAAATGTAGGGAAATCCTCCCTGATCAATGGTCTGATGAACCGCAAGGCCCTGGCAAGAACCAGCGCACAGCCGGGAAAAACACAGACGATCAATTTTTATAATATTAATGAAGCAATGTATCTCGTAGACCTGCCGGGCTACGGCTACGCCAAGGTTTCTGCGGCAGAGAAGGAAAAATGGGGAAAAATGATCGAGGGCTATCTTCATAATTCCAAAGAGCTCCGTGCGGTTTTTCTCCTGGTGGATATCCGCCACAAGCCTTCCGCCAATGACAAGCAGATGTATGACTGGATCTGTCACAACGGATATGAGCCGGTGATCATCGCGACCAAGCTTGACAAGCTGAAACGCAGCCAGGTGGCAAAAAGCCTGAAGGAGATCCGCATCGGACTGGGCCTTCCGAAAGAGGGAAAGATCCTTCCGTTTTCTGCGGAGACGAAGCAGGGAAGAGACGAGATATGGGCACTGATCGATGAGTTGACCGGCCTTGGTGAACCGGCAGCTACAGAGGATTAAGGAGAGCAGAAAAGATGGGAATTATCAAGGCGCTTAAGCTGGGATTTGACTATCAGAGATACGATGATGACGGCAATGTGGTAGACATGCAGCGTGCAGTCAATGATGTGGACCTGGACATTAAAGCAGGAGAATTTGTGGCAGTTCTGGGACATAACGGATCCGGAAAATCCACACTGGCGAAGCATATGAATGCGCTTCTGATCCCAACAGAGGGAACGATGCTGGTGGACGGGATCGATACCGCCAGAGAGACCAAACTCTGGAAGGTACGCCAGAAGGCAGGAATGGTATTTCAGAATCCGGATAACCAGATCATAGGAACCGTTGTGGAAGAGGATGTAGGCTTTGGTCCGGAAAATATGGGAGTTCCTACAGATGATATCTGGAAACGGGTGAATGACAGCCTGGAAAAAGTCGGTATGACAGCCTATCGTTATCAGTCCCCAAACAAACTTTCCGGAGGGCAGAAGCAGAGAGTGGCTATTGCAGGCGTGATGGCCATGCGCCCGCGGTGCATCATTCTGGATGAGCCTACCGCCATGCTGGATCCTAACGGAAGAAAGGAAGTCCTGGAGGCAGTGCGGGAGCTGAACCGTAAGGAAAAGGTAACAGTCATTCTGATCACCCATTACATGGAGGAAGTGATCCATGCTGACCGTGTTTATGTCATGGACAGCGGAAATGTTGTGATGCAGGGAAATCCCAAAGAGATCTTTTCCCAGGTGGATACCCTTAAGGCGTATGGACTGGATGTACCACAGGTAACACTTCTTGCATATGAACTGAAGAAATCCGGCGTGGATGTTCCGGATGGAATACTGACTACAGAGGAGCTGGTGAGCGCATTATGTCAATCGAATTAAAAAATGTAACCTATACCTACAGCCCCGGGACAGCCTATGAGAGCCATGCGCTGAAGGATGTCAGCCTTGTGATCCCGGACGGCCAGTTTATCGGGATCATCGGACACACAGGAAGCGGAAAATCCACGCTGATCCAGCATCTGAATGCGCTGGTACAGCCAACATCCGGCCAGGTTCTGTATAACGGAGAAGATGTGTGGGCTGAGAAATATGACCGGAAACAGCTCCGCAGCGAGGTTGGTCTGGTGTTCCAGTACCCGGAGCATCAGCTGTTTGAAAATGATGTGATCTCGGATGTATGTTTCGGACCTATGAATCAGGGACTTTCCAGGGAAGAAGCAGAGAAAGAAGCGAAGCAGGCGCTGACTCAGGTTGGAGTAAAAGAGTCCAATTTCAAGAAATCACCCTTTGAGCTTTCCGGAGGCCAGAAAAAAAGAGTAGCTATTGCAGGGGTTCTTGCCATGAACCCGAAGATTCTGATCCTGGACGAGCCCACAGCAGGGCTTGACCCGAAGGGCAGGGATGATATCCTGGATCAGATCGCAGAGCTTCATAAGGTGCGAGGGATAACCATTGTTCTGGTTTCCCACAGCATGGAGGATATTGCGAAATACGTGGAGCGCCTCATTGTTATGAATCACGGAGAAGCTGTATTTGATGATGAGCCGAAGAAGGTTTTTTCCCATTATAAGGAACTGGAAACCATGGGACTTGCCGCACCGCAGATCACTTATATCATGCATGCGCTGAAGGAACATGGGCTGCATGTGGATGCAGATGCCACAACGGTGGAGGAAGCCAGAGACAGTATCCTTGCCGTACTTGCGCAGGCGAACTCTCCATTACTGAACAAAGGAGGGGCGGAAAAATGATCAGAGATATTACCATTGGCCAGTATTATCCGGCCAAATCCGTTCTTCACAGACTGGACCCACGGACCAAATTTCTGGGAACTCTGGGATTTCTGATCTCTGTGTTCCTGTTCCATACATTTCTCGGATATGCGGTGGCAACAGCATTTCTGGTAGCTATGATCGCAATATCCAAGGTTCCGGTGAAATTCATGTTCAAGGGTCTGAAGGCTATCGTTATGATCCTTCTGATCACGGTTGTGTTCAATATCATCCTGACGCCTGGCGAAGTGCTGTGGCGTTTCGGGATCATCAAGGTCACAAGGGAAGGCCTTGTTCTTGCAGGAAGAATGGCGATCCGTCTTGTTTACCTTGTGATCGGATCTTCCATCATGACATTGACTACCACGCCGAATCAGCTGACAGATGGTCTGGAGAGACTGCTCCGTCCGCTGAACAAGATCCGGGTGCCGGTACATGAGATCGCCATGATGATGTCCATTGCCCTTCGCTTTATCCCGATCCTTCTGGAGGAGACGGATAAGATCATGAAGGCACAGATCGCCAGAGGTGCAGATTTCGAAAACGGAAACCTGATCCAGAAGGCGAAAAATATGGTACCCCTTCTTGTGCCGCTGTTTATTTCGGCGTTCCGTCGCGCCAATGATCTGGCAATGGCCATGGAAGCAAGGTGTTACCATGGTGGAGAGCACAGAACTCAAATGAAGCCGCTGCATTATGAAAAAAGAGATTATGCGGCCTATGGGATCCTTGTGGCATATCTTGCGGTGGGTGTTGCATTCCGTGTGGCGGGACTGTAGCCAAATCCTGCCGGTACTCAGACATGGAACGGTCCGAAGCGTTGCATTTTGCACAGCGGAACTGTAATCGGATCAGGCAGGCATTTTGCAGGACGGTATGTCTGTTTTGGGATAGAAAGTACTGCAGGGATGTCTGTATCAGGAGGGAATATATTTTATGAAACGAGTAGGACTTGTTGTAGCTTATGATGGAACCAAGTACTCAGGCTGGCAGACACAGCCAAATGGAATCACCATTCAGGGCGTTTTAAACGATACCTTAAGTGAGCTGCTTGGGGAAAAAATCGAGACCATCGGTGCCAGCCGTACAGATGCAGGAGTGCACGCTCTTGGAAATGTGGCGGTGTTTGATACCGAATCCAGGATCCCCGGGGAAAAATTTTCCTATGCACTGAACCAGAGACTTCCGGAGGATATCCGTATCCAGCTTTCTGAGGAGGTGGAGCCGGATTTTCATCCCCGTTACTGTGACAGTGAAAAAACATATGAATATCGTATCCTGAACCGGCGGTTTCCGGTGCCAACGGAGCGTTTGTACTCTTATTTTTACCATTATAAACTGGATGTGGATAAGATGAAGGAAGCAACATCTTATCTGATCGGACGCCATGATTTTGCCAGCTTCTGCGGCTCCGGCGCACAGGTGAAGACCACCATCCGTACCGTGACCTCCATGGACGTGTGGAGAGATGGTGACATGGTGACCATCCGCATTTCAGGAACAGGTTTCCTTTACAATATGGTGCGTATCATTTCCGGAACCCTGATCGAGATCGGAAACGGGCAGTATCCGCCGGAACGCATGGATAAGATCCTGAAAGCCTGTGACCGCGGGGCAGCAGGCCCCACAGCTCCGGCTCAGGGGTTGACGCTGATGGGAATCGAGTTTTTCTGAAAACAGGAATTTTGTTGAAAATTACAAGAAAAAACAGTTGACAGGCAAGGTGCCTTATAATATAATAACTCAATGTGACGTAGTGCGAAGATGCTTGAGCCAATAGCCCCGGCGACGGCATTTTATCAGCGGTTTCGGACATTTCCGCGATTTATTTTGCACCCGCGTTTCCATTTACTTTTTTTCGCGGAAGTACCGCGGTTTGAGAAACATTATCGTTGATAAATAACAGGAGGTAGGACCATGCAGACTTATATGGCTAATCCGGATAAAATCGAAAGAAAATGGTATGTAGTTGACGCAGAGGGTTGCACTCTGGGACGTCTGGCATCCGGTGTTGCAAGTGTTTTAAGAGGAAAGAACAAACCTCAGTTTACACCGCACGTTGACACAGGAGATTATGTAATCGTTGTAAACGCTGATAAGATCAAAGTTACAGGCAAGAAGCTTGAGCAGAAGATTTATTATAACCACTCCGACTATGTTGGTGGAATGAAAGAAACCACATTAAAAGAAATGTTAGCAAAGAAACCTGAGAAGGTTATCGAGCTCGCAGTTAAGGGAATGCTTCCGAAAGGACCTCTTGGAAGAGCTATGAACAAGAAACTTTTCGTATACGCAGGACCAGAGCACAAACATGAGGCTCAGAAGCCTGAAGTTTTAACATTTTAATAGGAGGTAGAAAACATTGGCTAGCGCAAAATTCTACGGAACAGGAAGAAGAAAGAAATCAATCGCAAGAGTTTACCTGGTACCTGGAACAGGTAAAGTCACTATCAATAAAAGAGACATCGATGAGTACTTCGGACTTGAGACTCTGAAGGTTATCGTTCGTCAGCCACTGGCTTTAACAGAGACAGAGGGTAAATTCGACGTGATCGTTAATGTTCACGGCGGTGGATACACAGGACAGGCTGGAGCAATCCGTCATGGTCTTTCCAGAGCACTCCTTGAGGCAGACAAAGACTACAGACCAGCTCTTAAAGCTGCTGGATTCCTTACACGTGATCCACGTATGAAAGAGCGTAAGAAATACGGTCTCAAAGCAGCTCGTCGCGCTCCGCAGTTCAGCAAGCGATAATTCCAATCGAATACGGAAATTTATCAAAACCTCGGAAATCTTTGATTTTCCGGGGTTTTTTTATGCCTGAAAGTTCTTGAATTTTCTAAAAAAGTGGGCGATTTTGAAGTGTAGAACACACGTAGCGCACAAAACACCTTAAAAAATATATTGAGTATATTGCAAAGAAAAATTGCGTATGATATAATGCCAGTAGGCAAAAGAAATAATAAGTCCATGAGGACAAAAAGAATGAAGCCCCCAGTACCGCGAATACTGAGGGCTTCTTCTTATTTTTTATAGTGGACAAGAAACCACTAGGTCAGTGCTGTCCTTACTTGTCGCCGTCTAACCATTTGATGATGTAGTGGCAGGCTACACCAGCCATGCAGGAGACAAAGAAAGAAATAATAAATTCCATGAGGTTCACCTCCTCCCGTTGCCGGGTTTCGGTTGGACAACAATAGTATTATAGCATAGAACAATATGGACGGGAAGCAAATATATTTGCCCTTTATGGCAGTGTATTTGCAGGAACGGTGTAGCGCCGAAAAAAATTGAAAGCAATGTATGAGACACTTTAATAGATATTTGATCAGACAAGGACTCTGATCGGACGACTGGGAGGTATGCTTCATGCCGTTACAGATTATCAGAAACGATATTACAAAAATGCGCGTTGACGCAATCGTCAATGCTGCCAACACTTCTCTTTTGGGCGGCGGTGGTGTGGACGGCTGCATTCATCGTGCCGCCGGACCGGAACTGCTTGCAGAATGCAGTACGCTGCATGGCTGCGAGACTGGCAGCGCAAAAATCACAAAGGGATATCGCCTGCCCTGCAAATATGTGATTCATGCAGTCGGCCCGCGCTGGCGAGATGGCAAGCATCAGGAACAACAGCTTCTGGAATCCTGTTATCGGACATCTTTGAACCTGGCAAAAGAAAATGGCTGTCAGGCGGTGGCTTTTCCGCTGATTTCCTCCGGCATCTATGGCTATCCAAAAGACCAGGCTCTGAAGGTTGCAGTCGATACCATCAGTGCATTCTTGCTGGAAAATGAGATGATGGTCTACATCGTTATCTTTGATAAGAAGGCATATCAGATTAGCGGAAAACTGTTTGCTGATATCGCGGCGTACATAGATGACTGGTATGTGGATGAACATACCGACAGTCGAGTAGAACAGAGACGGCGGCTTGAAGCGTTGTCAGAGGAATCCTGCTTTGAAGCTGCATCTGCCCCGCTGCCGTCCGAAGCAATCTGTAAATCTTGCAGCAGTCAATCTCTGGAGGAGGCACTGGGGCAGATTGATGAGAGCTTTTCGGAAATGCTGCTGCGGAAGATTGACGAAAGCGGCATGACGGATGTTCAGTGCTACAAGAAGGCAAACATTGACCGGAAGCTCTTTTCCAAAATTCGCTCTGATAAATTCTATAAGCCATCCAAACCAACAGTGCTGGCATTTGCTCTCGCTTTGGAGTTGCCGCTTGCCCAGATGCAGGAGATGCTCGGCAAGGCAGGATTTACCCTTTCCCATTCGAGCAAATTCGATATCATTGTAGAATATTTTGTCGAACGGGGAAACTACAATGTGTATGAAATCAACGAGGCATTGTTTGCTTTTGACCAGAGCCTGATCGGGGCATAAGGACAAAGAAATGTCGTTTTCTATGCGACCACTTCACAAAAGAAAATCGCTATATTATGGCTGTAAGGTACGAAACCGAGCAGCCATAATCTTTTGGGAGGACAAGCATATGAGAAAAAATTTAACAGAGATCGTTTTTATCTTAGACCGCAGCGGTTCCATGAGCGGATTGGAACGGGATACCATCGGCGGATTCAATTCCATGATTGAGCAGCAGAAAAAAGCAGAGGGCGAAGCACTGATCTCAACGGTGCTGTTTGACAATGTGAGCGAAGTCCTGCACGACCGTGTAAATGTAAAGGATATCCGACCGATGACTGACCGTGACTACACGGTTCGCGGATGCACAGCACTCTTAGATGCCATCGGCGGTGCGATTCATCACATTGGAAATGTTCATAAGTACGCAAGGCCGGAGGACGTGCCGGAACATACCATGTTCGTAATCACTACGGACGGAATGGAAAATGCCAGCCGCCGGTACAACAGCGAAAAAGTGAAGCAGATGATCGAGCGGCAGAAAGCGAAATACGGTTGGGAGTTTTTGTTCCTTGGTGCCAATATTGACGCAGTAGAGACTGCAAGCCAGTTCGGAATCGGTGCAGATCGTGCAGTCAACTATCAGTGCGACAGTGAAGGAACCGCGTTGAATTATGAAGTGGTCAGCGAAGCAATCAGCTCTGTCCGGTGCAGTGCTCCGCTGAGTGCAGATTGGAAAAAGCGTATAGACGAGGACTACAAAAAGCGTGGAGGTTGCAAGCACAAGTAAATATTTTTTGAAGCCGGGGTGATGATTCACTCCGGTTTTTTCTTGTGCGCCGAGCATGGTACTAATCATATTGGTGCAAGTCCAGTCACGGGTATTTACCGCCAAGTGTAGCGAACCACAAGTCGGTATCAGTAATGGTATGGATGGAGGAAGTGGTATAGCAAAATCCTTGAGCCTACGTACAGAAACTTGATAAGGCGATTAGGTGGGTAAGGTTGCAAGGCAAACCGAAGCCCTAATGGTAAACGTATACCGAAGTTGTAAATCAAGAGGTTGTGGGATGAAAGATTAGTGTCTTACCTCGGGAGACCCTACTCACATACTGAAAGGTATGGTCGGAAAAGGTTTGGAGAGGGAGTCAGATGATGTCATAGTAGGCAAAAGCCGAAGGACTGAAACGATTTATAGTACAACTTATATGCCGAAGCCAGTACGGAGAGTATACATTCCGAAAGACAATGGAAAACAACGTCCGTTGGGAATCCCTACAGCATGGGATAGAACTATCCAACAGGCAATTGCTCAGCCAATATCTGATATTTATGAAGAAATATTTAGTGAAGACAGCTATGGATTCAGACCAGGAAGAAGCTGTCATGATGCAATCAGACAGGCCCTCTGCTATCTGAACAGTGGCTATGAATGGGTAGTAGATATTGATATTGAACAGTTTTTCGACAGGGTAAATCACGATAAGTTAATTCAGATACTAAGAGAGCAAGTAAACGATAGTACCACATTAAATCTGATTCGGAAATATCTGAAAGCAGGAGTAATGGAAAAAGGACTGGAAAAAGCGACTATCACGGGTGCACCTCAGGGTGGCCCACTTTCGGTTGTTGATTAAGCAGATGTCAATGTCCTCGGGGTACTCTTCATCCGCTATTCGTGAGCGTATTTATTTTGGGGATGATATGTCTGGCGTGTTGCTCTATACCGGAAGTGCCGATAAAGAAGGCTCACTTGGTGGACTTGTAGAATTAGGAAATATTGATCAGCTTATTGTTTTGATGAAAGACGCTTTCCAGGAAGCACTGGTTTGCACAAATGATCCGGAATGCCTTAACAATGTGCCTGCTGGTAATAATTCAAATGGCGCGGCGTGCCATTCCTGCTGTATGATCTCAGAAACAGCTTGCGAGAATGGAAATCGCATGTTGGATCGCGGACTAATTGTGCCTATTGACGGAAGAGAAAATCAGTCTTATTTTAAAACTTTGGTGGAAGAACTATGTCAACTGGAAGTATAAGCTTAGATATTTTGTTAAACAAAATTCTCACAGATGCTATATCTGGTGGAAATGAGTCTATTAGAGCCATTCAAAAGAGATATCCATCTCTTTCTGAAAAAGAAGCTCATGAAATTCTTGCTATGGTTTCAGCGACTGCCCAAAGTAACGATGATAGCGCTGAATTAGTTGTTACAGCGCCACCTTCTTTTGCGTTGAAAACAAAACCGACAAAGGTTACCGTAAGAGAAATGCTTATGGGAGCTAGGAAGAGCATTCTAATTACTGGGTACTCCCTCTCGGATTATTTTGCCGAGTTAGTCGATTGTGTAATTCAAAAGAGCCAAGAAGGCGTTCTCGTGAAATTTTTTGTGAATGACATTGAGAGTCAGAAGGCCTTTGACCGTTTATGCTGCTATAAGGGAAAATTTCTGCGAATTTATAACTATCCAAAACAGGAAGATAAAATGTCTGCTCTTCATGCAAAGGTAATTTCTGTTGATCAAACGGATACGCTGATTACATCTGCAAACCTTTCATATCATGGACAGGAAGGAAATATCGAGCTGGGGGCACGGATTCATTCGAAAGAATTGGCTAAACAAGTAGAGGATATATTTACTTCACTGGTATTCAAAAGGATATTTGTTGAACTGTAAGCTTTATGGAGGTGTGCCAATGAATTTAAGCTTGAAACATAAGTTAATGCTGCAATCATTGAGTCCATTGGCTTTTTTGACTATTGTACGCAATTTCAAATTTACCCCCGTCAGCGAACTTGCTGAAAATCAGTCATATTGGGGAGAATTTGTTCGCCTTAATAATGTGCTGATTGTTGTGTTTTTGTTATGTGCTACATGGATTTTAGCAGCAATCATATCTTTTATTTCTTTTACAGCCTTTAGATGGACTGATAAGAAACAAGGGTATCAGCTTTCTTCCTTCGTAGAAAAAGAGGACGCAAGTTTGAATTTCTTTATGACAATGATTATCCCGCTTTTGATTGATGATGTAGGAACGATTCAAGGAGCGGTAACATTCCTTATCATTGTGGTTATGATGTGTGCGCTGCTAAGCAAAACACATTTGTACTATGCGAATCCTGTATTGGCAATTTTAGGATACCGAGTCTATGAGATTACTTTTAAGAGCAATCCTGACTTTAATAATGAAATTTGTTTGGCTGTAGTTAAAGGCAGGTTTTTAAAAAATCCTAGTACAGTAGAATATAAAGTGATTAATGATACAGTCCTCTACATGAAGGAGATGAACAAATGACCAAGGAAGAAATTCAGGCATCGATTAAGTCGATAATGTTTTCTGGTTCAGTTTGCGGTATTGAGATATATGCCTGCCTACGCGATGAAAGTGGATACCAAACCAAAAAAATCAGAGCAACAGATAAGTTGCTTTCTAGCACAAAAGATAAGGTGGCAGGTTTTATCAATTGTACCTATCTTGCAGATGATGCCGAATTTGATACATCAGAAAATATTGCAGACAATAAGAAAGAATTTTATGAGATTAGTCTGATAGAGAACTATAGACCCTTTATTTTTCTTGATGATGCTGAAAAGCGTACGGAGTACTACTCGGAAAGCGATAGAAATAAACTGTCTGGATTTCTTTTTAGAATCAATTTGAATGACAAGTACTTTTGGGTTTATCAACATATATACTCTGTATCAAGAATTGATCGAAGTAAAAATGTTATAGCCCTATTTGTTGGTGATACATACGATGAAATTGATAGCGATATTGTGCAGATAGATTCACGAGCAGATGTAATTATCTTTTCTTCAAGTGTTGTTACGGCAAAAATGGATCTTATGCAGAGATTTTTTGGATTTGAGCAATACATACGAGCGGGGGCACAGAAGACGATTGAGATTATTCGCGATCTGGATATTGTAGATAGCCTTGAAAAGTTTGTTGCGTTTGAAAATAAAAGTAAGTTGACAAATGCAAAGAAGTTATTAAAGGCAAAAAATTCGCCTGTTTTGCAGATGAAAAAGAACGATTTGTTAGAGAATCTGAAAAAGCATTCTCGCTACAAAACTATGTTCAAGTTTGAAGAAGATCATATTGTGATTTCTTCACAAAAAGAGGCAGCGGCATTTATTAAAATGTTGAATGATGATATTGTTCGGTCTGAACTCACTGGAAAAGAATATGACAGCTCCAGCAAAATGCTTTTGGGCCCAGTGGGAGCAAGTCACTGACTGACCAATGATAGGAAAATATAGATGAGTGATAGAAGAAAAAAAGGATTCTATGTCACAGGTACTGTCAGATATAAAGCCCCATATGACGAAAAAGTTCATGACGGCTCATTGTATTAATGAGCAAGATATTCAGTCTATCAGTCCAATCTTCCTGCCCAGATATAAGAATGTGTAGCTCATGCAGGGATTGACCAACAACAAGCTGGATTTCAGAATTCAGGTAAAAGGTGTGTTCGGGACAGAAAGAAACTAACGAAGGCTAAGTGGAAAGAAACACAGCTCTGGATTTTTTCTTCACCGTCATGAGGCTCTTTTTCGGAGCTGTCTACGATTGCGAAGAAAATCTAAAAGGCATTCGCTTTTGGACGAGTTGGAAATGAGATGGGAAGATGAACAAAAGCTAAACGGCCTGAGTTCTGTGCATAGCATGGGATTCAGACAGTTTATTTTTTACCTAGCTCATAAAGTTGATTTCATTGCCGAGATATTCCTTTGTACAATGATTTTATTTGGAAATGTAGGTGCTCAACCTGCCGCTTCCTTTTTGCTCAAGTTTGCCAGCTTTGCAAAGTTCCTTAAGCAACCGGAAAGCCTTTGTTGTTTCTGCACCAATCAAATCTTCAACTTCTTTTCTTGTAACACTGCCGTTTTCCAGTGTATATTGAAGAATGAGTAATTTCTGTTCATTCAGTGAAATATCTTTGTCCGCTTTATCAGATATCCGGACATTCGTTTCCGGCTGCTCATTCCTGTTGGGAAGTGTTACGCGGAAAACACCTTTTGCCGTTTCAAACTCTGGCGGGGATGGTCAATTCTTATATGCACATTCAATTTTTTCGATTTCTGTGCCATAACTTTCAATCAATCTCATCCTGGAGAAGACAGCCGCAAGGTTCGGATTTCTCGATTATGAAACACCCAGGAAAATGGATTCCAGTTCCAGACCGGATACAAGACCTCCAAGAGAGACAAATTCGATTCTATCCTCATAGACATTAACCAGATTGCTTCCGCTGAAAGAGTAATCACGGTGAACAATGCTGTTCAGTAAAGATTCTCTGATTGCATCCTCTGGATAATCTCTTCTGTCAGTTCGATCCAGATTTGAAAAGGTTGCCTTTCCTTTCTTTTTCTTTCTTTCTCATTATAAACAAGAAAGAAAGTATACGGTAAATAGTTAGTACCGTGCTTTTCACCTAAAACCATGAGATAATCCCTTTGTAAAACTAAAAGTTTTTT
>NZ_JAJEPT010000029.1:0-20165 GCF_020686995.1 Blautia fusiformis
TAGTTAATACAATTACTATTTTGTCCATCTTCAATTACTTGCATAAATTCGATGGACGCGTCTTATATCCCCATAGCGGAAACAAGGGGTTTTACGACGCATTGGATAAACAGTGAGTAAAATACCGGTACCACAATTACGGAAAGGTAGATCACTGCTGCCGGTATCAGAAACGCATATGCACCGAAATCAACTTTTCTTTTTTTCTTATTCCCTCTTTATTACATACAAAAACCTGCGGTTTTTATAAAAGCCGCAGGTTTTTCCCATGTTTTTTTAAACTTTCTAAACTATTTTTTAATTTTCACATGCTTTCTGTGCATACTCTGTCTGCACCAGATTTTCATACGCTGTACGATCCGTCAGCTCACCTGCATCTTCCAGGATATCCTGCAGAAGCTCAAAGCTGTCTTTTTCAAAAATAAGATTTTCTTTCCAGGTATCCTGGTCATAATAACGTTTTACAATGGCAGTAATGGTTTCAAGATCTGTTTCTTTGAACTGCGGTGCGATCACTTCTGCGATTTCCTCCGGCGTATGACTCTGCACATAGTCCATTCCCTTCTGAAGTGCATCGGTAAATTTCTGGATGATCTCAGGGTTTTCTTTCATGTAGCTTGCTTTTGTACTGTAAGATGTATATGGTACATATCCGGATGCCTCTCCGAGCGATGCCACTACATAGCCCGCTCCTTCTTTTTCCAGAATGGTCGCAGATGGTTCAAATTCTACTGTATATGCCGCAGAATCATCACTGGTAAAAGCTGCTGCTGTGGAACCGAAATCAATGCTCTGGTCGATGGTCAGATCCTTTTGCGGATTCATGCCGTTTTTCTTCAGTATATATTCAAATACCATTTCCGGCATTCCGCCCTTACGACCGCCAAGAACCTTCTCTCCTTTCAGATCCTCCCATTTGAAATCAGGCATCTCTTCTCTTGCCACTAGAAAATTCCCCGCACGCTGGGTTAACTGTGCAAAATTTACGACAGGATCCGTGGCGCCCTCCTGATAAGCATAAACAGATGCCTCTGCGCCCATAAATCCAATATCTGCCTCACCGGAAATCACAGCAGTCATCGTTTTATCTGCTCCGAATCCCGTCACCAGCGTCAGATCCAGACCTTTCTCCGCAAAATATCCCTCCTCAATCGCCACATACTGCGGTGCGTAAAAGATTGAATGTGCGACTTCATTCAGTGTAACCTTTGTAAGCTTCTCTTCTGTGCTGTCTTTCTTCGCAGCAAATACTCCCATTGGCAGCGCCGTCACCGCCAGCACAACTGCTGCCGCCAGTGCAATCCATTTTTTATTTTTCATGCAGATACTCCTTTACAGACTTCTTCTGTTAGAGTATGCATAATTAATTAATTGGTGACCAGGGAAACATACAAAGTATCGTAAAACACAGTCTCCATGATTCCTTTTGTTAGGATATGCCCAAAAAACCAACTGCTGATCACGATCAACTTTCCCATCAGTTAAAAAATATGAATTTTATTTAACAACAATTCAATTGTGTTCAATTTCCAATCCTGCTATGATTTAATCACAAAAGCTTTTGAAATTTCAATCAGGAGAGAATTAGGATGAATATTGGAAATGTGATAAAAAAATATAGAAAAGAGTCTGGTTTCACCCAGGAGGAAATGGCAAAACGCTTAGGAGTAACTACTCCAGCGGTGAATAAATGGGAGACGGGAGTTTCCCATAGTTAAAGATACCACACCAAATATGATGAACCCACGCTTATACACTACCAGCTATAATAAACCGCAAGGACAGCAATTTGATGATACTGCTGTCCTTTCTTTTATAAAATTGCAGTACACATAAAAAAGCTGTAAAATGATAAATATATTTGTCCTTGTAACAATTCTCGGACATTTGCCTGTTATACTATCTGCAAAAAGCAAAGGAAGTGAGGATATGAAGCAGATTTTAATTGTCGAGGACGACAGTTTTTTGAATAAGATGTTGGCCTATAACCTGACCGCAGACGGCTACGGCGTGACTTCTGCCCTAAATGCCAGAACCGCAGCCGAAGCCATCCGCCAGCGGGAATTTAATTTAGTGCTGCTGGACATCAACCTGCCGGACGGGAACGGTTTTGAACTGTGCAAGCTGATAAAGCCCCAGCACCCGGATACCATCGTGATTTTCCTGACCGCCAACGATCAGGAGAGCGACCAGATACGGGGCTATGAGGTGGGCGCGGTGGATTACATCACAAAGCCCTTTGTGATCGGGGCCTTGCAGCGGAAAATCAAAGCCATGTTCGCCATGCTGGAACACCACAAACCGGCTAAGGACATTTACGACGACGGGCGGCTGTTTCTGGACTTCTCGGAGCAGACGGCTTCCCTAAACGGCAAGCCCCTGACCCTATCCCCGATGGAGTACAAAATGCTGAACCTGTTCCGCAAAAATCCCCGGCAAGTGCTGACCCGTGGGCAGCTTTTGGAAAGGCTGTGGGATATAGACGAGCGGTTTGTAGACGAACACACCCTGACAACCTCCATCAGCCGGATTCGCAGCAAGATTGAATCCGACGGCGGCGCGCCCTACATCAAGACCGTTTACGGCATGGGCTATCAATGGACGGGAGGTGAGGCAAAATGAAGTTTCAAAATCTCTCGGTAAAGCGGCTGTTTAGCCGGGTGGCAATGGGGCTTGCCCTCTCCATGTCCGGGATCACCATAGCCCTGTTTCTTGTGACAAAACAGATTGCGGTGCTGCTGACAGGCGGGACGCTGCTGCTGTGCGCCCTTGTGGGGATTTTTGTACTGACGCAGGCGTTTGGAAAGCGGCTGTCGCAGTTTACCGCTGACCTGTGCCAGACCTTAGACCACATGATCGCCGGGAATGAAGCGCCCCAGCGGCCAGAGGACAGCGAAACCCAGCTTGCCAGAATCGGACACCGGCTGGCAAGGCTTTACCAGATCATGCAGGAGAACCGCCGCCGGGTGGACGAGGAACGGCAGGAGTTACAGACCCTTGTATCGGATATTTCCCATCAGGTGAAAACGCCGGTAAGCAATCTGAAAATGGCGACGGACACCCTGCTGGAAAAGCCCATGACCGAGGCGGAGCGCACCGACTTTATCCGGGGAATCCGCAGCCAGACGGATAAGCTGGACTTTCTCTTTCAGGCCCTTGTGAAAACCTCACGGCTGGAAACGGGCGTGATCCAGTTGGATAAGAAACCGGGTCGCCTCTTTGATACCGTGGCGCAGGCCATGAGTGGGATTGTGTATGCGGCGGAGAAAAAGGAAATCGCTGTGTCCGTGGACTGCCCGGAGGATTTGACCGTTTTCCATGACAGCAAGTGGACATCCGAGGCCCTCTTTAATCTGCTGGACAATGCGGTGAAGTACACCCCGGCAGGCGGAAAAATCGCTGTGTCGGTGGTGCTGTGGGAAATGTATGTGGAGATCAAAGTAACCGACACCGGCAAGGGCATTTCCGAAAGCAATCAGGCCGCTATCTTCCGGCGCTTCTATCGTGAGGAAGAAGTACACGAACAGCAGGGCGTGGGGATTGGCCTGTATCTGGCCCGCGAGATCGTAACGCGGCAGGGCGGCTATATCAAAGTGGTTTCGGAACCGGGCAAGGGGTCGGAATTTTCCATTATGCTACCGACAAAATAGAACGCGGCGGACGGCCATTTCCGGCTGCCCGCCGTAAATTTTTTTGAAATGTCCGAGCGTTGTAACATTTCACCTCGATTTTCAATGAAATTTTTTGGCCGCTGTAACATTTCGCGGACATTTAGGTTTTACAATACCCTTATCAAATATGGAGGTGATACAACTATGACATGGCCTTTTGAAAATGACACCAGCGCCATTACAAAGAAGCTGGCGCAAAGAAGCTTCAAAGCCAACAAATTACGAAATATTGTTGCTGTAATAGCAATCGTTTTAACATCAATGCTTTTTACTTCTGTAACGACTTTATGTGTTGGAGCGATCCAGTCTATACAGACAACTATTTTGCAAATTAGGGGAACCAGCCCGTCCACTGGTACATCTGTAAATTGGATTGCCATAATAGCAGCCCTGTTTTTTATTATGATTTTTGTAATAACGGGCTATTTGCTCATTCGCAATATTTTTGAGATTTCTGTTGTTCAAGAAATAAAGAAATATGGCTTATTAAGAACAATCGGAACAACGGAGAAGCAAATCAAGCGAATTGTTTATAAGCAAGCATTTTGGCTGTCTATAATTGGTATATCTATTGGGTTGATTTTAGGATATATAGTAGGAATACTTATGCTTCCGTGGATTCTTAATTTTATGAAAGGCGAGTATCACAATCTTTCTGTGAACTTGAGTTTTAATCCTATTATTTTTGTCGTTGCCGGGATATTTAGTGCGATTACTGTTTGGGTGAGCATAAAGAAACCATTCAAAATTGCAGCTACGATTTCGCCCATTGAGGCAACCAGATACTATGAAAAAGACAATTATCATAGTGCCAACAAGAATCGTCTTTCGTTTAAGAATAGAATAACAGAAATGGCATGGAGAAATTTAAGAAGAAATTCAAAGCGTACCATATTTATCGTCTTATCCATGATACTCTGCATTATTCTCCTAAACAGTGCAATCGCAATCGGAAATAGTGTTGATGTTAAAAAATATGTATCTTCTGTTACCTCATTTGATTTTGTTGTGGCAAGCCCAAACACATTTTCTAATGTGCAAGGTTTTCGATTTAAAGATGATTCTGTTAGTAATGAAATCATATCTGATATTGAAAATAATATTCCTGTGCTGAACGGAAGTCGAATTTATAAAAACACTTTGGATGATGTCAGTGTTACTTATGATTATGGTAGTTTGGTCACGGAAGTATTAGACGAATACACAGAAGATAATCACCTTATACGAAGTGGTATGGTTGATGGCAGAACTTATCCAGTAAAACTCGGTGTTGATTATCGACCTCTTTGCAATATTTACGGGGTAGAAAAATCAATACTTCCTAAATTGAATTTCATTGAGGGAGAAACAGATATACAGCAACTAACCTCATATTTGGAAAGTGGAAACTATGTTATAGAAATTTCAGCGATCAACCCAAATGAATCTCCTGAATTTCTTTGTCCGCTCAATCAGGAAGTTACCATTTACAAAGATGGATTGCCTTATAAAACGGTTTCGGTAATTGCGCGTGCAGTGGTTGATTTTTCATTGGTAGAATCTCCGGGTAAGAATGTTGGCTACACTGATGTTGGCGGCGATTGTCCTATTTTCTATATGAGTAATGAGATGTTTGTGGAATTGTATAACAATCCAGCCATAATGAGTTATGTGTTTGATGTGGAAAAAGAACACTTTTTGCCAGCGACCGAGTACATCAATTCTTTGCCTACCGTTGAATACGCATCGTCTGAAACATTGGCACAAACTATGAATGGATTAAAACAAACTATTTTTATCATAGGTGGCCTTATTGGGTTTCTATTAGGAAGTATCGGGCTTGTGAATTTTTCCAACATCATTATAACGGGCATTATAAACCGGCAACGGGAATTTGCTACATTAGAGAGCATCGGAATGACGAAAAAACAAATTAACAAATTGACCGTATTGGAGGGATTGTTTTACGCATTTCTGATTTGTGTAATGGGTTTACCTCTCTCTCTTATTGTTGCAAATACAATTCTTCCTACTTTCTTTAATCAACCTGACTTATGGCTGTTTACAATACAGCCTACGATTTTCCCGTTGATATTAGAGGGAATTGTTATTTGCGTTGTGGCGATTATAGTTCCTCATGTTTCGTTTCGCTATTTTAGAAAAACAAGTATTGTAGCACGATTAAGGGTAGTTGAATAATAATTTTGAAATGTCCGAGCGTTGTAACATTTCACTCCGATTTTCGATGAAATTTTTTGGCCGCTGTAACATTTCGCGGACATTTGGGTTTTGCAATGACCTTATCAACAAAAGTGAGGAGGCGTTGCAATGGAACTGACCCCGACCATGATTTTGAATCTGGCGCTGCTGATCGTCCCGCCCGTTGCCCTTGTGCTGGCGTTCTGGCAAAGGCTGGCCCAGCACATCCGCTGGACGGTTGCCTTGACTACCCTCTGTGATGTTCTCCTGTTTTGGGATGAACTGTTCTACTATGAGAGCTTCGGACTGTTCGCTGTGCTGATTCTGGTACAGTTGGCGGCCACCGGCGCAGCAGCGTTCCGCATTTACAACAAACAAAGAAAGGATTGAATTTTATGAGAATTTTACAGACTATCGACCTGAAAAAGTATTACGGTACAGAGCCGAATATCACCCGCGCCCTTGACGGCGTGAACTTCTCTGTAAATGACGGCGAATTTGTGGCCGTTGTGGGAACCTCCGGCAGCGGCAAGTCCACCCTGCTTCACATGATGGGCGGGCTGGACACCCCTACTTCCGGCAATGTGATTGTCCGGGACAAAGAACTGTCGAAAATGAACGACGAACAGCTTACCATCTTCCGCCGCCGCAACATCGGCTTTATCTTCCAGAACTATAACCTTGTTCCTATCCTGAATGTGTATGAGAACATCGTCCTGCCGGTGGAGCTGGACGGGGACACGGTGGATCAGAAGTTTTTGGACGAGATCGTTCACCTGCTGGGGCTGGAAGATAAACTGAAAAATATGCCGAACAATCTTTCCGGCGGCCAGCAGCAGCGTGTGGCTATCGCCCGCGCCTTGATTACCAAACCGGCTATTGTTCTGGCCGACGAGCCAACCGGCAACCTTGATAGCAAGACCAGCGCCGAGGTGCTGGGGCTTATCAAGCGCACCAGTGCAGAGTTCCGGCAAACTGTTGTGATGATTACCCACAACAACGACATTGCCCGCCTTGCAGATCGGATTGTCCGCATTGAGGACGGCAAGATTGTGGAGTAAGGAGGTGGCAGGCTATGACATGGCCTTTTGAGAATGATACCAGCGCCATTACAAAGAAGCTGGCAAAGAAAAGTTTGCAAAGCGAGAAGCGCCGGAATCTGATGGTGGTGATTGCCGTTGCACTGGCGGCGTTTCTGATCTGCTTTACGGGAATTGTGTCTACTTCCCTGACACAAATGCAACGCAATCAGGTTGTCGATACTTATGAGGCGGTCTGGCTGGGCGTGGAGGAAAACGACATTGAAACCCTGAAAGGACTGCCGGAGTTTGAGCGCGTAGGCGGCTACTATATGCTGGGTGAGGAACTTTCGGAACAGGGCTATCATGCGTCTTATGTGTATTGCGACGCGCAAATGATGGAGATTACCAAGGCGCAGATGGAGTTGTTAGAGGGGAGGGTTCCTGAAAAAGCAAATGAAGTTGTCGTAAGCGAATACTTTCTTTCCACCTATGGAAACAATGCCAAAATTGGGGACACTGTGACCTTAGATACAGAGAGTTTTCATGGTGATTATGTCGTTACCGGCATTATGGACAGCGTAAATGAAAAAGAAGCGAATACCTGCGCTATCATTCTTTCCAACGCTGCCCTGACAGAATGGAAAGGGTTTGACCCGACTGGCTATCGCGCCTATGTCCATTTCAAAAACAGCGACCAGTTGGGCGAAGAACTGATGACCTCTTATTGCAGGGAGATTGCGGAGGAATATCAGCTTCCTATGCCCAAAATGAACAGTAAGTATTTTGCCTATGCTTCTAAATCCTTTGATTTTGCACTGATGGCAGGTGTGATTGCCCTTGTTCTGATTGGCGGCTATATTGTGATCCAGAGTATCTTCCGTATCTCCATCAATGACAAAATCCAAAGCTACGGGCAGCTTCGGACGATTGGTGCGACACCAAAGCAAATCAAGCGGATTGTAAAGAACGAGGGACGCAAACTCGGCAGTATCGGGATTCTGATTGGCACAGTGCTGGGCGTATGCGGCGGTTTCCTCCTGTTTTCCAAGGGTTTTAACGCTGTTTCCTATGTGGCAACGGTTATTTTAACGCTTATAAGCAGTTGGATCATGGTATCTGTTTCCATCCGTAAGCCGGTGAAAATTGCGGCAGGGATTTCCCCCATTGAAGCCGTCCGTTTTACCCCGGCGCAAAAGGACATCCGCAGCCGGAAAAAGAATATCAAGCTCAATCCTGTTTCAATGGGAATTGCAAATTTTAGGCGTGACCGAAAAAAGACCGTTGCTATTGTAGCCTCATTGAGTTTGGGCGGAATTATCCTGCTTGTGGTATCCTCCATTGTTTTGCTGCGCTCACCAGAGGCGCTTGCAAGACAGTTTTTCCCAGACGGCGACTATAAAATTTATTTGGATTCTGAAATGACAGAAGAAAAGGTTATGGCAGCGGGAAATCCATTGAATGAGGAATTAAAGCAGGAAATCTTATCTATTGATGGCGTTACAGATATAATTCCAAGCAGGCAATCTCTCCATGCAACTTATAAAACAGAGATTCATCAAGCTGGTGGTATGTGCGATATGCTGACCGACCAGAATTATGCGGCAGTTGAAGCGGCTCTGACAGAGGGAACCATGCCAACAGATTCCCGTAGTATTGTAATTGACTATAATGTGCTAAAGCAGAATGAGGATATGGGTGTTGGTTCAACGGTTGAGATTTCTTTGGGAGAAGAACAGCCATCCGTTTCTGTTACCATATCGGGGTTATACGCTCCTGCAAAGGTATATTCAGGACATGGCAGGATGCACTTAGATGGGGCAACTCTTTTTGCACCAGAAGCGTTGTTCCACGAACTGCACCCGGAAATCACCTCTTTTGACTATTCATGGAGCATTGTAAATGACCGTAAAAAAACGGACTATGTGGGAGCTGAATTGAAAAATATTGTTGCCAGCCATAGTAATATTGCCTTAGATGAAATCAATACAGTGATTGAATATGAAGAAATGACAAATTCTTTTGCGTTTGGCAGTATGGAGGTACTGTCATGGCTGGTATTTCTCTTTGGCGTTATCAACCTGATTAACACGACACTCTCTAACCAGATCGCCCGAAAGCAGGAAAACAGTATTCTGCGTTCTATCGGCCTAACACAAAAACAGCTATGTAAAATGAACATCTGTGAGGGGCTGTGCTATGCGCTCTTTGCAACATTGGCAACGCTGATCGTTGGGCTTCCGGCTTCCATCTTTGCTTGCAGAAAAATGAGTGTAGGTGCTTTTGCCGGAAATGTAGTGCCTTATCAATTCCCGGTTTTGGAAATGGGGCTGTTCATTCTGGTATTGTTCGGAATGGAGCTAATCTTGTCTGTATGGACAATCCGCAGACAGAAAAAACAATCTCTGATTGAACAAATGCGGGCAATGGAATAACCGTATGGGATCGGCGGGGCGGCGTGTGCTGCCCCGCTTTTTTCGTCATTTCTCAAAGAAATTTTTGAAATGTCCGAGCTTTGTAACAATTCAGCCTGTTTTTCTGTCGAAATCAAAGACGCCTCGGACATTTATAGTTCTTCCAAAAGTTTGATGATAATATTACCATTCATGGAAGAAGCAATCTGTTATTGCAATAATGCGAAATTGACGATAGAAAGTTTTTCATATCTCGGTCAGCTCAACAATTACATTACTCTGCTGATACAGCCAGTCCGTAAATTCTTTCGGGCTGGCCGTTCCTGTTTTTACAGCCTTTTTTCTCTGTAAGGCTTCTTTCTTAAAGTCGGAAAAGGAAGCCTGTATTTTTTCCAGACGGTCAGCCGGAAAGCCTGCGGTATTTTTTACCCGGTTTATTTTGTTGCGCCAGTTCTGGCATTCATTTTTATAAAGCAGGTCATAGTTATTTTCTCTTGCCCTCTCGTCAAATCCCCGCTTGTTTTGAAGCGCCTGTGCTTTTCGGCATTTGTCACTGCACAGCTCATACCGCTGGCTCTTTGCCAGAAAATATTTCCCGCAGACCTTGCACTGCCGGAAGCAAAGCCCCCAGTCATTCAGCCTGTTCAGATAATAGGTAATCAACGGGTAGAGGGACGCATAGGCAGACACACATTCTTCTGTGCGCCGGTTGTCCGGGAACCAGAGGTCAAGCCGGGTATCTTCTGACGGTGCGCCTTTGAAATAAAGGCTGCCAGCTTGAAAATGTTTCGGTTTTCCTGTCTCCCTGTCAAAGCTCATGGTTTCGTTTTGGAATACCCCGGTCAGTCTGCTCATTTTATCCATGAAGCGGTCACAGGCAGCGTTACGGTCACGGGGTTCTCTGGCAAGCAGATAGCTGTTCCAGATACGGAACGCCACATACATTTTCAGAGGGTCGTTGCTAAGATATTTCTCCCAAAGAAATTCGCTTGCCGTCTGCTCCAGCTCCGGCTGTTTCCGTCGGTTGGAGTGGAGGGCTTGCCGCAGCGGAGAAAGCCCGTATAAGTTCCAATCTCTGTCCGTGTCACGCTCAAAGTTTATCAAAAAAGTTCCCAGCGGGCGTGTCATATCACAAAGCACCTCTGCGTTTTGGCTCCCGTTCAGCCGGAAGCGGATCTGCTGTTCTTCCCCAATCAAAATCCGCTCTTTCATTTTCTTCCTGTCCAGCGTCAGGACAAACAAAATCCTCTCAAAACATGGCTCATGTCGTATAAACTGATTCTCCATCCCTATCCCCTGCCTTTGTTTATGGTAATTATATAATTCAGTTATATCCGTTACACTCATGGTATCGCAGAATCATTGTTTTGTCAAGGATAGTACGCTATGATGATTGCGGTTGGTAATTTCGTACCACACAGTACCTTGACAAGTGAATGACCGTCCAAAAGGGATATGACCGGCAGGAGAAGTGACGCATTCGGCGCACCAATGCAGGGAAACACCGCAGGAATGGGGCAGGAAAACGGCTTTTGGGGAGAACGGCAACAGGAAGCATTTTAACCTATTTGATTTATGGGAGGAACAGAATGAACGATAAAAAGAGATTGAACAGCTACGAGGATTTACCGCTGGTTCTGGATGTGGCGGACATTCAGCGGATTATGGGAATTTCAAGAGCGAGCGCCTATGAGCTGGTACACACACCCGGCTTTCCAGCGTTCCGCAGGGGCAGACTTATCAAGGTCAGCAAAATTGCTTTCTTTGAATGGATGGCAAAAGGCTCCGAAACCGTACCGGGAAGCGACAAATAAGCGTGAGGTATCATTCCCTGACTTGCAATACTGCCGCACTTTCCAAAGGGGCATCCAGAGGAAAAAAAACTTAAAAATGATACCGAGACGCTACATCAAAACAGCCTATCTGCGTACATCAGATAGAAACGGAGAAAGGAGCCGGTTATGGCAAGAATGAGTAACAAGCGGCGGTTGGAATGGTCTTTCTTCTTAAATGACCGCAGCCGTATCACTTACAACGAACTGTGCCGGAAATGCCAGCACGAATGTAAACAGAGCTTCCGGGCGGTTGTGGTTGACTGCCCGAAGTATCTTTCCAAGCGTTCCAAGAAAAAGGACAAGACTGCCGGAAACGGCAAAATCCCTTAGGAACTAAGGGCGCACTTCTATACATAGTCTAAAGACCATGTATCGTGCGTCCTGCGGAGCTTACCTCTGCCGCTGATAAAATCAGCAATCCGAGGTCTGCGTTCGCTTCGCTCCGACAAGGTGGCTACACCCCCTTGCGCCGCTAAAGCGGCTATCCCCTGTGTACCCGCCGCAAAGAGAAATCCGCTCTGCGGTTTTCCCTTTTCATCGGGTTTTATAGAAGCACTGACACACGGACTGTCTGCGGATGGTCTTTCTTTATCTTATCAGCAAAGGATGTGAGAACATGGAAAAATCTTTGGAACAGTTGAAGCAGGAATATGAAAAAACCACTGTCCTGCTGGAACAGGAAAAACGGAAAATGCAGCGTTTGAAAAACCGGCAGGCGTATCTGGAAAGCGGTTCCCGGAAACAGAGGACGCACCGGCTGATTACCCGTGGGGCAGCTATTGAGAGCATTGCACCACAGACAAAGGAGCTATCCGAAGCGGAATTTTATTCCCTCATGGAAAGCATTTTGAATCTGCCGCAGGCGGAGCATTTCATCCGGTCTGCCACAGAGAACCACGCCCGTATTTCCGGGCAGGAGAAAGGCGGTGACTAAGGATAGCACTTTATCATTTTTCAATCGCACAGATCAAGCGCAGCGCCGGTCAGAGCGCCATTGCCAGCGCAGCCTACCGAGCCGGGGAGCGTCTTTACAGCAGCTACTATGGAGAAGTCAGCGACTACACCAAAAAGGGCGGCGTGATCGCTTCGGAAATCATGCTGCCGCCCCATGCGCCGGAAATATATCTTGACCGGGCGACCCTCTGGAATGCTGTGGAGAACTGCGAGAAACATCCAAAAGCACAGCTTGCCTATTCCTTTGATATTGCCATGCAGAATGAATTGACGCTGGAAGAAAACATGGAGCTGGCGAGGAAGTTCGTACAGGAGCAGTTTGTGACAAAAGGCATGATTGCCGACCTTGCTTTTCACAGCCCGGAGAAAGAGGACGGCGGCATCCCTAACCCGCATTTTCATGTGATGACAACCATGCGCCCTTTGAACCCGGATGGCACATGGGGACAAAAACAGCGTCGGGAATATCTTCTTGATGAAGATGGAAACCGAATCCGGGATAAAAACGGCGATTATATGTTTAACGCTGTCCATACAACAGACTGGCATGAGCCGGAAACGCTGGAACACTGGCGGGAGCAGTGGGCGGCTGCCGTTAATACAAAATTTGAGGAAAAAGGGCTGGATGTGCGTATCGACCACCGTTCCTATGTGCGGCAGGGGCTTGACCTGATACCTACTGTCCACGAGGGAGCTAATGTCCGGCAGATGGAAGCAAAGGGCATCCGCACCGAGAAAGGGGAACTGAACCGCTGGATTAAAGCCACCAACCGGCTCATGCAGGATGTGAGGAAGAAGATCAAAGCCCTGTTTGTCTGGATGGCAGAGGTAAAAGAAGAACTTTCCAAACCGCAGACACCGAGCCTTGCCGACCTGTTGATCGCTTATTACAACCAGCGCAACGCAGGGGCATGGAGCAATAAAGCCAGAACCGGAAACTTAAAGCAGTTTGCCGAAGCCGTCAATTATCTGACGGAAAACAAGCTGCTCACATTAGAGGATTTGCAGGAGCGTCTTTCCTCTGTCAACGAAGAATTTGAAGCGTTAAGCGACTCCATGAAAAAGAAATCTGCCCGGATAAAGGAATTGCAGGAATTGATACGGGAGGGCGAGAATTACCAGCGGCTAAAACCTGTTCATACGGAATTGAACAATATCAAGTTTAAGAAACAGAGGGAGAAATTTGAAACATCCCACGATGCGGAGTTACGGCTGTTTTATGCCGCCCGCCGTATTTTGAAAGAAAAACTGGACGGAAAACCCATTGCCCTGAAAGCATGGAAACAGGAATACGCACAGTTAAAAACAGAGTATGCCGAACTGTCTCCGCAGCACAAGCCGCTCCTGGAGGAAGTCATACGGCTACGGCAGGTGCAGAACGCCGTAGATACCGCACTGCGCCGGAGGGAGCAGCCACAGGCAGTACAGAGAAAGAAACATGAGATGGAGCTATGATATAACCGGCAGCTTTACCGCTACCAGTATTTTTATGGAGGGAGCATTTGAATGTATTTGAAGCGGTGAAACAGTCTGTTACCACCCGGCAGGCTGCTTCATTCTATGGAATCCGGGTGGGGAGAAACGGCATGGTCTGCTGTCCATTCCACAATGACCGCACGCCCAGCATGAAAGTGGACAGCCGCTTTTACTGCTTCGGCTGCGGGGCTTCCGGGGATGTGATCGACTTTGCCGCTTTGCTGCATGGATTGGGGAAACGGGAAGCTGCGGTCAGGCTTGCGGAGGACTTCGGCGTTTCCTATGAGAAATCCGGCAATGCGCCGCCAGATAGGAAGCGTCACAACAGGTCACAGCCCCGACAAAAATCAGCGGAGCAGAGATTTCAGGAAACGGAACGGTATTGTTTCCGGGTGCTATGCGATTATCTGCGCCTGCTGGAGCATTGGAAAACAGCACACGCCCCACAGCCGCAGGATGCCATCTGGCATCCTCTTTTTGTGGAAGCGTTGCAGAGGATAAGCTACACAGAATACCTTTTGGATATTTTGTTATACGGAGAAATAGAAGAAAAAGCGGCATTGATCGCCGCACAGGGAAAGGAGGTGTTGCGGCTTGAACAGCGAATTTCAGAGCTTGCCGCCGGAAACGCAGGAAGCGGTCAAAAGGACGATGGACACAATGGAACCGGCGCAGACACCGGCAGAAATCCGGGAAACATTAGAGGGGACGCAGAAAGGCGGCGTGAAGAACAGCATCCGAAACTGCCTGACGGTGTTCCAGCGTGACCCTCTGTTTCGCGGGGCGCTGCGCCTGAACCTTTTGACGGAGCAGATTGACATTGTGAAGCCGCTGGGCTGGGAGCGCACCAGTACCACGCTGACCGACATGGACATGAACTACCTGCTTTTGTATCTGGAAGAAAATTACGGGCTTACCAGCGAGAAAAAGGTGCAGAGCGCCATCAAGATTGTTGCCAATGAAAACCGCTACCATCCAGTCAGGGATTACCTGAACAGCCTGCAATGGGACGGCACAGAGCGCATCCGTTACGCCCTGCATCACTTTCTGGGAGCCGATACGGACGAATACACCTATGAAGCCTTGAAACTGTTCCTGATGGGAGCCATCCGGCGGGTATTCAGACCGGGGAGCAAGTTTGAGGTCATGCTCTGTCTGGTTGGTGGTCAGGGAGCCGGGAAATCTACCTTTTTCCGGCTGCTGGCAGGCAGGGACGAATGGTTTTCAGACGATTTGAAAAAGCTGGACGATGAAAATGTGTACCGCAAGCTGCAAGGGCATTGGATTATCGAGATGTCGGAGATGATTGCCACAGCCAACGCCAAGAGTATTGAGGAAATCAAGTCATTCTTAAGCCGCCAGAAAGAAACCTACAAAGTGCCGTATGAGACACATCCGGCAGACCGGCTGCGGCAATGTGTATTTGGAGGGACGACCAACCGGCAGGACTTTTTGCCCCGTGACCGCACCGGCAACCGGCGCTTTCTCCCCGTGACGGTGTACCCGGAACGGGCGGAGGTTCACATACTGGACGATGAAGCGGCGGCGAGGGCGTATATCGAACAGATGTGGGCGGAAGCCATGACGGTTTATCGCAGTGGGAAGTATACGCTGTCATTCAGCATGGAAATGAACCGATACCTGAACGCCCACCAGCAGGACTTTATGCAGGAAGACACACAGGCCGGCATGATCTACGCCTATTTGGAGGACTACACCGGCGACAGGGTATGTTCCAAGCAGCTTTATGAGGAAGCGCTGGGGAACTTAAATTCCCCGGCAGACTGGGAGACACGGGCAATCTGCGAGATTATGAATACCGGCATTGCGGGCGGCATCATACAGGGCTGGGTAGCCTACAAAAGCCCGAAGCGGTATAAGAAATACGGTTCTCAAAAAGGCTGGGAGCGTGTCAACCAAGCTCCGCCGGAGGGGGACGGTTTTCAGGAAATCACGGAAGAAGAAGCCCGGCAAATGGAACTTCCATTCTGAAAAGCCACCGGTTGACAGTTTGGTTGACGCTTTGGTTGACAGCCGGTTGACGGGGAAAAGCCTGATATTTGGGGCATTTCTCTCCTTTGTCAACCATGTCAACCAAGAAATCAAAGAAAAAGTAAAAAGTAATAATAGAGCGCCTATGGATTGTTTTCAAAGTCTTTTCTGCCGGTTGACACGGTTTGGTTGACACGGAGACAGTCTGCGGCTGTACACCTGTCTGACATTCCCTTGTCGGGCATATTTCATTTATGGAGGTAACTGCCTATGGCAAAAAGCAAAAACGAGAGCAATAACAAAAACAGCGGCACCCTGCTTACCGAAAAAGACGGCACCCAGTATTTTGTCATGGGGAAAGTCCGTATCAAGGTATCGGAGCATTTCGCACAGGATGGGAAGCCGCTTGACAGCCTGCTGGAAGATGTGATCCAGCACGCTGCCGCCGCTTCCTGAAAAAATACGGAATAACGACTGTCAATCAGCCCACGCTTATGATATACTTGTACCAGCGAGTATTGTATAAGCGTGGGTTGTTTCTTTTAGAAGGAGGATTTTTAACCGTGAAACAACCATACAATACAACGATTTATAACACTGCACTATATTTGAGATTGAGCCGTGACGATGAATTACAGGGGGAAAGCGGCAGTATCCAGACCCAGCGCATGATGCTTAGACAGTATGCCGCAGAGCATGGGCTGACCGTTGTAGACGAGTACATTGACGACGGATGGAGTGGGACAAATTTCGAGCGTCCAAGTTTCCAAAGGATGATTGATGACATCGAAGACGGGAAAATCAACTGCGTTGTCACAAAGGACTTATCCCGTCTGGGAAGAAACTATATCCTGACCGGTCAGTACACGGAAATCTATTTCCCCAGCAAGGGAGTACGCTACATTGCCATCAATGACAATGTGGACACCATCAACGGAGAAAGCGAGCTTGCACCGTTCTTAAACATCCTGAATGAAATGCACGCCCGACAGACCAGCAAAAAGGTCAAGGCTGCCATGCACACAAGATTTGCCAATGGCGCACACTATGGAGCCTATGCACCGCTGGGCTATGTAAAAGACCCGGACAAAAAAGGTCATCTTCTGATCGACCCGGAAACACGCTGGATTGTAGAGAAGATTTTTGACCTTGCTGTACACGGGCGTGGAGCCGCCAGCATTACACGGATTCTGGTGGAGGAAAAAGTACCTACCCCCGGCTGGCTGAACTATGAAAGATACGGGACTTTCGCCAATATCTACGCCGGTGCGCCCGCAGAAAAAGCCTATGCGTGGACGATTGCACAGGTCAAGAGCATTTTGAAAGAGGAAACCTACATCGGTCACAGCATTCACAACAAGCAGAGCAACATTTCATTCAAGAACAAGAAAAAGGTGCGGAAGCCGCAGGAAGAATGGTATCGTGTGGAAAATACCCACGAAGCCATCATTTCTGAAGAAGTGTTCCAAAAAGTTCAGGAGCTGATTGCAAGCAGACGCAGGAAACGCAGAAACGGTACGACACAGATTTTCGCAGGATTGATAAAATGTGCAGACTGCGGATGGTCTTTAGCCTATGGGGAAAACAAGCAGAATAAGAACCCATACGGGTACTACCATTGCAGCAAGAACGGGCAGGGATTACGCCAGTGTTCCATGCACTATATCCGCTATGATGTACTGTATGCCTATGTGCTTGCAAGACTGCAATACTGGTCTATGCTGGCACAGAAAGACGAGGACAAGCTGCTGAAACGCCTGCTCAATGCCAGCGACAGGGAAAGAAACTCTGCGAAGAAAAAGCAGGCTGCGGAGCTGAAAAAGGCAGAGAAGCGTAAAGCCGAGGTTGACGGGCTGTTTGCTAAAATGTATGAGGACTGGTCTGCCGGACGCATAACCGAGTATAACTTCAATATGCTGTCCGAGAAGTACCAGAACGAGCAAAAGGAGCTTGAAACAAAAATAAGACAGCTTCACGAAACGATGGAAGCCGCCGTACAGACCGCAGCGGATGCTGAAAAGTGGATTGCCCTGATGAAACAGTATGTCAACCCTGTGGAGCTGACCGCCGAACTTCTGAACACTCTAATTGAAAAAATAACCGTCCACGAAGCTGTCAAGGGCGAGGACGGAAGCCGTGAGCAGGAAGTAGAAATCTACTACCGCTTCATCGGCAAAATCGACTGACCTTTCTTTTTTACCCAACAATATCTTTAATTAAGGGAGACGGGGAACTCCAATCCAGATATTGAACTGTTAGCACCAATTGCAAGACTGCTACATATTTCCCTTGATACCCTGTTGTCTTTTCATGAAAATCTGACAGACGTTGAAATTACAGAACTTATTCAGGAAATGGACAAAATGTTTTCAGCAGAAGGTTACGAAAAGACCTATCAATGGGCAGTAAATATCATAAAAGATTACCCTAACTGCAACATGCTTATCTGGCAGGTGGCGGTGATGCTTGACTCGCGAAGAATCATAGGTCAGTGTGAGCATCCCGATAAGTACAACGAACAGATTAATTCCTGGTACGAAATGGCACTAAATGACAAGGACGAAAAAATCCAGCACCATGCGGCAGATTCTCTGTTCGGATTCTACTTGCGAAAAGGGAATTATGAAATGGCAGAAAAATATCTGAACTATTTTTCCGACTATGATCCCATGAAAAAACTAAGACTTGGGCAATTATACATGGAACAGGAAAAAACAGAAGAAGCATATGAAAAACTGGAAAATATAATTCTTTCAGAGTATACTACTTTGAATCTTGCCTTTGGCATGATGATCACAAAAGCTCTTGACAATAAAGATCATAAATCCGCAAGATTCCTGGCCGAGAAAATGTATGCATTAGCAGGTATTTTTGAGATGGGAAAATACAATGAATGTGCAACCATGTTTAATGTTGTGGTGGCAGAACAAAATGTAGAAGATACTTTTAAGGTAATAAAACAACTGCTGGAGAATGTCGATACAATCTGTGATTTTCAGAAATCAAGATTATATAAACATATAAAATTCCAAGATGTAGAAAATCCATATGCTGAAGAAATGAAAAAAGAACTGATTGCAGGCTTCCAAAATGAAGAAGACTTTGCTTATATGAAAGGCTATAAACCCTGGAAAAAATTATTAGCAAAGTATTGATCCTGCTTATGTTTATTGCAAAATAAAAAACCTATTCATTCGCAATAGATCACATTTATAGATGAAAGAGATGCAGGCGTCGCGGCTCCTGCATCTCTTTTAACCCATAGGGTGCGTGATTGCAACGAAATTTACCACCTCAATGGATGATAAATTGCAATATATTTCAAAAATAAAAGAAGAACGTAATAAGGCACAGGACGAACTTGCTGAACTAAGGAAAATTCTTGAATTGTCAGATGATATTTCTTTGACAGAACACATTACAAAGATAAAAATAAATATTGACAAGGAGTAATTGAACCAGTATTATATAAGTACAAAGAAGTCTTTTTCCGGAGTGAGAAAGATATTATTACTTATTCAAAGGAAAGGGGCTCTGGACGAGTTCCTTTTTACATTTCATAAAATTTGATTTTATAACATATACTATGATCACAAAGTAGCTCTGGATAGGATATTCGGAGTTGTAAAACGGCGGAAATATCATTGCTGGTATTTCCGCCACTTCTTTTATAGATTATTCGCACTATTCAACCCATCCACTCAATTACGCAAAATCAAATCGTCTCATAATTTACATTAATATATGTACGCCACCCCCAAAATATGATAAGGTGAAGCAAATAGAATTTTTCAGGAGGTTATTAACAGTTAAATATAAATTATAAAATTATAAAATCATATAAGTACATGTTGAGTTTTATAAGATATTAGAGCAGAATATTATTGAAAGGAGTTGATGCTTTGAGTAAATATTATTCTATACATGAATTTTCAAAAATTATAAGCGTATCCGCCCAGACATTACGAAATTGGGATGCCAATGGAAAACTTCATCCGCATCATACTACAGTAAGCGGCTATAGATATTATTCTGACGAGCAACTCAACCAGGTAATAAATGTAAAGCCTAAAACTCGCATTACAATTGGATATTGTCGCGTTTCCAGCCATAAACAGAAAGATGATCTGGAACGACAGATTGATAATGTTAAGACATATCTTCTGGCAAAAGGACAGCCATTTGAGATGATAAGTGATATCGGTTCCGGAATTAATTATAAGAAAAAAGGACTCCAGGAATTGATCAGGCGAATATCTCAAAATCAGGTTGAAAAGGTTGTTGTTTTATATAAAGATCGGCTATTGCGATTTGGTTTTGAATTGATAGAATATATCGCTTCGCTTTATAATTGTGAGATTGAGATTATTGATAATACTGAAAAATCCGAACAGCAGGAACTTGTTGAAGATCTGGTTCAGATGATCACAGTATTCAGTTGCAAATTACAAGGAAAACGAGCGAATAAAGCCAAGAAACTTATCCGGGAATTGATACAGGAGAAAGTAGATGGTAAAAGCCATAAAAGTAATGTTAATACCAAATAATATACAGAAAACTAAGATGTTTCAGTACGCAGGTGCTTCAAGATTTGCTTATAACTGGGCTTTGGCAAGGGAAATAGAA
>NZ_JAJEPT010000002.1:0-343567 GCF_020686995.1 Blautia fusiformis
AGGTTCCAAATGAATTATACACAGAATGAAAAGATTGAGCAAGTAACAGATTCAACAATGGTTGTCGGAGTTGATATAGGAAGCCAGATACATTATGCAAGAGCTTTTGATAACAGAGGACGCGAACTTACAAAACGTATTTTTTCTTTTCATAACGATCTGGAAGGGTTCAATTCTTTCAACCTTTGGGCAGAGACACTTAAGACTGAGAATAAAAAGACTGCAGTTCTGATCGGCTGCGAGCCAACAGGTCATTACTGGTTTGCGTTTGTGAAGTATGTAAATGATCATCAGAAAAGATTAGTAATGGTCAATCCATTCTCGGTTAAGAAGATCAAGGAACTTGATGATAACAGTCCAAAGAAAACAGATTCAAAAGATCCGAAAACAATCGCAAAACTAGTTGTGGATGGGAGATATTCAATCCCATACATGCCAGAAGGCATTTATGCCGAAATAAGAGACCTGGTATACAGCCGTGAGCCTATATGGATAATCTGAGGCATAAGTGTCGTGAAGAGCCGTATGCCTGAATTGGGCACGTACGGATCTGTGGGGGATATACCTAGTAATAGGTGTTTCTACCCGACAATTTAGGACTCGTCAGAGGATGGTGATCCTGGTAGACATGAGAGGTTAGTTACTGTAGGTGGATTTGGGAAACAGGAAGGCCTTCATAAGAAGAAACAAAGACGTTTTATTTCTTGTACCTAAAATCATCAGAAATGGACTCCATGAAGTCACTTCATATCCAGAAAACTCTATTTTGTAGATATATGTAACTTATTAACTGTTCAGCAAAGTCAGTAAAATCAAGGATTTTTGTTGAACATGCACTAAAAAGAATAGAGAGGTCCTCACCCACTGCTTATTGCTTTTCGTAACCTCCACAGGGGAGTTACTTGATTCGGTTAAAATATATGTAAATTTTCCACCAAAATATTATTGACGTAAGAAAAACCACATGGTATTTTATTTTTGGAAAAAATGAAAATTATTTTAAAGGCAAACCTGTTGAAAGGCAGGGTCGCAAAGCCAGAAGGGACTAAAGTCAGAAAGTTTGACCATGTCAGCCGGTTGCCACTGTTTCCATATCATCATAATATATGGAAAAGATGTTTGAACAGAAGAGATTCCGATACCTTTTATACTATATAGATGTGTGATTTTAAAGAATATAGTAGGGACACTGGCAGATTTTGGCAGATGTCCTTTTTGTATGCAAAAATGGGTAACGAAACTAGCAGGGACAGGTTTTCTGTATACAGATAAAAGCAGGATGAAGAAGGCATAAGACGGAGAGAGGACTTTTATAAAATGAAAAATTATGAAGACAAAATATATTCCTTAGGTGAGACTGTAACGGGGCAGACACAGGCCATGTCACAGGCCGTACAGAAAACACTGGAAAATAATGGCGGGGTAGGTATAATGACAGGATCTTATGACCAAAACCTGTCTATTTTGTCTGTGGATAATCTGCTGTTGCATAGTACAGGATATACATTCGATACTTTCATGGAACAGACAAAAGGCTCATTGAGAAATTTCTTTTATGACGAGGAAGATATACTGGAGCGAGACCGTTTTTTGCAGCTTCACGGAACAGGGGAAGCACAGATCCTTGCAGCAGACGGTACAGTGAATAATGTACGGCTTTGTAAAGAGGATGCGACAGATGAGGCGGGCAGACAGATCTGGGTTATGTCCGTACAGGTCAACTGGGATCATATAAATTTGGCACTGCTCAATGAGGCTATCTGTTCCGGCTTCTGGTATTTTGACTGTGACGAAAACAGTGAGATTGTGAATGCAAACTGGAGTCATGAATTTCGAAAAATGCTTGGCTATCATGACACCCTGGACTTTCCGAATAAACTGGAATCCTGGTCAGATCTTCTGCATCCACAGGATAAAGAAAGAGTAATGGTGCAGCTTCAGGCGGCAATTAAGGATAAGACGAACCAGATAAAATACCAGGTAGAGTATCGTATGAGAATGAAGGATAATCAATACCAGTGGTTTCGGGCATCGGCAGAAGTAATACGCCGTCTGGATGGTTCTGCCAGCAGGATTGCCGGGATTTTTATTAACATTGATGGGGAGAAAAAAGAAATCATGCAGGCACAAAAATCTGCTGCTTTCCACCGGGCTTTTACGAAAGCAGATTTGTGCGAGTATTATGTGAATCTGGAAGCGAATACTTTTGATACCTTTAAGGTTGAACCGTCCCTGATGACCGTCTTTGAACAGAGTCATACGTGGGATGAATTGATCCGGCATTTTGTGGATTCCTATGTTGTGGAGACAGATAAGAAGGCGGTATCCTCTTTTTACGACCGTGGTTATATTGCAGAAAGGCTGAAGGGGCTGGAAACCGAATTGGCTTTAGAGTGCCGTATCACTCTGAATGGAGAAGAACGATGGGTCCGCAATGTGGTCATACGTGGCGAAATAGAGGATTCAGAATATGCCATGATCTTTCTACGTGATATCACAGAGACAAAGGTAGAGAGCGCACGGCATCTGCAGATGGCAGCAGATAATGCTTCCATGGAGCAGCTGATCCAGAGCATAGTGCGTCTGGTTGACCGCTTTGTTGTCTGTGATCTGGAAAATGACAGATATGAATTCTACAATCTGAATGGACAGATGATATATAAACCTCTGGGATTTTATCATGATTTTCAGATGCAGGTTCTTGAAAAATATAAGACACTGGAACCATTGGAAGTTATAGATATCCTGATAGCCCCGGATAATATTCGGAAAAAACTGAAAAGTGAAAATGATATTTATAAGTTTGAGTATTGCAGCCTGGATGAAAAGACTTATAAAATCGCTTCTTATATTCCCTTGGAATGGAAGAATGGAAAGCTGGAAAAGGTATTGCTGGCATCCATGGATGTGACACAGGAGAAGAAAGCAGAGATTGAATCCCGTCAGGCACTGAAAGAGGCTTACCGGTCCGCAGAAAATGCAAATCGTGCGAAAACAGAATTCCTTTCCAATATGTCCCATGATATCCGGACACCAATGAATGCGATTGTGGGTCTGACAGCAATCGCAGGAGCAAATGTTGAGAGCCAGGACAGAGTCATTGAATGCCTCGGCAAGATCACAGAATCAAGCCGCCATCTGCTGGGGCTGATCAATGAAGTATTGGATATGGCACGCATTGAAAGTGGAAAAATGACACTGGCACAGGAAGATTTCAATCTGTCAGAGCTGGTAGATAATCTTATTACACTTACGAAACCGGTGCTTGATGAACATAAACATAATTTTGATATACACATCAATCATATTGAACATGAGGCTGTCTGTGGTGACAGCTTGAGGATTCAGCAGGTATTTGTGAATCTGATGAGTAATGCGATCAAGTATACACCGGATGGCGGGAATATTATTTTTTCCATAGAGGAAAAGCCAAATGGATTTTCAGAACTTGGATGCTATGAATTTACGATTGAGGATAATGGGATCGGTATGTCACCGGAATTCCAGAAAATCATGTTTGAGCCGTTCAGCCGCGCGGATGACCACCGGACAACCAGAGTCCAGGGAACTGGTCTGGGAATGGCAATCAGCAGAAATATTGTGAACCTGATGAATGGCACTATTAAAGTGGACAGTACCTTGCACAAGGGAACTAAAATCACAGTAACAATTTATCTGGAGCTTCAGGAAAAAGAAAAAGAACAGGACAGAAATCTGATGAATCTGCCGGTCCTGGTTGTGGATGATGATAGGACATGCTGTGAAAGTACAGTTGCAACATTAAAGGAAATCGGTATTATGGGTGAATGGGTTCTCTCTGGCAGGGAAGCGGTTGAGCGCTGTTATGCACGGCATGAGTTGAAAGATGATTACTTTGCTGTTATTTTAGACTGGAAGATGCCGGAGATGGATGGCATAGAAACAGCCAGACAGATCCGGAAGCGGATAGGAAAAGAGATCCCCATCATTGTACTGACATCCTATGAATTCAGCGAAATTGAAGAAGAAGCAAAGGCTGCAGGTGTAGATGCTTTTATTGCAAAACCGCTGTTCCGTTCCCGGCTGACGGCAACACTGCGGCAGTTTACTTCAGGAAGAAAAGAAAAAATAGCAAGAAATTATCTGGAGAAGCTGTCAGAATCAGACTACACGGGAAAAAGGATTCTGCTGGTTGAGGATAATGAGTTGAACAGAGAAATTGCTGGTGAAATTTTACAGATGACAGGTGCAAAAGTGGAAACGGCAGAAAATGGGAAAATTGCAGTTGAAAAAGTGGAAGCTTCTCCGAAAGGTTCGTATGATCTTGTTTTTATGGATATCCAAATGCCTGTCATGAATGGTTATGAGGCAACTGCAGCAATCAGGAGCCTTCCGGGTGAAAAGGGAAAACTGCCTATTGTTGCCATGACTGCCAATGCTTTTGCAGAAGATGTACAGCTGGCCAAAAATACAGGCATGAATGGACATATCGCGAAACCGCTGGATATGAATAAGCTGAATGATGTTCTGGAAAGCTGGCTGTAACTGATTTTCATGTGATCACAAAGTATATTACTAGGAACAGAGTGAACAGTAACAGTAACTCAGGTGATGCTGCATAAATCCTCAAATACTCCTTGCAATAAAAAAATACAGCAATTATAATATAAATACAAAAGCCGGATGCGGAGGCTGACTTCTGAAAACAAAGAAAGGAAGTATAAAATGGCGAAAATTTTAATCAGTCCGTCCAAATATTTACAGGGTGCGGGAGAAATGAAGAATCTTGGAACTTATGCTGCAAAGAGTGGAAAAAAAGCGTTGGTTCTGATCAGTAAAGGCGGATATAAAAGAATCGGTAAAACGATCGAAGAGAGCTTTGCTGAGAGTACCTGTGAGGTGGTTTTTGATTATTTTAACGGAGAATGCTGTAACAGTGAGATTGATCGTCTGGTAAAGATCGTAAAAGATGAGCAGTGTGATCTTACCATTGGTATTGGTGGAGGAAAGATCTTTGATACAGCGAAGGCAGTTGCATACTATGCGGGAACACCGGTATTTATCTGCCCGACGATCGCATCTACAGATGCCCCTTGCAGTGCTTTGTCTGTTATTTATACAGAAGAAGGAGTTTTTGAAAAATATCTGTTTCTTCCGGCGAATCCGAATCTTGTTCTGATGGATACAGATATCATCACCAAATCGCCGGTTCGTCTTACTGTGGCTGGTATGGGAGATGCACTGGCAACATATTTTGAGGCAAGGGCATGCAAGAGAAGCGGAGCAACTTCCTGTGCAGGAGGTAAGACAACAGAGGCTGCCATGGCACTGGCTGAACTTTGCTTTAATACCTTGATGGATGAGGGCGTAAAAGCTAAGATAGCTCTGGAAGCAGGCGTATGCACACCGGCAGTTGAGAAAGTGATTGAGGCTAATACACTTCTTTCTGGAATTGGTTTTGAAAGTGCAGGACTTGCAGGTGCACATGCGATCCATAACGGATTTACTGTACTGGAAGAATGCCATCATATGTATCATGGAGAAAAAGTTGCATTCGGAACCATCACACAGCTGGTACTGGAGAATATTCCCCAGGAAGATCTGGAAGAGATCATCTTATGGTGCATTGAAGTAGGACTTCCTGTTACTCTGGCAGAGCTTGGAGCTGGGAAGGTAACGGATGAGCAGCTTATGGAAGTTGCCACAACTGCATGTGCGGAGAATGATACACTTCACAACATGCCATTTGAAGTTACACCGGAAACTGTATTTGCAGCAATCAAAGCGGCAGATGCATATGGAAGATATTACCTGGATGAGGAATAAACAGATAAAAAGTAAATAGCTGATATAAAAATTGCAATCTGCAGAAACAAGAGTTATCAAGTATTGTTATCCTGCAGGTTGCTTTTTTTTATGTATGGCTGTAATATAACAGAAAGATCAGTAAATATCGGAACAAAAAACATACGGAGGAATATTTGTGGCAAAAAAACGAAAACCCAAAATGGAGCTTCGATATTATAAGATGCCGGAGGGGAGCCCCATCCTTGCATTGCTTGGACAGAAGTGGGTTCAGAATTATGGGAACGATATCGATTATCTCCATTTTCATAATTATCTGGAAATCGGATTCTGCTATGAAGGACAGGGATTTATGATACTTGGAGAGGATAAGGTACAGTTTCATGACCGGGATTTTACGGTGATCCCATCCAATTATCCACATACCACAAACAGTGATATTGGAACTATCAGCCGCTGGGAGTATCTTTTTATTGATGTAGAAGGATTCCTGGATAAATTTATTAATAATTCAGTAAAAAAAGAAAAAATCGTTCAGCGGATCAACTCCAGATCGCTTTTTCTGAATGAAAAAGAAAACCGATCCATGGCAGGTAAGATCCTTAAGATTCTGGATATCATGCGGGATGGAGAGGAATTTTATCTGGAAGAAGCTAAGGGAGTTTTGGCATCGCTTCTTGTGGAAATCGCAAGGATAAACCGAGATTTAGGCGAAGAACGTTACAGCGAAGGCAGAGGAAAAGTCATGGATATGATCTCCAGGTTCCAGGATTATATTTCTGATCATTACATGGAGGATCTTCGTATTGACGAACTGGCAGAATACTGTCATATCAGTGAAACTCATTTGCGCCGGATATTTACGACTTACATGAAGATGAGCCCGCTGGAATACATCAATACGATCCGTATCCAGGCGGCCTGTGATTATCTGAAAAAAACAGATCAGCCAATTGCAGATATAGCACATAAGTGTGGTTTTACCACCAATTCCACATTTAACCGGAATTTTCGTCAGGTTACGGGAATGACACCTCTGGAGTGGAGAAAACGTCCGGAGAACTATGAACAGCAGCTTCTTAAGTTTGACATCCATTCAGAGGAAGGCTGGTAAAACAACAAAACCAGATCTATGGATCTATCACGACAGAATAGAAATATCAGACTGTATGCGGATCAGGCAGATGGAAAGAGGTAAGAAATGTACGATTACAGGATTGTGGAGCAGGTCTCCAGAAAAAAGAAACATATGTCAGGAGCTCTCAGAAAAGTAATGGTGATCTTTGCGGCAATTTTTGTACTGATGGGTATCACGATCTCTCAGGCATTCATGCTTCCGGGATTTCTTCTGGCGCTGCTTTACTTTGCTTATGACATATTCAGCCAGAGAGACTATGAATATACCATGGAAAACGGACAACTGACCATAGATGTGATCTATGGTAAAAAATATCGTAAAACAGCTCACGTGCTGAAGCTTGAGGAGATGGAAGTGACAGCACCTCACTATCATGAAAAAGTGGCAAAATATAAAAAGAATACCGGAACGGAGAAACTGAAAAAATACGATTATACCTCTTATGAAGATGATGTGCCTTACTATACCATGATCATTCAGGAAGATGGACGTAAAATAAAACTTCTTCTGGATCTGACAGAGGAAATGCTGCATACGATGAAAACGCAGTTTCCTGAAAGGGTTTATTTTGCATAATATGCAGAAATGTTTGTGAAATATGTATGAAAAACAACATAAAATTTTATGAAATAGAAACAAAAACCTTCTTTTTTGACAAAAAATGTTCGCACAATGTCAAAAAAGAAGGTTTTTTTGGGCATCCTGACGAATGTAAAAAGAAAAATCCTCAAAGTGCATATTTTTTGTAAAAATATAGCGTGACAATAGTGCACAATCAATAAAATGGTTGAAATTGCACATTATATGAACAATTCTGCAAACTATAGAGGAAATACGGATGCTATAATCTATTCATAAGCAAACGGGAAATGCTTAATAAAGGAGGAAAAGTAAATGAAGAAAAAATTACTCGCAGTATTAATGACAGGTATCATGGCAATGTCTTTTGCTGCAACTACTACAGCAGTATATGCAAAAGGTGATGACGATAACACCCTGACTGTATGGGCATGGGATCAGAACTTCAACATCAAGGCTATGAATATTGCAGGTGAGCAGTATGCAAAGGATCACGAAGGATTCAAGGTTGATGTAGTTGAGACATCTTCTGATGACTGCCAGACCAAACTTACAACAGCAGCAAACGCCGGAGATTACAGCACACTTCCGGACATCGTTCTGATGCAGGACAACAGCTATCAGAAATATCTGAAGAGTTATCCGGATGCTTTTACAGATCTGAAGGATATGGATATCAACTGGGATGATTTCGGAAAACTGAAACAGTCCTACTCCATGGTAGATGACACACATTACGGAGTTCCGTTTGATAACGGTGCAACAATTGCCTGCTATCGTACAGATATCCTGGAAGAAGCAGGATATACCATTGATGATCTTACAGATATCACATGGAGCAAATTCATGGAGATCGGAAAAGACGTTCACGAAAAAACAGGTAAATATCTCCTTACAAGTGAAGCAACAGGTGGCGATACTCTGATGATGATGATCCAGTCCTGTGGAGCAAACTTCGTAAATGATGACGGAGAGGCTTATATCGTTGGCAACGATGTAGCAGAGAAATGCGTAGATCTTTATGTGGATCTTGTAAAGAACAATGTTGTTAAATTAGTAAATAACTGGGATGAGTACATCTCCACAATCACAGGCGGAGAGGCTGCCGGTATCGTTAACGGTAACTGGATCACAGCTACACTGATGGGAACAGAGGATCAGAAGGGTCTGTGGCAGATCACAACAATGCCGAAAGTTGACGGCGTTGATACAGCTACAAACTATGCAAACAATGGCGGATCTTCCTGGTACATTACATCCAACTGCAAGAATGTAGAGCTTGCTGAGGACTTCCTTGCAAGCACATTTGGTTCCAGCACAGACTTCTATGATGCAATCCTTCCGGAAACAGGTGCAATTTCCTGCTACCTGCCGGCTGGTGAGTCTGAGGTTTACAATGAGCCAAGCGAGTTCTTCAATAACCAGCCGATCTTCTCAACAATTGTAGAGTACTCTTCACACATTCCGGAATTTACAAAAACTCCGTACCACTATGAGGCAAGAGAGTGCATCAACACAGCTGTTGTTAATATTGTAAACGGCGCAGATAAAGAATCTGCACTTCAGGAAGCACAGGATACACTGGCATTCAAGATGACAGAGTAAAGCTGAAATATTAATGAAATACAGGGCAGGGGACTGCATGCAGTCCCTTGTCTTATGTAAAGGTTTAGATGTTTGAAAGGAGGAGTTCCTGTGAATTCCAAAAAAAGTGGCATGTCTCTGGTAGCGAAACAAAGAGCGGCCGGCTGGATCTTTCTGGCACCGGCAACCATTATGATCGCTGTCATGAGTTTTTATCCGATGATCCGCGCATTTATCATTTCTTTACAGACAGGTGCCGGAGCAAACATGAGGTTTGCGGATCCGATCTTCAGTAACTATAAACGTATCATGATGGATAAGGTATTCCAGCAGTCCATCGTCAATACTTTCCTGTATCTTATTATTCAGGTACCGATCATGCTGGTCCTTGCGATCCTGCTTGCACAGCTTCTGAATAACAAGGATCTGAAATTTAAAGGCTTTTTCCGTACATGTGTATTTCTTCCATGTGCAACATCTCTTGTATCTTATTCTCTGATCTTCCGTTCTATGTTTGCAACAGACGGTCTGATCAACAGCATCCTGATCAAACTTGGAATTTTAACAACTGGCTATAACTTCCTGGGTAACTCCACAAGTGCAAAGATCGTGATCATCATCGCACTGATCTGGAGATGGACAGGATATAACATGGTGTTCTATCTGGCAGGTCTTCAGAATATTGAATATTCTGTATACGAGGCAGCAAAGATCGATGGTGCCAATGGCTGGAAGACCTTCTGGAAAATTACCGTACCACTTCTGAAACCGACAATTATCATGACATTTATTATGTCGATCAATGGTACACTGCAGTTGTTTGATGAGTCTGTCAACCTGACAAAAGGTGGCCCGGCGAACTCAACCATCACAATGTCCCATTATGTTTATAATACATGCTTCATCAACGTGCCAAACTTCGGATATGCGGCAGCAATGTCATTTATCATATTTATCATGGTAGCGATCCTGGCCTTTATCAATTTGAAAGTAGGTGATACACGTGACTGAGAAAAAGAATAAATCCGCAATTCAGAGAAGATTGATCCCTACATATATTTTTCTGATCATCGTATCATTTATCTCTGTATTTCCACTGTATTGGATGATCTCTGCGGCAACCAATACATCCACAGATGTATCCAGAGGCCGTATCCTTCCGGGTACATATTTTATGCAGAACTTTAAAAACCTGACTGCACAGCAGCCGCTGTGGAGAGCTCTTGGAAACTCTCTGTTTTATGCAGTTCTTACTACAGTGATCTGCCTTCTGATCTGTTCTATCGCAGGTTATGGCTTTGAGGTATATCATGACAGATGGAAAGACAGACTGTTTTCCACCCTGCTTCTTGCAATGATGGTTCCGCAGGTTGCAACGATGGTTCCTTTATTTAAGATGTTTTCAAAAGCCGGACTCTTAAATACAGCGGTAGGTTTTATCCTTCCGATCATTTCCACACCATTTATGATCATGATGTTCCGTCAGAATGCCAGAGCATTTCCTATCGATATCATTGAGGCAGCACGGATTGACGGATTAAGCGAGGTAAGGATCTTTTTCCAGATGTTTATCCCGACTATGAAATCTACTTATGCGGCGGCAGCAGTTATCACATTTATGAATGCATGGAATTCCTATCTGTGGCCGAAGGTAATCATGACAGATAATAAGGCGATGACCATGCCGATGTTGATCGCCAATCTGATCACAGGATATGTAACGGATTACGGCATGCTGATGTGCGGCGTATTATTCTGTTCCATTCCGACCATGATCGTATTCTTCGTATTACAGAAACAGTTCGCAGAGGGTATTACCGGAGCTGTAAAATAATTTTAAAACAAAAAGGATGCTGCCGAAATCTGTAGGTATATTGTATAATATGCTTTAACTGGATCACGCAGCATTCTTTTTATACCAGATCAACTGTGGATCAGTTGTCTGGTATAAATTTTCTCAGAGAAGAGGATGCTTTTGTCCGCTTGATGTGAATCAAATCATAAGGAGATAAAAAATGGCAGAGCAGATTAGATACAGCCATTATCTGCACGGCGGCGATTACAACCCTGAGCAGTGGCTGGACAGACCGGATATTCTGAAAAAAGATATCGAATATTTCAAAAAAGCCCATATCAATACCGTTTCCATGGGAATGTTTTCCTGGGCAGTGCTGGAGCCAGAAGAGGGAAGATATAACTTTGACTGGCTGGAAGAAGTGATCGATAATCTGTATAAAGAAGGAATTTATACGATACTTTCCACACCATCCGGAGCAAGACCGAAATGGATGGCAGATAAATATGAAGAAGTTCTTCGCATGGATCCGGATCGCACAAGAAGATTTTTCGGTGGAAGACATAATCACTGTTATACTTCTCCAGTATACAGGGAAAAAGTCTACAATATTAATAAGAAGCTTTCTGAACGTTTCGGAAAACATCCCGCAGTGCTTTTGTGGCATATTTCCAATGAATATGGCGGAGAATGCCACTGTCCTCTGTGCCGGGAAAAATTCCGGGAATGGCTGAAAGAAAAATACGGGACCATTGAAAATTTAAATTCCAGCTGGTGCACAACGTTTTGGAGCCATACCTATAACAGCTTTGATCAGATCGAAAGTCCTTCGCCAAAGGGGGAAAATGCTCTTCATGCACTTACCTTGGACTGGAAACGTTTTGTTACAGACAGGACTGTGGATTTTATGAAGCATGAGATTTCTGCGATCCGTGCAGGTGGTTCCGAGCTTCCGGCAACTGCCAATCTGATGTATGACTACAACGGACTGGACTATAAAAAATTTAAGGATGTTATGGATATTGCATCCTGGGATAATTATCCAAGCTGGCATAAAAAAGACAATTATACCACAGCGTTGGACGGAGCCATGCAGCATGATCTTATGCGAAGCATCAAGAAAGCACCGTTTCTTCTGATGGAATCCTGTCCCTCTGCGACCAACTGGAAGCCTATCAACAAGCTGAAAAAACCAGGAATACATCTGGCTGCCTCTCTGCAGGCAGTTGCTCATGGTTCAGACAGTGTTCTGTATTTCCAGCTTCGTCAGAGCCAGGGAGCCTCTGAGAAATTCCATGGTGCGGTGATCGATCACTACGGTGGGGATGATACTCGTATTTTCCGCGAAGTGACAGAGGTAGGAGAAGCGTTGGAGCAGATCCGGGAAACTGCTGGAAGCGTGACGAAGTCTCCAGTGGCTGTTCTCTATGACCGGGAAAATGACTGGGCGCTGAAGGATGCGCAGGGACCTCGAAACGAGGATATGCATTATCAGGAAAATGTACTGAAACAGTATCGTGCTCTCCGAAGAAAAGGCTATAATACAGATATCATCAATATGGAACATGAGCTGTCCCGGTACCGTTTGGTAACGGCACCGATGGCCTACATGTTTTATCATGGATATGCCGAAAAGCTTCGCGCTTTTGCAAAAAACGGTGGTACTTTGGTAATTTCCTACTGGTCCGGACTTGTAGATGAAACAGATAAATGCTATCTGGAGGGAACCCCTCACGGGCTGATGGAAGCAGCCGGTATCCGTACGGAAGAGATCGATGCACTTTATGACTGGGAAGAAAACGTAGGTATCCCGGAAACAGGAAATCATCTCAGAATTACAGAAAGCTATACCTGCAAAAATCTCTGTGAGCTTGCAAAGGTTTCCGATGCGGAAGTACTGCTGCGTTATGGAAGGGATTTCTATCAGGGGTATCCGGTACTGACTCACAAGAAATACGGAAAGGGCCATGTTTATTATGTGGCGGCAGATATGGAAGCAGCCTTTTATGAGGATTTTCTGGGAAGGGCAGCAGAGGAAGCAGGCGTGAAGATGCCGCTTACATTTATACCGGAAGGTATTTCTGTGACAACCAGAGAAAATAAGGATACGGAATATCTATTTATCCAGAACTTCGGAGAAAAGACAGAAACGGTTTCTGTCCCGGGGGATTACGAAGTTCTCTACGGATCAACGGATGAAAATATGGCTCCGCTTGCCACCAGGATCTTAAAGCGGAAAAAATAATCAAAGTAAAAAAATCACAGCAAAAGTATAAAGTATATTTGTTTTCGGACGGTATGCTTTTTACTGCTGTCTGGGAAAGAGAAGGTAAAATGGCAGGTACACCAAAAGAAGAGATAAAAAGAATAGCGGATCAGTTTGCATTTACCGGAGAACTGGTTTCCTGCGGCCCCTGCGGAAGCGGGCATATCAACGAAACCTATATGCTTAGATATCGGATCGGAGAGATGGGGTCCATTAAGGTGATCCTTCAGAAGATCAATCGGGAGATCTTTCAGAAACCGGAAGAACTGATGGAGAATATTGCCGGAGTCACCGGGCATCTGAAAAAGAAAGTTCTTCAGAAGGGAGGAGATCCGGAACGGGAGGTTCTGAACCTGATTCCGACAAAGGACGGGAAGGCATTCCTGACAGATGAAAACGGAGAATGCTGGAGAGCTTATATTTTTATTACCGATGCAGTAAGTTATGATCTGGCGGAAAAACCGGAGGATTTTTATGAAAGTGCAGTTGCATTTGGAAAATTCCAGGAAATGCTGGCAGATTACCCGGCAGAGACTCTGCATGAAACGATAAAGGATTTCCATGATACAAAGAAACGTTTTCAGACTTTGAAAAATGCCATAGAGAAGGACAGCCGCCATCGTGCCGCATCCGTAAAAGAAGAGATCGCATTTGCGTTTCAGCATGAGTATCTGGCAAATGTATTCGGTGAGCTTCTGGCAAAAGGTGAGGTGCCCCTTCGGGTAACGCACAACGATACGAAGCTGAATAACGTTATGATCGACTTGGAAACAGGAAGGGGAATCTGTGTAGTGGACCTGGACACGGTTATGCCGGGACTTGCCATGAATGATTTTGGAGATTCCATTCGTTTCGGGGCCAGCACTGCATTGGAGGATGAGAAAGATTTAAGCAAAGTTTCCTGTGATATGGAGCTCTATGAAATCTATGTAAAAGGCTTTCTGGAAAGCTGTGGAGATAAGCTTAGTGCAAAAGAGATCGAGATGCTTCCCATGGGAGCTAAGGTGATGACTTATGAATGTGGCATTCGCTTTCTTACCGATTATCTGGAAGGAGATCATTATTTTAAGATCGACCGGGAAGAACACAATCTGGACCGCTGCCGCACACAGTTTAAGCTGGTGGCTGATATGGAACAGAAATGGGATACTATGCAGACGATCGTGAAAAAATATCAGAAATAAAAAAACAGGAATTTTTACAATGGAGGTAAAGTGATGAGCGAAACAAAAGGAAGAGTGACCATTCCGACAGATCTGGATGTGATCCCGGAGACACTGAAAATGCTGGATGAGTGGGGTGCAGATGCCATCCGTGACTGTGACGGAACGGAATTTCCGGCAGAGCTGAAGAAAACCGGCGCAAAGATTTATGCAACTTATTATACCACCAGAAAGGATAATGCCTGGGCAAAGGCCCATCCGGAAGAAATCCAGCAGATGTATATCATGACATCTTTTCACACGGCAGTGTCGGATACTCTGGAGATCCATCTGATGGATCATTTGTATCCGGATATGCTGGCGGTGAATACAAGAGATGATATCAGAAGATGGTGGGAAGTCATTGACCGGACTACAGGGGAAGCTGTCAGTACAGAGGAATGGTCATACGATGAAGAAAACGGAAATGTTGTGATCAGGCCGGCGAAAGAGTTTCATGAGTATACGGTAAGCTTTCTTGCATATATCATGTGGGATCCGGTACATATGTACAATGCAGTTGTCAATGACTGGAAAGATGTAGAACCTCAGATCACTTTTGATGTGCGTCAGCCGGCAACACGTGCACATTCCATGAATCGCCTCCGCAGATTTCTGGATTCCCATGATTATGTGAATGTAGTACGATTTACTACATTTTTTCACCAGTTCACACTGATCTTTGATGAGATGGCACGGGAAAAATATGTAGACTGGTTTGGATATTCCGCTTCGGTGAGCCCCTATATCCTGAAACAGTTTGAGCAGGAAGTGGGATATAAGTTCCGTCCGGAGTTTATCATTGATCAGGGATATATGAACAACACCTACCGTATCCCATCAAAAGAATTTAAAGATTTCCAAGCTTTCCAGAGACGGGAAGTGGCGAAGCTTGCAAAGGAAATGGTAGACATTGTCCATGAATACGGAAAAGAGGCCATGATGTTCATGGGTGATCACTGGATCGGTATGGAGCCCTTTATGGATGAGTTTGCTTCCATCGGGCTGGATGCGGTAGTGGGAAGCGTCGGAAACGGAGCGACCCTACGTTTGTTCAGTGATATTAAACATGTAAAATATACAGAGGGAAGATTTCTGCCGTACTTTTTCCCGGACACCTTCCATGAGGGCGGGGATCCTGTAAAAGAGGCAAAAGTAAACTGGGTGACTGCAAGAAGAGCTATCCTTCGAAGTCCGATCCAGAGAATTGGATACGGCGGTTATCTGAAACTGGCTCTGGAATTTCCGGATTTTGTACAGTATATCAAGGAAGTCTGCCAGGAATTCCGTGTGCTCTACGACAATATCCAGGGAACCACACCATACTGTGTAAAACGTGTGGCTGTTTTAAATTGCTGGGGAAAAATGCGCTCCTGGGGCAACCATATGGTACATCATGCCATCTATTACAAGCAGAATTATTCCTATTTCGGAATTATCGAGGCATTAAGCGGTGCGCCTTTTGATGTGTCCTTTATCAGCTTTGATGATATCCGTCAGGATAAAGATCTGCTGAATGATTTTGATGTGATCATCAATGTAGGTGATGCGGATACTGCACAGTCCGGTGGTGAGAACTGGGCAGATCCGAAGATTCTTACAGCTGTGCGGAAATTTGTCTATAATGGCGGCGGATTTATTGGCGTCGGTGAACCGGCAGCTCATCAGTGGCAGGGAAAATTCTTCCAGCTGGATGACATCCTTGGTGTAGAGGAAGAAAGAGGATTTAATCTTAATACCGATAAATACAACTGGGAAGAGCATAAAGATCATTTTATCCTGAAGGATACAGACGGAACCGTAGATTTCGGTGAGGGGAAAAAGAATATCTTCGCACTTCCGGATACGAAGATCCTTATCCAGAAGGACCAGGAAGTCCAGATGGCAGTAAAAACCTTCGGAAAAGGCAGAGGTGTTTACATCAGCGGACTTCCGTACAGCTTCTGCAACAGCCGTATCCTTTATCGTGCTGTGCTCTGGTCAGCAGCGGCAGAAAATGAGCTTTTCTGCTGGTTTTCTTCCAATTATAATGTGGAAGTACATGCTTATGTGAAAAATAAAAAGTATTGTGTGGTAAACAACACCTATGAGCCACAGGACACTACGGTTTACACAGGGGATGGAAAGAGCTTTGACCTTCATCTGGAAGCTAATGAGATCCGCTGGTATCAGATCTGAGAAAGCAGGATACAGGTTTACTGATAAAGAAAAGCTGTGAAATTGTCTGAGGGCGTTGACAGAGAAAAAAACTTATAATATAATAAATCCATTCCAAAAGTAGGAAAACAAAGCTGTTGTAATAGAGAAAATCTATTATAACAGCTTTTTGTTATTGTTGACAAACAATTTTGCTTACAAAGAGGAGGCCTTTATGAACAAAAAGATTAAGACAGTGTTTTCATATCTGATGATCATTGTGGGAGCAATCCTGGCCAGTTTTTCTGTTGCCTGTATTTTGCTTCCCAATGATGCCATCGATTACGGAACTGCCGGAATCGCCATTATTATAAGCAAGCTGACAGGGTATAATCTGTCGTTATGTGTGCTGCTTGTGTTTCTGCCGTTTCTCATAGCTGGGGTCATTCTTATCGGTAAGTATTTCTTTGTAAAAACGTTCGTGGGTTTTGTTGTCTACACAATAGGTCTTTCCTACTTTGAAAAAATCCCTTTTGAGCTGAATACAGAGCATTTTATTGCAGTAGCCTTTGGAGGTGCGATCCTTGGTGTGGGACTGTCTCTGATCCTTCGAAACGGTGGCTGTATTGACGGTTCTGAGATCTTTGCCAATATCATTGTAAAAAAAGATCTACAATCATTCCGGAAAGGACTACAGTATTTCCTACATATTGATCGCATTTAATGCCTGTGTATATGGAGCTGTGTTTGTACTTCTTGACAGAGATTCCGCACTTTTAAGTCTTCTGGTATACATTGTGGCGACTTCCATCATTGATCATTTCACAGATCATTTTGAGGCACTGAAACAGGTGACGATCATCACAAAGGATCCTGATGCGATCATCTGTGATATTAAGGAGGAACTGAATAAAACCTGTACCATCATCAACTCTTCCGGCGTGATCGCAGGAGAGAACAAGACTTTGATCTGCTATGTAAATTATTTTGAACTGCAGGAAGTAAAAGAGATCATTTCAAGGAATAAAGGATCTTTCAGTACCGTTTCCACCATTGACGAGATCCTGCGGTAAGGCATGTCTGTAAATGAGAATGCAGATATTTCTTTTGCAGAAAAAGAGTGCTTTTTCTCCGAAAAATAAAAGCAGAAAAAGCAGTATTGTGATAAAATAGAAGAAAAATATTTCAAAGACAAACTAAAATGATCAGAAGAAAAGAGGTAGATAGATTATGATAAAAGCAGAAAAAAAGACACTGAAGCTTTCAGTAGAGAAGCCTCAGTATATTACAGTAAATGATGTTACTTACGCACAGGTGGATTCCTGGTTTGGACATTGCAGGCGGGATCTGAAACTGGATATAATCTATCCAGAAACAAAAGATGGAAAAATCTATCCCTGCATCCTCTGGATCTGCGGAGGCGCATGGCTGATGATGGATAAATCCGCACATAATCTTTATCTGAGCAGACTGGCATCCAGTGGTTTTGTAGTGGCAAGTGTGGAGTATCGTACTTCCAATCAGGGCCCGTATCCCATGCCGCTGCAGGATGTAAAGGCAGCTATCCGTTATCTGAAAGCCCATGCAGACCGGTTCCGCATCAACAAAGAGCAGATAGGAGTTATGGGAGAGTCTGCCGGAGGATATCTTACCTGTATGGCTGCGCTGGACAATGATCCGGCTCTGGATGTGGGAGAGTATCTGGAAGAATCCAGTAAGGTACAGGCTGCCTGCCCATGGTATCCGCCTACGGATCTTTCCGCATTTCCGTGTGAATCTGCAGAAAAATGTGCTTCTTCCGCAGAATCCCTTCTGCTTGGATTTAATTCCATGTTAAATAAAGAAAAGGCATACCAGAGCAGTCCGGTTTCCAAAGTTACGAAGGATGCACCGCCATTTCTGATCATCCATGGCAACTGCGATCAGGTCGTTCCTTATGTTCAGTCGGAAACTTTATACGGACTTCTGGAGAAAAAAGACTGTGATGTTACTTTGCTGACACTGGATGGTGCAGACCATGCAGATATCCAGTTTTTCCAGGATGAGGTATGGAACCGGATCGCAGATTTTTTCCATGAAAAACTGAAATAAATAAAAGACAGGAGCACAGATCATCCAGCAGTTGTTGTAAATATGTGATCTTGAAAAGACTAAAATAGAAAAGAGAAACACAAATGATAACATTAAACGATTATCTGTATTCCGGAGATACTCTTCTCCGGATACTGAAGAAATACATTCGGGATCTTAGGATAGAGGCGAAGGAAAAACACAATGAGATCGATCTGGTACACTGTAATTTTTTGATCCAGATCCAGGAGCTTCTGGAGCATAATGATTTCCTCACTGCCCAGTCTCAGAAGATTCGGGAATTTTATAAATATATGGCAGGGGAATATCCGTTTCTGGCGTTTACCTTCAAGGGAAGAATCAAATCCCTGATCCGTGCGGAGGAAAAATTTAACGGATATGTAGTAGAATTTATTTATGACTACTATAAAGAATATGGGGAATATCCTTCTGTATCCCAGATCAAGGAACGGTTAAGCTGTTTCCGCGATTTTATTGCCTACAGGATCGTTATCGCCATGCCCAGATGTCATCTGAAAAATGGTGAGAATGTCAGAGAAGAAGAGCTTCGTTATCTTTATGAGATCGCCAATATACTTCCGGGATTTCTGGAAGAAAGAGGATTTACCGCAGAGCCGGCCAGAGGAGTGCAGGAAAGTACATCGCCACTGCTCAGCAGAGAAGCAAAGCCTTACTATAGGGATTACATCTGTAATAACAGTGAGGATGATTATCAGTCTCTGCATATCACGTTTTATGATAACAGTTCCCGAAGCTATATGGAAGTACAGCTGCGGACCAAAGAAATGGATGATGTTGCGGAGATTGGTTCCGCCAACCATTTAAGCTATGAGAAAAAACAGGAAAGTGAACGCAGGAGAAGGGACGCGGTTCCCCAGGGGGAATGTATCTATTTTGACGAGGCCTATGAGCGGGGTATGCGGCTTCTTGGACTGGATCTTGCTGCGCTGGACGTTAATATGTTTGGTGCGGTAAACAACAGCCTGATCAATGATGGCTGCGGACTGTTCCGCGGAAGGATGATCCTTCCTTATGAGCATCTTTCCCGTTTTCAGAATGATATCGTTGACTGAGGGAGGATGACATGAAAGACTTGACAAAAGGGAAGCCTTCCACATTGATCCTGTCCTTTGCGCTTCCTGTATTTCTGGGAAATCTCTTGCAGCTGACGTACAGCCTGGCAGATACCCGGATCGTGGGAAGCTTTCTTAAAGAAGATGCGCTGGCGGCAGTAGGGGCCACCAGTCCTTTAAGCGGTCTGATCATCGGTTTTCTGATGGGCCTTGCAAATGGATTTGCCATTGTCACCGCACAGAAATTCGGTGCCGGAAACCGGGAAGAAGTACGAAAATCTTTTGCGCTGTCTCTTGTAATGGGCAGCGTGATTTCTCTGATCCTGACTGTTTTGGGACTTTTGTTTCTGCATCCGATCCTGAGGTTCCTGAATGTTCCGGATCATTTGACGGGAACTGCCAGGCAGTATATCTTTATTATTATCGCAGGTATGCTGGCAACGTTTCTTTATGATACCTGCGCGGCATCTCTGCGCGCACTTGGGGATACGGTGACGCCTCTTGTGATCCTGGCAGTGTCTGTAACTTTAAATATCGCAGGAGATCTGTTTTTTATTCTGGTAGTAAAAGCAGGAGTTCAGGGAGCTGCCGTTGCCACGGTACTTTCACAGACGCTGGCATTTCTTATATGCTGGTTTTACATGATCCGCAGGTATGAGATCCTACGGCTGAAAAAAGAGGATTTTTTCGGTCTCGAAAGAAATATGATGAAAAATATGCTGAGTGCCGGACTTTCTATGGGACTTGTAAGCTCTCTTGTAAATCTTGGTACACTGGCACTTCAGACCTCCATCAATCGGCTGGGAAGAGATATCATTGTGGCACATACAGCAGCTCGTAAGATCACAGAGATGTTTATGATCATGTTTGGCGTGTTCGGCCAGACCATGGCGATCTTCTGTGGCCAGAACGCAGGTGCAGGGAGAATGGACCGGGTACGCTATGGAATTGGTCTTGCAGTTCTGTATACCTGTATCTGGTCCGTGATGACTGTGATCTTCAGTTTTACCATTGGAAAACAGCTGATCTATCTGGTCACAGGAAGCCATAATGAAACGGTGATCCGCAATGCCGCCAATTATCTTAAATTTGATACGATCTTTTATTTCGTAACGGCTGTGATCAGTGTCCTCAGAAATGCTATGCAGGGCCTTGGAGAAACGGTGATCCCTCTGGTTTCCAGTGCGCTGGAGATGATCGGAAAAGTAGTGATCGCGGTGACTCTGGTGCCACTTCTCGGATATACCGGCGTGATCGTAGCAGAACCGATAGTCTGGGTCATTATGGTGATCCCGCTGATCGTGAAGATACTTAAGATGCCGGAATTAAAGAAAACAGTCTGAGAGATTCGAAGATCCGATGAGAAAGATTCGCGTGAAAAATAAAAAGCACATTGTATGGAATGAGCCGCCACCGGAAAGTATGACTTTTGGGGTGGTTCAACCATAGCAATGTGCTTTCTTTAATTTTACATAGTTTCTGTCGCTTCTTTTACGTTTTCCTTTTCAGGAAAGATATGTCTGAAAATAAAACGTACGATCGGACCTGCATAGATTAGCTGCCAGAAGAATGCCATCGGGAAGTTGAATGCGGTTGTCTGAAGCCATACAGCTACAAACTGATTTCCTGCATCCTTAAAGAGAATGGTTGCCGCGAGGCTCATTAACGGGCACATGAAAGCAACGGAAGGAACGGAGATCGCAAGGATCCTGCTGAACGGATGGCAGCTTTTGAAATCTACCATGCGCATTGCACAACCAAAAGCAAGCTTGGATACAAGGAAGAAGTCAAGGATAAATGCGATCGGTCCCATGATCACCAGTTCATGAAAAGCGTCAAGGAACACACGGTTTGTCATACTCCCTGTGTTCAGGGAAATGTTGTAGCAAATCATGGCGTAAACCATGAAAAATACCATGATAAGGGTAAAGATAACTTCCTGAAATTTGTTTTTTGGCATAAAAAATCCTCCTTTAAAATGATTAAGTGATAATGTAAAACCTCAGAGCATGTGTTGTTCGTTAATCATTCAGGAGAATGTGCGTTTCCAATATATGACAGGATTTTGTCATAAACCATATTCGGTTTTTTGACCAAATCAAACTGCGAAGCAGTTATTTGGCTGTAAGCAGGCAGCAGAGCGGTTTACGAATATCCGCTTGATACCGGCGGTTATGATATCATAAGTAGTAAAGCCTTGTCAATAAGTAAAATTCGCAACATCCTGCGGAATGTTCTGAAAAAACATGGAAATATCAGAAGAGTAATTGAGAAAAAAATGGCAATAACTCCTCTTGACCGTTAAAGTTAGATATAGTAAACTTGTAAACAGTTAGCGGATTCTAACTAATGCGTAAAATTTGTGGCGGGCCGTATCCCCTGACAAAATGCGGCCTGAACAGGAGTTACGGACAGGGCGAAAAGACCAGACAGGAGGATAAATATCAAATGGATTATTTAGAGATTGAGAAGGTCATTGGAAGAGAGATCATTGATTCAAGAGGAAATCCGACCGTAGAGGCAGAGGTTTATCTGGCAGATGGAACGGTCGGAAGAGGAGCAGCACCAAGCGGAGCGTCCACAGGAGAATTCGAAGCACTTGAGCTGAGAGATCAGGATAAAAGCCGTTTTGGAGGAAAAGGTGTTTCGAAGGCCATTGAAAATATCAATACAGTAATTAATGATGCGCTGGCAGGAATGGATGCATCTGATATTTATGCAGTGGATGCTGCCATGCTCAAAGCAGATGGAACAAAGGACAAATCAAAACTGGGCGCAAATGCCATTCTTGCGGTTTCTATTGCGTGCGCACGTGCGGCTGCGATTTCTCTTGACATCCCCCTTTACAGATTTCTTGGTGGGGTGAACGGAAACAGACTTCCGGTTCCGATGATGAATATCCTAAACGGTGGTGCACATGCTGCGAATACCGTTGATGTTCAGGAATTCATGATCATGCCGGCAGGAGCACCAAGCTTTAAAGAGGGACTTCGCTGGTGTACGGAGGTATTCCACGCTCTTGCTGCACTTCTGAAAGAAAAAGGCCTTGCAACAAGCGTTGGAGATGAAGGTGGTTTTGCACCAGACCTTGGAAGCGATGAGGAAGCCATTGAGTACATCCTTGAAGCAGTGAAAAAAGCAGGATATGAGCCTGGAAAGGATTTTGTACTTGCCATGGATGCTGCATCCAGTGAGTGGAAAGGAAACAAAAAGGGGGAGTATGTTCTTCCGAAATGCGGAAAGAAATTTACATCTGCGGAGCTTGTTGATCACTGGAAAAATCTGATCGAAAAATATCCGATCTACTCTATTGAGGATGGCCTTGATGAGGAAGACTGGGAAGGCTGGCAGATCATGACAAAAGAACTTGGAGGAAAAGTACAGCTTGTAGGTGATGACCTGTTTGTTACAAATACAGAGCGTCTTGAGAAAGGTATCAGCCTTGGCTGCGGAAATTCTATTCTGATCAAACTGAATCAGATCGGTTCTGTATCTGAGACTCTGGAAGCCATCAAAATGGCACATAAAGCTGGCTATACAGCGATTTCTTCCCATCGTTCCGGAGAGACAGAGGATACAACCATTGCAGATCTTGCAGTGGCACTGAATACCTGCCAGATCAAGACAGGAGCTCCTTCCAGAAGCGAACGTGTGGCAAAATATAATCAGCTTCTCCGTATTGAGGAAGAGCTTGGTGATGCAGCAGTATATCCGGGATTCCGGGCATTCAATATCAAGAGATAAGATCATAACTAACACATTTCTCAAAAAGGTACGCTTTGGCGTGCCTTTTTTTGGCGAAAATAAGGTTGCCAGATTTCTCAAAATAGTATATTATGATTTACAGCCGTGTGAAAAAATAAAATTGAATATTGGAGATGCTATGAAAGAATACGTAAATACTTTTATGCGTTACAGGTTTCTTCTGGGAGAGCTTGTAAAAAAAGGAATCAAACTGAAGTACAGACGTTCCTATCTTGGTATCATCTGGTCTCTTCTTGAGCCGTTGCTTACCATGATCGTACTGACGATCGTATTCGGTACCCTGTTTGGAAACAAGGATCGGACATTTCCTGTATATATCCTGACAGGACGTCTTTTGTACACATTCTATTCCAGTGCCACAAAAGCGGCATTGAAATCAGTAAGAGCGAATTCGGCAATGATCAAGAAAGTTTATGTGCCAAAATATCTCTATCCGCTGTCAAGTGTACTTTTTAACTATGTGATCTTCCTGATCTCACTGATCGTGCTGGTTCCGGTAGGAGCAGTACTTGGTGTGGAGCCGACACTTTATATGCTCCAGATCCCGATCGCGCTGATCCTGGTATTTCTGTTGTCTTATGGTTGTGGAATGATCCTTGCTACGATTGGCGTTTTTTTCAGAGATATGGAATATCTGTGGTCAGTAGCGCTGATGCTGATCATGTATACCTGTGCGATCTTTTATTATCCGTCCAGACTGCTGAAAAGTGGTTTTTCATGGATCCTGAAATATAATCCGCTGTACTGTACCATCGATGTTTTTCGTTCAGGAATGTTCGGGGAGCCGATGAACCTGCATTATGCGGCATACGCACTGGTATTCAGCCTTGTGACGATTGCCATCGGAATGTTCTGTTTCAAGAAGAAACAGGATGAGTTTATCCTTTATATTTAACAGGAGAAAAATATGGAAAAACCTGCAGTAGTTGTAGATAACGTAAGTATGAAGTTTAATCTCAGTAAAGAAAAGGTAGACAGCCTGAAGGATTACGTGATTAAATTCTTAAAAAAAGAAATTAAATATAATGAATTCTGGGCTCTTCAGAATGTTGATTTTGAGGTGAAAAAAGGTGACCGTGTAGGAATCCTGGGACTTAATGGAGCGGGAAAAAGTACTCTGCTCAAAGTAATTGCCGGTGTATTCAAGCCTACCGAAGGCAAGGTGGTCCGAAACGGACGTCTGGTCCCTCTTCTGGAACTGGGAGCCGGTTTTGATTCGCAGTATACAGGACGTGAGAATATTTTTCTGTATGGTGCGATGCTCGGATATTCCAAGAAGTTTCTGGAATCGAAATTTGATGAGATCGTTGAGTTTTCTGAACTGAAGGAATTTATCGATGTCCCTATTAAGAATTATTCTTCCGGTATGAAGGCAAGACTTGGATTTTCCATTGCCACACTGGTATCACCGGATATCCTGATCCTGGATGAAGTCCTTTCTGTAGGAGATGCCAAATTCCGGAAAAAGAGTGAAAAGAAAGTCTTAAGTATGTTTGATAAGGGCGTTACGGTACTGTTTGTATCCCATTCTCTGGAACAGGTACAGCGCTTGTGCAATAAAGCAATGATACTTGAAAAAGGAAAACTGATCGCATATGGAGATATTGATGAGATCTCGGCCAAATATACGGAGATGATCAGATAAAGAACAGAAGGCGGCCTAGGCAGTCGCATAAATAAAAAGAACCGGACAGTGAACGGTTTGAATAGCAGATAGCCAGACGATTTGCGGAAATGATGCAAATGTCTGGCTATTGTGTTATTATATTACGAAGAAAACAGGGAGGCAAAAAGATGACTTTACAGCAGATCCTTGAAAAGGTAAAAAAAGGCCAGCTCTCTGTGGAGCATGCAGAGGACCTTCTGAAAAAAGAGGGATATGAAGAAATGGATTATGCGAAGCTGGATACTACCCGAAAAGCGAGGACCGGTTTTGCGGAGGTAGTTTACTGTGCGAGAAAAGCAGACGAACATCTTTTGAATATCTATCAGAAACTTTATGAGGAAGATGGAGAAGTCTTTGGAACAAGGGCGTCAGAACATCAGTATGAACTGGTAAAAAAGGTTCTTCCTGATGTGGTTTATGATCCGGTTTCCGGAATTTTGAAGATTGAAAAAGAGAAGGAGCATATCGGAAAGGTGGCAGTGTGTACAGCCGGAACAGCAGATATTTCTGTTGCGGAGGAAGCTGCCCAGACAGCAGAGTATTTCGGCACACATGTGGAGAGGATCTATGATGTGGGAGTCAGTGGTATGCACAGACTCTTTTCCAGGCTGGATACCATCCAGGAGGCTAACTGTGTGGTTGCGGTAGCAGGAATGGAGGGTGCGCTGGCAAGTGTTATGGGTGGTCTTGTGAAACGTCCGGTGATCGCGGTACCTACTTCTGTGGGATATGGCGCCAGCTTTCATGGATTGTCAGCGCTTCTGACAATGATCAATTCCTGTGCCAACGGAATTGCAGTAGTAAATATTGACAACGGATTTGGGGCAGGATATCTGGCAACCCAGATCAATCGGCTTGCGGAGGGAAAATAAATGAGAAACAAATTATATCTGGAGTGTACCTCCGGGATCAGCGGGGATATGACAGTTGCGGCTCTTCTGGATCTGGGTGCAGATCAGAAAAAACTGGTGAGAACTCTTAAAAGTCTGCCGGTAAAAGGTTTCGACATAAAGATCAGCCGTGTGATGAAATCAGGGATCGATGCCTGTGATTTTGATGTACTACTGGATCATGAGAATCATGATCATGATATGAAATATCTGTATGGGCATGATGGAGATTCTCACAGCCAGGATCATGAGGAACATCATTATAAACATAGTCAAGAAGCCCTGGAATCCCATGAGCATCCCAATTCTCATGAACATCATGTACAGGAAACCCATGGAAACAGTCATACATATACAGAAACGATGCATTCCCACCACGGACACCATCACCATGAACACCGTGGCCTTAACGAGATCATGGAGATTATCGACCATGCAGATATGACAGATCGTGCAAAATCCTATGGAAAAAGGATTTTTAAGATTCTTGCCGAGGCAGAAGCAAAAGCCCATAATGTACCGGTGGATCAGGTCCATTTCCATGAAGTGGGTGCAGTGGATTCCATTGTGGATATTCTTTCTGTTGCAATCTGTATGGATGATCTGGATGTGGAGGAAGTGATCGTTCCAAGACTTTGTGAGGGTAGCGGAACGATTCGCTGTCAGCACGGAATCCTTCCGGTGCCGGTACCGGCGGTAAGTAATATTGTAAGTGCTCATCAGCTGAAGCTGCATATCACATCGGTGCAGGGTGAACTGATAACGCCTACAGGAGCAGCCATTGTGGCGGCATTCCTTACATCAGAAAAACTGCCTGAAGATTTTACGGTGGAGAAGATCGGTATCGGAGCAGGCAAGCGCCAGTATGAGTGCCCGGGAATTCTCCGTGCCATGCTGATCCGGGAATCCGGGGAGGAGGCTTCAGGCAATGATGCTTGTACGGAAATAGACACCATTATAAAGCTGGAATCCAACATTGATGACTGTACAGGAGAAACGCTTGGCTATGTTATGGAGCTTCTGTATGAGGCAGGAGCCAGAGAGGCCAATTACATGCCTGTATTTATGAAGAAAAACCGTCCGGCATGGCTGCTTACCGTTCTATGTAAAAAAGAACAGGTTTCAGCGATGGAGCAGATCATTTTCAGAGAAACGACAACCATTGGGATCCGTCGCCAGGAGATGGAGAGAACCATTCTGAAAAGAGAGAAAAGAACGGTTACAACCCCGCTGGGAAATGTAGAAGTGAAGGTCTGCACTTTTGACGGACAGGAATATTATTATCCGGAATACGAAAGCGTAAAAAAACTTTGTGAAAAAACAGGGATTTCTTATAAAGAAGTATATCATATGGCTGTGCGGGGATAAGATCGGGTTGGTTGCCTTGTATAATGCACTTACATATTGACACCTTTTCGAAAAAACTATATAAATGTATATAGAAAGATTATTGCCGGACGGAACAGTTGGCAACGACACAGTAAGGCAGAGGCAGGAGAAGGATTTATGGCGGTAACAATACAGCAGATTGCAGAACAGGCAGGGGTTTCCAGGGGAACCGTGGACAGAGCATTGAACCACAGAGGACGGATCAATCCGGAGGTGGCAGAGAGAATCTGCCGTCTGGCGGACGAGATGGGATATGTACAGAAAGAACGGAAACATTCCAGAACAGCTAAAGATGAAAGACTGAAGATCGGAGTGGTGACACAGCTTGCCAGATCTTCTTTTATGCAGGAAGTAAATCGTGGTATTGAGAAGGCAGCCGTGGAACTGAAAGAAAAAGGGATCCAGCTGATCCTGAAAGAGGGTCTTTCCGTTGATGAAGAGGAACAGCTGCAGGCCATTGAGGAACTGGAACAGGAAGGAATCCGGGGACTTGCGATCATGCCGGTAGACAGTGAGACTGTCCGGGAGAAACTGAATGCTTTGATCGAAGAGAAGAATATCCCAGTAGTAACCTTTAACTCTGATATTGTAGGAACGAGAAGAACCTGTTTTGTGGGAATGGATAACCGCAAGAGCGGACGTACCGCAGCCGGACTTCTTGGAATGCTGACAAGAGGAAATGGAAAGATCCTGATCATCACCGGATATTTCAGCAATCATGTTGACAATCAGCGAGTGGATGGCTTTGTGGAGGAAGCCAAGCGGGCTTTTCCACATCTGGAGATCGCCGGTGTTCACGGAAGCTTTGATGATGCAGCTGAGGTGGAGCACATTATAGAAAATGCCATGATGAGTACTTCAGGGATCAGCGGGATCCTGGTGGTATCCGGAGGCCAGGCAGGAGTGGGTAAGGCATTTGAAAAGCTGAGACTTGACCGCAGGCCCTACGTTGTGATCTACGATCAGACTCCGAAGAATGAACGGGCACTGAAGAATGATCATGTGGATTTTCTGATCGACCAGAATGGATATGTCCAGGGGTATGAACCGCCAAGGATCCTGGCGGATATCCTGACAAAAGGACAGGAGCCGGAGAGAGAATATCTCTTTACAGATATCAAGATCAAAACAAAATATAACCTTTGAACATGTATTGTGCAAAGTATCATATAAAATAGTCTGCAGGATGAAAACTGCAGGCTTTTTTATATTACAGGAAATCTGTAAGATACTACGATATGGAATATAGATTCCAAGAAAACGACTGTCTGGATACATTTGATTGCGTGCCAATAGCGTGCCAAAAAAAATAAACACGCAAATGCACATGTAGATAATAGCTACTTTGAACAAAACAAAACTACAAAAATTGTATAGAATAACTGAAAAAAAGAAAAATGAAAAGAAGTACTTGCCCAAATTGTAAAACGGTGCTATATTAACATCATAAGAAACACGCAAGAAAGCACGCTAAATAAAAGAAAAAGCACGCAAATCAAAAAAGCACATAAAAAAGAAGTAAAAAATAAACCATCAAACAAACGGAGGTAAGATCATGAAGTATATCGAATTTGATGAATCCAGACCAATGGACCTGGTGCTCCTTGGAAGAGTTGCCATTGATTTTAATCCTGCTTACAACGATCAGGTAAAGGAGGAGTTCAAACCCCTGAAGAAGGTACATATGTTTGAGAAATTTGTAGGAGGATCTCCTGCAAACATCGCTGTAGGTGTTACCAAGCATGGCCTGAAAGCAGGATTTATCGGAAAGGTTTCGGATGATCAGTTCGGTGAGTATGTTGTAGATTATTTTGATGAGAGAGGAATCGATACCTCACAGATCACAAAATGTACAAACGGAGAGAAGCTGGGACTTACCTTTACCGAGATGCTTTCTCCAAAGGAAAGCAGTATCCTCATGTATCGTAACCGTATCGCAGATCTGCAGCTTCATGTAGACGACATCCACGAGGATTATATCAAAAATGCAAAAGCGATCCTCATTTCCGGAACTGCTCTTGCAGAGAGCCCTTCCAGAGAAGCAGCGATCAAAGCAGTTATGCTTGCTAAGAAAGTAAACACAAAGATCATTTTTGATATTGATTACAGAGAGTACAACTGGAAGAATGCAGATGAGATTTCCATCTACTATTCCATCGTAGCTAAGGAAGCTGACATCATCATGGGCTCCAGAGAAGAGTTTGACCTTACAGAGAAACTGATCAAAGAAGGCATGACTGATGAGGAGAGTGCAGCTTACTGGCAGGCAAAAAATGCAAAGATCGTTGTCATCAAACACGGTATGAAGGGTTCCACAGCCTACACAGTTGATGGACAGAAGTTCAGCATCAAGCCATTCCCGGTTGAGGCAAGAAAAGGCTTCGGCGGCGGCGACGGATACGGCTCCGGATTCCTGTATGGACTGTATCAGGGTTGGGAGATCATTGACTGCTTGGAGTTTGGTTCTGCTGAGGCATCCATGATGGTTAAGAGCAACAACTGCTCCGATTCCCTTCCGGGACCGGATGAAGTTCACGCATTCATTAAAGATGAAAAAGAAAAATTCGGCGAAATGATCGCAAGAGTATAAAGAAAAGGAGTGGAAAAAATGGCAAAGACAGTAAGAATGACAACTGCACAGGCAATTGTAAAATTTCTGGATAATCAGTATGTTTCCATGGACGGAGTGGAGACAAAATTCGTAGAAGGATTTTTCACGATCTTCGGACACGGTATTGCTGTAGGACTTGGTGAGGCACTGGATACAAATCCGGGACAGCTGAAGGTTCTTCAGGGAAGAAATGAGCAGGGTATGTGTCACGTTGCTACCGCTTTTGCAAAACAGAGCAACCGCAAAAAAATCATTGCATGCGCTTCCTCCATCGGACCTGGAGCTGCAAACATGGTAACAGCATGTGCAACAGCAACTGTAAATAATATTCCGCTTCTTGTATTCCCGGCAGATACTTTTGCATCTCGCCAGCCTGACCCGGTTCTCCAGCAGCTGGAGCAGAGCAGCAGCCTTGCCGTCAGTACGAACGATGCATTCAAGCCAGTCTGCAAATACTGGGATAGGATCACAAGACCGGAGATGGTCATGACCGCTCTGATCAATGCAATGAGAGTTCTTACAGATCCGGCTGAAACAGGTGCATGCTGCATCGCACTTTGCCAGGATGTTGAGGGTGAGTCCTTTGACTTCCCGGAGTACTTCTTCAAGAAGAGAGTGCACAGGATCACAAGACCGGTTGCAGTAGAGGAAGAGCTTGAGGATGTGGCAGAGGTCATCGCAGGAGCGAAGAAACCGCTTATCGTTGTTGGTGGTGGTGTCCGTTACTCAGAAGCCGGAGAAGCTGTTGAGAAATTCTGCGAGGAATTCAAGATCCCATTCGGCGAGACACAGGCCGGAAAGAGCGCCTGCCAGTCCGGCAATCCGTACTGTCTTGGCGGTATCGGTGTAACAGGAACCTACGCTTCCAACATCATCGGTAAAGACGCAGACGTGGTAATTTCTATCGGTTCCAGAATGTCTGACTTTACAACAAGCTCCAAGCATCTGTTCCAGAATGAGGATGTTCAGTTTGTAAGTATCAACAACTGCAGATTCCACGCATACAAGATGGATGCAGTAAAAGCAGTGGGTGATGCAAAAGCTACCGTAGAAGCACTAGCAGAAAAGCTTCGTGCAAGAGGATATAAATCTGCATACACAGATGAGATCGAGAAAGCAAAAGCTGCATGGGATAAAGAGATGGAGCGCCTTGGAAGCATTGAGTACACAGGAGATGATTTTGAGCCGCTGATCAAGGCAAGAGATCCTCGTACGATTCCGGAATATGTAAAGCTTACAAACGGAAAGATCACACAGACAGCAGCGCTTGCAGCCATCAACAGAACTATCGACAAAGATGCAACCATCATCACAGCAGGCGGTTCTCTTCCAAGCTGTATGCAGCGTATGTGGAGAACAGACAAACGTGGCGGATATCATGCAGAGTACGGATATTCCTGTATGGGATATGAGGTTGCCGCTACCCTTGGCGTGAAATTTGCAGAGCCGGATAACGAAGTATACTGCGTAGTTGGCGATTCCAGCTTCCAGATGCTCCACAGTGAGATCATGACTATCATGCAGGAGAGACAGAAAGTCAATATCATGGTATTCGATAACTGCGGATTTGGCTGCATCAACAACCTTGAGATGAACCACGGAATCGGAAGCCTTGCAACAGAGTTCCGTTATACAGACGGCAAGAAACCGACCGGAGATCTGATCCCTGTAGATTATGCAAAGATCGGCGAAGGCTATGGCCTGAAGACCTATACCTGCCGCACGATCCAGGAGCTGATAGATGCTCTGGAAGATGCCAAAAAGCAAGAGATCGCATGCCTCTTTGATCTGAAGGTTATCCCGAAGACTATGACAGACGGATATGAGTCCTGGTGGGATGTAGGAATCGCAACAACATCTGAGAAAGAAAGCGTAAGAAAGGCCTGCGAGGGAGTTATGAAAGGCCGTGAAGAGGCAAGACTGTACTAATCTGGGAGGTAAGAAAATGAGTAAAGTATTTGGTTATCCGGAATATGACGAAAAAGGCGAAAAGATTCTTACAACATACGATAATGAGTACAAGGCCATGATGATGGACATCCGTGTTTACCGTATGAAATCAGGAGAGACAAGAACATTTTTAAGAGAGGGTGAGGAGACAGCAGTTCTCCTCCTCTCCGGAAACATTACCTATAAATGGAACGGAAACGAAGCTGCAGCAACCAGAAAAGACGTGTTCACAGAGGGACCATGGTGTGTTCACGGATGCACAGGAACTGAGATTACAGTTGTAGCAAATGCAGAGTCACAGATCCTTGTTCAGTGCACAAAGAACGAGAGAGATTTCGGTGCAAAACTCTACAAACCGGAAGATGCTCCGTGGGGATATTCCTGCGTAGGCAAGTTCGGAAATGTTGCGAAGAGAAGAGTAAACACCATCTTCGATCATGACATTTCACCGGAGTCCAATATGGTTCTTGGTGAGGTTCTCAATGACAGAGGAAACTGGTCCGGATACCTGCCGCACAGACATCCGCAGCCTGAGACATACTTTTTCAAATTTGATCATCCGGAAGGGTTTGGAGCAAGCTTTGTCGGTGATCAGGTATTTAAGAGTACAGACGAGAGCTTTTCCGCAATTCCAGGAGGAGAGCTTCATCCGCAGGCAGTTGCACCTGGATATCAGATGTATACATGCTGGATGATCCGCCACATTGACGGAAATCCGTGGCTGCAGACAGACCGCTGCGAGGATGAGAGATATACCTGGCTTCATGACGCCGAGTTTTAAGGATTCGGAGATACTGATACTGGATCGTAAATAACAGGCAGCAGGAAGAGGAAAATGCTGTTGTTTGTGAGGAGCGGACAGCAGTAGACCTGCTGCTATTATGAAAAAAATTGTACTGACTGAAGGGAGATTTTGACAATGGCAAGAGAATTTATTGTACCTGGAGAAATTATTTCTGGTTCCGGAGCACTGGACATGGCAGAAGGAGCACTGAAACTCCTTGGTAAAAAAGCTCTGATCGTAACCGATAAAGTAATGATCGACCTGGGAAACTGTGCAAAAGTTGAGAAGGCGCTGACAAATCAGGGCATTGAATACAGCATTTATTCTGACATCTGTGGTGAGCCAACAGATACCATGATCGAAAAAGGCTTACAGATTTATAAAGATGAGAACTGTGACTTCCTGGTAGCTCTGGGAGGCGGAAGTCCCATTGACTCTATGAAAGCCATCGGCTCACTGGTAGTAAACGGTGGAAGCATTTCCGACTACATGGGAAAAGTGATCGATGTAAAGATGCCGCCAATGGCGGCGATCCCTACCACAGCAGGAACGGGATCTGAGGCAACACAGTTCACGATTATCACGGATACCAAAAAAGACATCAAGATGCTTCTTAAAGGCAAAGTTCTCATGCCGGATCTTGCCATTATCGACCCGCAGTTTACTATGACTGCACCTCCAAAGATCACAGCAGCAACAGGTCTTGATGCACTTTGCCACTGTGTGGAAGCTTATACATCCAGAAAAGCACAGACACTTTCCGATACTTTTGCAGTATCTGCAGTAAAGAGGATCTTTAAATATCTTCCGGTTGCATATAAAGACGGAAAGAATGAAGAAGCTCGTGTACAGATGTCTGTCGCTGCTCTTGAGGCAGGAATCGCATTTAACAATGCATCTGTTACCATTATCCATGGAATGAGCCGTCCGATCGGAGCACTGTTCCATGTAGCACACGGACTTTCCAATGCCATGCTTCTGAAGGAGTGCCTTACCTTTGCGCTTCCCGGAGCATACGACAGATTCGGAGCGTTGGGACGTGATATTGGTGTGGCGGATGCAACTGATTCTGATCAGGAAGCAGCTGAGAAATTCCTGAAAGCAGTAGAGTCACTTGTAAATGAACTGGATACTCCGACTCTGGAGCAGTTCGGTATCAATAAAGAAGAGTTCTTCAACGTCATCGACAAAATGGCACATGATGCCATGGACAGTGGAAGTCCTCAGAATACCATGCGTGATGTAACAGAAGAGGAAGTAAAAGAAATCTACAGAAAACTCTGGTAAAATGTAAATGTAAACCCTGCATTGCCAGATAGGAAAAGACTCCGGACCGGAGAAAAAGGCTCCGGAGTCTTTTTTCCCGTGGCAAATATAGCTGCAAAAGAAAAGGAGGCATATTCTTCATGAGAAAAAAGTATATCTGTATTCTGGTGGCAGTCATAGGAGTTTGCAGCCTTTCCGGATGCGGGTCTTCTGCAAAGAAAACAGAAGAAGAGCAGGTAACGATCGGTGTTGTTACAAAATCTAAAAGCAGTGAATATTGGTTGTCTGTCTGCGACGGAATGAAAGATGCGGCAGAAAAATATCATGCAGATGTGGTGATTCTGTCCCCGGATTCCGAAACAGAAGAAGAGGTTCAGAAAAATATGATCCGGGATCTTCTGAAAACCGATATCCAGGCGATGGCAGTTTCTCCTATAGATTCCTATGAATGCGAAGATTATTTAAATTTCGCAAGAGAAAAGGGGATTTCTGTATATGCCTGTGATACTCCCATAGAGGATTCAGAAATTCCTTATATTGGAATTGACAATGAAAAACTAGGCTATGAGCTGGGCGAGCAGCTTGCAAAGGCTCTGGATCATAAAGGAAAGATTGGCGTGATCGCCGGTGATTTTAAGCAGGCTGGACACCGGATGCGTGTTGCCGGATTTGAAAAATATATGGAAAAAGAGCCTGGGATCACCATTGAAATGGTTCGGAACGGATACAGCAATATGCGGGTTTCCCAGAAGGATGTGGATGAGATCCTGGTGAAGTATCCGGATCTTAACGGAATCATGGCCACAAGTGCAGTGACGGCCCTGGGGCTTTCAGAGGCAACTGAAGGACGGGAGATTTCTATTGTTTCCGTAGATGCTCAGGAAGATGCCTTGAAAGCGGTTCAGGATGGGCGTATTGTGGCGCTTGGCGCGCAGTCCGGTTATCAGATCGGTTATGAAACTATCCGGTATATTGTGAAGGATCTGGAGGGAGAGGGAACAGGAGAAGATGAGATTCTGGATTCCCAGGTGCTTACCGAAGAAAATATTGATACATATATGAAGGATGACGGACATGCTCATCCCTGATACAAGCAGGTTTCCATCCGCTGCTTATTATTTTTTACAATCCGGCAGAGGCATTGACTGATTCGGTAAAAAGTCAGGCTGGTATCCAAAAATAAAACACAAAACATAAAAATAGGACAAAAGAAGGATGTAGAGATATCAGAACCAGAAAAACTTTGGTACAGATTTAACAGTCAGGTAAAAATAATACCGAAAAAACTAAAATTTCTCATACTATGATAATCCCGTATTTTCGATAAAATAGAATCATCAAAAGGAAAGCGAAAATAAAAAACGAAAAGAAATGAAAGGGCGGGATAATAAGATGGAGAAGAAAAAACTTTCGGTATCAACAGGGCTGTGTTATGCTGGAGGAGATGTAGGATGTAATATCGTGTTCGGAATGATCGGAACACTGCTGACGCTGTTTTACACAGATTATGTAGGGATAAGCGCAGCAACAGTAGGACTGGTAATGTTACTTTCCAGATGCTTTGATGGATTTTCCGATCTGGTCATGGGTGTCATTGTAGAGAGGACCAATTCCAAATGGGGAAAATCAAGACCCTGGCTTCTGTGGATGAGCATTCCGTTTGCGCTGTCAGCAGTACTGCTTTTCACAGTGCCGCGTACAACAGGGATGCTTCAGTTTCTGTATCTCTTTGTAACCTATAACTTCTGTACGACCATATGCTATACAGCGATCAATCTTCCATATGGAAGCCTTTCTTCAATGATGATACGCGAATCATCAGAGAGAGATAAACTCAGTGTATTGAGAATGGGACTGTCACCTATCGGAAAGATCGTTGCAGCAACCTGTACACTGCCGCTTGTAAAGCTTCTTGGAAATGATCAGGCTGCATGGATCAAGGTTATGAGTGTATGGGCAGTGCTTGCACTTGCACTTCTGCTTCTCTGCTTCTTCAGATGTGAGGAAAAGGTTCAGATCGAAGCAAGAAAGAAAGATGAGAAGCTTCCGATTCCGACAATGCTGAAGGCACTTTTTGCAAATCAGTATTTCTGGGCAGTAATGCTTCTGTGGACAGTACAGAGTGTATCCTTTACGATCACAGGAACCATTCTTCCGTACTACTGTAAATATATTTTCAACAATGATACATGGATGTACAGCGCACTGTTCCTTACAGAAACCCTGGTTCTGGTAGTGGGAATCTTCATCTGCTCACCGTTGATCAAGAAATTTGGAAAAAGAAATATCGCATTTGTCGGCGGATTTGTTGCACTTGGCGGCCAGATTCTGTTTTTCCTGAATCCATACAGCTTCGGCTTCATGGTTATGAGCTGTGTCACACGTGCCATCGGACTTGCTCCACTGAACGCAGTTGTATTCAGTATGGTTGGTGATGTAGTAGAGTTCGGACAGTGGAAAAACCATATCCGTCAGGAAAGTCTGATCTTTGCAGGCGGTTCCATCGGAACAAAAGTTGGCGCAGGTCTTGCCTCCGCAGTGATCACAGGTCTTTTAAGCAGTTCTGGATATGTAAGCTCATCTGCAGGAATAACTGCACAGCCGGAAACAGCACTGGAGATGATCGTTTCTCTTTATAAATTTGGACCGATCCTCATTGCAGCAGTGATCATTGTAACGCTTTTCGGATATAAGCTTGACAAAATGTATCCGGCGATCATGCAGGAGCTTACCGAGCGCGAGGCACACGGACAGTTATAAACATTTTATTGTAAAACATATATTCAACCGCAAACAGGAAATCAGGCAGGGGTAGGATACTCCTGCTGTTTCCTGCGTTTATGGGCATATAGCATAGAGAGGCGTATATCCGCTTTACGGAAGGGAGGAGTTCTATGTTAAAAAGTATCCGGGCAAAGATATTACTGGCGATCCTGACAGTAACCATGTTTACTGCCTGTTCTCTTACGGTGGTATTTTATTTTCGGGCAGCAGGGATGATCGAAGAAAATTATTCAGGTATCCTGTATGGACGGATGCAGCAGACTATAAAAGATCTGGACGAATCCCTGAAAGAGATTTATTATGTGAATACGAGAACTGCCTGGGATACAGATATACGGAATAATGCGAAGGAATACAGCTATACAGGAAATGAAAACAGCCTGGAAAATATGGCTGGGCTTCTCCGGGAACACAGTCGGGAATATAAAGATATCAACTCCCTTTACTTTGTTTTTCCAGACAAAAAAATGGCTGTGACTTCTGAGGAATTTCCGGTAAACAAGCAGGGGATTTCAGGAGAACATATCGAGGAATTGGAAAAAATACAGGAACTGGATTCCTTTCCGGTTCTTGTGGAATCTCCGATCCATGAAGGAGGCAGCTTTCTTTCTGTGATCCAGAAGGTAGAGGATGATAACGGAGAGATTCTGGGGTATGTTGTCGCAGACATCAGGGAACGGGCAATTTATTACGAATATCTGGAAGCTGTCAATGATGAAAAGATCACCAGAATAGTTCTGGTAGACAGAAATGATGAAATCGTGACATCCGGAGACTACAGTGACATTGGAAAAACATTTCCGGAGATTACAGACCAGAATGCTCCCAAAATGGAAGGCTATGCAGAAAAAAACGGTGTGATCTCTTTTTTCAGCAGAGGTAGCTTTTCAGACTGCGGCTTATATCTGGAGGTACCGAAAAAAGAAGTTTTAAGCGGACTTTCCCGGATGCGGCTCTTTCTGATCGGAATATTTGGTGCAGTTTTTGTGGCAGCTGTGCTGCTGGCACTGTGGCTCTCCAGAGTAGTCTGCGGACCGCTCAGATCCATGACTGGCACGGTTGAGAAGGTTGGTGAGGGAGATCTGAGCCTCCGTACAGAAGTGACTACTGCTGATGAGATCGGAACCCTCGGAAAAGAATTCAACCACATGCTGGATTATATCGAAGCTCTGATCGCCCAGGTGATCGAAGAGGAACAGCAGAAAAAAGATGCAGAGCTGGAAGCACTGCAGTATCAGATCACACCGCATTTTATGTATAATACATTGAACTCCATCAAATTTGCGGCATTTCTGAAAGGGGAAAAAGAGCTGGCGGGGCTTATTGGAGATTTCGTGGAGCTTCTGCAGGCCAGTATCAACAAAAAGGGAAGCTTCCTTTCTGTTGCCGATGAGATCCATATACTGAAAAATTATATCCATCTGCAGGATTTTCGCTATCAGGGAAGCTTTCGGGTGAAATATGAGATCTCTGAGGAAGCATACCGGTGCTATATTCCAAGACTGATCCTTCAGCCGCTTGTGGAGAATGCTCTTCTTCACGGGATCGACATCAAACGGCAAACAGGAAAAATCTGGATCAGCGGAAACGTAAGTGAAGGAAAGCTGATCCTCATAGTAAAGGATAACGGCAGAGGAATGACAAAAGAGCAGATCCGAGATCTTTTTAACAGTCATGCAAAAAAAACAAACGGACTTTCCGCAGTGGGGATTCCAAATGTAAAAGAACGCCTGGAGCTTTATTACGGGACACAGGGAGGAATGGAATACGTAAGCAGTGGAAACGGTACAGAGGTCACGGTATTTCTGCCTGCGATCTATGATATGCCTGAAGAAGGGAGAAAAAATTAATGTACAGAACACTGGTGGCAGATGATGATTTTCTTGTAAGGAGCTATCTCAAAACCCTGGATTCCTGGGAAAAAGCAGGATATGAGATCGTGGATGATGCAGAAGACGGGGAGGAAGCTTATGGATTCCTTCAGAAAGAAAAAATCGATGTTCTTGTGACGGATCTTACCATGCCTGTGATGGATGGAATTGAGCTGATCAGAAAAATCCGTGAGGAAAACAGGGATATCTATATTATCGTGCTCAGCTGTCATGATGATTTTGAATATGTAAAAGAGGCCATGCGTCTTGGGGCGGATGAATATGTATTAAAGAACAGTCTGGACGAGGATAGTCTTTATGATACTCTGGAAAAATCAGCCCGGCTGATCGAGAAGCGCAGAGAAAAAAGTCAGGAACAGGCACGGACGAGAAAGCTGATCCATCTGGGAAGTCACGCTCTGAAGTATTATTTTTTTAACGGACTGATCTCGGGGATGCTGAAAAATCAGGCACGTGAGGAAAAGCGTGTGGAAGCCGGAATCGCCGGGAAATATTTTAACAGTGCTGTGATCTGTATGTTTATGGAGAACTGGGCAGAGAGGGAAAGACAATGGACGCCGCTGGAAGTGGAACAGTATTCCCATCATTTCCGTCACAGACTGCTGGAACGTACGGAGGAGCTTCTTGGGACAGAAAGTGAATTTACGGAAGTGGTCTATCTTGGCGCAGGGATTTTTTGCTGTTTTCTTGATCTTTCCGGAGACTGCAGGACATCGGCTATGCAGCAGAGACTGACTGAGGCAGCAGCGATCTGCTATCGGCACTGTCAGGAGGATCTTTGTGATTTTGGTATCAGTGTCAGCAGTGTCTGCATGGGAGAGGATGGGATCCGCCAGGCTTATCAGCAGGCCAGAGAAATGATGAAGCTGCATTTTTATGAGAAAAAAGAGATCCTTTATTTTGAAGGACGGAAGAAAGCGGACAGTGTTTTACCGGAAAGTGCTGAGAAGCTGGAAGGGCAGATTTCCAGGCTGAAGGCAGGGAAAGACCGAAAGAAAGCGGAGGAGCTTTGGACACAGGTTCTCGCTGACTGTCAGGATCGTTATACCGACGGAAGACTTCTGGTACAGTGGCTTAAGAAATTGAATCAGACAGCCGGAATTGAGAAAGAGCCCATCTGGTATGGAGATATCGAAAGTTTTGAGAAATTCAGGGAAAAGGGCAGTGCCTGTATTTCACAGCTTTTTGTAGGGGAAGAGGATGCTGTTCCGGAGGGGACCTCTGCTGCTGTGAAAAAAGCTCTGGAGTTTATCCGGGAACATTATGAAGCGCCGATCAGCCTTCAGGATGCAGCAGATGCGGCGGAAGTGAATCCTGCTTATCTCAGTTATCTTTTCAAACAGGAGATGAAAATCGGTTTTTCCAATTATGTGCAGGAACTTCGGATCGACTGTGCAAAGAAGCTTCTTTCAGAGACAAACTGTAAAGTTAAGGATGTGGCGTTGCGTTCCGGGTTTGGAGATTATCATTATTTTTCCAAGATATTTAAGAAGTTTACGGGCTTAAGTCCTGCGGAATACAGAAAAGAATCCGGATTATCATAGAAAGAGGTGCTTAGTATGGGAGTTACTATAAGGCAGATCGCGGAAGCTGCCGGTGTTTCCAGAGGTACTGTTGACAGAGCGTTAAATAACAGGGGCAGGATCCGTCCGGAGGTTGCTGAGAGGATCCGTGCCATCGCTGATGAGATGGGGTATAAGCCGAATCAACTGGGCCGTGCTCTATCCATGAGCAGAAATAATATTAAGATCGGCGTGATCCTGCAGGGTGCGGAAACACCTTTTATGAAAGAAGTTCTGAAGGGAATCCAGGAGGCGTGCGCTGAGGTGGATAATCTTGGTGGTACAGTCCTGGTCCATAAGATCGAGCATCAGAATGCGGAGGATGTTATTCTCGCCATGGAGAAGATGCGGATGGAAGAGGTTCGTGGTATTGCCATGGTTCCTTTGGATGAGGAACGTGTGAAAAGGGAAATTGACCGGTTTGTGGAGGAATTTCGGATCCCGGTGGTGACGTTTACTTCGGATGTGGAGGATACGAAACGGCTTTGCTTTGTAGGGCAGAACGGTGTGCAGTGTGGCCGTGCGGCTGCGGGGCTTATGGGGGAGCTGACCGGTGGAAAAGGAAAGGTTGCTGTGATTTCCGGCTATAGTACCAATACTTCTTTGAGCAGCAGGGTGGTTGGATTCCGTGAGGAAATTGCGCGGAAATATCCTGGGATTGAGATCATTGGGCCGGAGTATTGCTTTGAGGAGAATGGCAGGGCCAGGGAGATTACGGAAGGGATATTTAAGGATGTTCCGGATCTTGACGGGATATATCTTACTTCTCATGGTGAGGAGGGGGTGTGTGAGGCAATCGCCGGAGCGGGGAAAGCTGGTCGGGTGAAGATGGTTGCCAATGATTTTATGGGGCGGAATTATGAGCTGATGAGGGAAGGGTTTATTCATTTCCTGATCGGGCAGGATGCCAGGATACAGGGGTATGAGCCGGTGATGATTTTGTTCCGACTGCTGTTTAATGGGGAAGCGCCGGAGAGGGCGAAGATTTTTACGGAAATATATATAAGGAATGAGTATACGATTCCGGAGGGGAGACACTGAAGTGGGGTGTCTCCTTTTTTTGTGCGGAGGGACGCCGCGGAAGGGGATGCTGTCTGGTCTGCGGCTTCGTCGGGGGCTGACTTCTAGGACGCCGGAAATCTGCTAAAAGCGTTTTTCAAAAGTCCGAACTCGCGGCCTGCTGCCGCTCAGACAGCGGACTTTTGAAAAACAACGCAGATTCCCGCCGTCCAAGAATCAGCTCCCCTCCTGCAGAAGCAGAGCCAGACAGCATCCCCTTCCGCGGCTGGTGCTTCCAGCGAGAAAAAATGTCGTTTGACGATAGGTTGTGGGTCGTCAGCGCTGCGCTGGACGACTGCAAGGGCTGAGTTTGCGCCTGTTTGCAGGGAGAGTTTGGGCATCGGCGCTGCGCTGGATGCTTGAAGGGATGTAAGCTGTGATGCTGTGCAGGATGCTTGAAGGGGGTGGTGTGTGGGATGATTAGGGTGATTGTATGGGAATGTGTTGGAGATATTTTCGGCGAAGTTGACCTAAAAATATTACATATTGTGGCTAAAAATAGTTCTCGTCATTTTTAATAGAAAAAAGATGGTAATATTGTACAATATTAGGGGTTGCGATTTGTGTGTTGCGATGATATTATATTAAGCATAAAGAGCGTGTTCGGACACGCAAAGAGATTACATTGGGAAAATAAATCAAAAGGAGATCAAAACTATGATTAAAGTTGGTATTATCGGAGCAGGTAGAATTGGTAGAGTTCATATTACTAGTATTACAACAAGGGTGCCGGATGCGGTGATCAAGACGGTTGCAGATCCTTTCTTAAATGATGAGACTGCTGCATGGGCTAAGAGCATGGGTGTTGAGCACACGACTAAGGATTATAAGGAAATCATCAATGATCCTGAGATTTCCGCAGTTCTGATCTGTTCTTCTACAGATACTCATTCTCCGATTTCTGTAGAGGCTATCAAGGCTGGCAAGCATGTTTTCTGTGAGAAACCGATCGATCATGACATTGCCAAGATCAAAGAGGTTATCGATGCTCTTGAGGGCACAAATCTGAAATATCAGGTTGGTTTTAACAGAAGATTCGACCATAACTTTGAGTCTCTTCAGCAGGCTGTTGCAGCTGGTAAGGTTGGTAAACCGGAGATCATCAAGATCACTTCCCGCGATCCTGAGCCGCCTAGCATTGATTATGTTAAGGTTTCCGGTGGCATGTTCCTGGATATGACAATTCATGATTTCGATATGGTTCGTTATCTTGCAGGCTGCGATGCTACAGAGGTTTATGTTCAGAGCGCAAATCTGGTTGATCCGGCTATTGGTGAGGCTGGGGATGTTGATACAGCTGTTATCACTCTTCAGATGGAGAATGGTGCTATTGCTGTTATCGATAACTGCAGAAGAGCTTCCTATGGCTATGATCAGAGAGCTGAGGTTTTCGGTTCTGATGGTATGGCTGCTATTTCCAATGACAGCCAGTCTTCCACAGTGATCAGCAATGCTGAGGGTGTTACAGGCGAGAAGCCGATGTTCTTCTTCCTTGAGAGATACATGGACGCTTATGGTAAAGAGGTTGCAGCATTTATTGATGCGATCGTTAATGACAAAGAGACACCTCTTAATGTTTATGATGGTCTGAAGCCGGTATTAATGGGTCTTGCAGCTAAGAAATCCAGCGAGGAGCACAGACCGGTTAAGATTTCTGAGATTATGGAATAATTCAAATAAAAAGGAGAATTGACCAATGTTTGATAAGAATAAAGTAAAGCTTGGTATTGCACCAATTGCATGGACAAATGATGATATGCCGGATCTTGGCAAAGAGAATACTTTTGAGCAGTGCGTCAGTGAGATGGCTCTTGCCGGTTTCACAGGCTCCGAGGTGGGTAACAAGTATCCGAAGGATCCTGAGGTTCTTAAGAAGGCTCTTGAGCTTCGTGGTGTTGAGATCTGTAACCAGTGGTTCTCAAGCTTCCTGATCACCAAACCGTTTGAGGAGGTTGAGAAGGAGTTCCGTGCACAGCTTGCTTTCCTGAAAGCTATGGGTGCGAAAGTGATCGGCGCATCTGAGCAGAGCCACAGTGTTCAGGGCCAGATGGATACTCCGATTTTCGGACATAAATATGAGATGAATGACGAAGAGTGGGATACCTTCTGCACAGGTATGAACAAGCTTGGTAAGATCGCAAAAGAGGAGTATGGTATTGCTCTTACTTTCCATCATCATATGGGTACTGTTGTACAGAGCCTTGCTGAGGTTGACCGTATGATGGAGAATACAGATCCTGAATATGTAAGTCTTCTTTTTGATACCGGTCACTTTACATACTGTGGAGAGGATCCTCTTGAGGTTGTAAAGAAATATGTTCACAGGATCAAACATGTTCATCTGAAGGATATCCGTCCGGAAGTTGTTGAGCAGGTTAAGAAAGAAAACATGAGCTTCCTTGCAGGCGTAAGAGCCGGTGCCTTCACGATTCCGGGAGATGGATGCATCAACTATGATCCAATCTTCAAGGTTCTCGAGGATGCAGGCTACGAGGGATATATGGTTGTTGAGGCTGAGCAGGATCCGGCTAAGGCTAATCCGCTTGAGTATGCGATCCGTGCAAGAAAATTCATTGCTGAGAAGACAGGCTTATAATTACGACAGGGAAATAGGTGCATGCTGATGTACAGTTAAGCGGAATAAAGATGTCCGCTTTGCATAGAAAAAGCGGTATCAGCCAGTAGTGCTTTGACACCGCTTTTTTCTGTAAGAAGATGCAAACAGTGTACGATAAACAGGACAGGAGGGCCGAATCATGGCACTTGTGAAAATGAAAGATCTGCTGAGACGTGCCGAAGAGAAAAATATTGGCTGCGGTGCTTTCAGTGTTGGTAATATGGAAATGGTAAGAGGTGCGATCCGTGCAGCAGAAGAACTGGATACTCCGATCATCCTTCAGATCGCGGAGGTGCGTTTGAAAAATTCTCCGCTTCACCTGATGGGACCGATGATGGTACAGGCTGCAAAGGAGGCTAAGGTGGATGTGGCTGTCCATCTGGATCATGGTCTTACTTTTGGGACGGTTGACAAGGCTCTGGAGCTTGGCTTTACATCGGTTATGCTGGATGCTTCTACGCTTCCTTTTGAGGAAAACATCGCCAGAGTAAAGGCCGTTGTGGAGAAAGCACGTAAATACGGCGCTACAGTTGAGGCTGAGCTGGGACTTGTGGGCGGAAGTGAGGATGGAAGCTGTGACCACGGTATCCGCTGCACAGATCCGGATGATGCGGTCGTTTACGCAAGAGAGACAGGTATTGATGCGCTTGCAGTTGCCATCGGTAATGCCCATGGTAATTATCCGGTAGCGCCGACGCTTGCTTTTGATGTATTGGAGAAGATCCATGAGAGAGTGGATATTCCGCTGGTTCTTCATGGCGGCAGTGGCATCACCGATAAAGATTTCCAGAAGGCGATCTCTCTTGGCATCCGTAAGGTGAATATTGCCACAGCAAGCTTTAACAGCCTGACAGCTCATGTGGAGAAATATATGGAATCAACAGACAAGCATAATTTCTTTGACCTCAATGAGGCTATGGCCCAGGGTACTTACGAGAATGTGAAGAAACATATTCTTGTATTTAATGAGCCATATCAGGAGTAGGCCAAGGATTTTCTTGTAAAAAAAGAAAAGGTCTGATAAGATGTTCTCAGTGAAAATAACTGGGAACATCTTTTTTGTGCCCATAAAAGAGGAGAGATAAAAATGGAACAGAAAGAGACTGTCTGTTCAGTTGCGAAGAAATGCGGCGGTTGCCGTTATCAGGGTGTATCCTACCAGGAGCAGCTTCGCAGGAAACAGAGAATTACAGAAGGCCTTCTGAAAAAATTCGGAAAAGTAGAGCCGATCATTGGAATGGAAGATCCCTATTATTACAGAAACAAAGTTCATGCAGCTTTTGGCCGTGACCGGAAGGGAAACGTAATTTCCGGGATTTATGAGGAGAAGAGTCATAGGATCGTTTCCGTAGATGACTGTATGATCGAAGATAAAAAAAGTCAGGAAATCATCCGTACCATACGTGGTATGCTGAAATCCTTTAAGATCAAGACCTATGATGAGGATACAGGATATGGACTTCTCCGCCATGTGCTTGTGCGGAGAGGCTTTTCCACAGGAGAGATCATGGTGGTATTAGTTACGGTTTCTCCAATATTTCCATCTAAGAATAACTTTGTAAAAGCTCTCCGTAAAGAGCATCCGGAGATCACTACGGTGGTTCTCAATGTCAATGACAGACAGACAAGCATGGTACTTGGAGACCGCAATATCGTACTTTACGGACCGGGATTCATCAAAGATCGACTTATGGGACTGACCTTCCGTATTTCTCCATCTTCTTTTTATCAGGTAAATCCTGTGCAGACAGAAGTACTTTACGGAAAGGCTATGGAGTTTGCGGCAATGACAGGAAAAGAGAGGGTGATCGATGCTTACTGTGGCACAGGTACTATCGGGATCATCGCTTCCGGGAATGCCAGGGATGTCATTGGTGTAGAACTGAACCGTGATGCTATCCGTGATGCCAGAATGAATGCCAGGGAAAACAAGATCCGTAATGTTCGTTTTGTTCCGGGAGATGCAGGATGGTTTATGGAAGGAATGGCAGCAGAGGGAGAGAAGGTGGAGGTTGTTCTCATGGATCCGCCACGTTCCGGAAGTGACCGTAAATTCCTTCACTCCCTTTTGACTCTTTCACCGGAAAAAATTGTTTATGTATCCTGCAACCCGGAAACCCTGGCAAGAGATCTTGCCTGCCTTACTAAGAGAGATTACCTGGTAAAGAAGATGCAGCCGGTTGATATGTTCCCGCTCACCGATTCAGTGGAGGTTGTTTGCCTTCTGGAGAATCGTAGGACCAGACCGGGAAGAGCTTAGATTTTTGGCAGCTCACAGTGATATGCGATGCCAAGGGGCGTAACAAGAAGCGGATGGACCGGACGGTATACCGGAAGCTTCAGCCTCTTTTCAAAAACGGTAGTAAATTCCTTAAACATGGAAGAACCGCCAACTACATAAACAGCCGGAACCTGATAGCCCTTTAGAAATTTCTCGGTGATCACAGCCATTTTTTCTACAGTGGCCTTGATCACAGGGAAAATTTCGTCTTCTTTTTCCGGAGTAGTTTTCAATACTTCGGCTTCCTCATAAGGGATCTTATAGTGACCGGCGACTGTCATGGTCATATGGCTGCCGCCAGTAGCCTCATCATCGGTGTAGATAACTTTTCCGTCTTTCAGGATGCTGATACCGGTTGTGCCGCCACCCACATCCACAACAGCACCGTCTGTGATCTTAAGGACAGCAGCTGCGGCAGTAGGCTCGTCCACGATATTTGTAACCTCGAAACCGGCACCCTCCAGAACATAGCCGATGCTTTTGACACTGCCTTCAGAAACTCCCGGAGGGATGGCAGCAGCACCGTAAGTAAGTTCTGTGCCAAGCCTTTCCTCCAGCTCATTTTTAAGCTTTGTCACAAGCTGGACAGATTCATAGTAATTGACGATCACTCCATCCTGAATCGCATGGGATGGTGCGGAAATTCCGGCTATGGGACGGTTATTCCGGTCGACAACGGCAAGAACGGTATTGGCAGTACCAAGGTCTATGCCTGTCTTCAGACGACCGCGGAATTTTTTACATTCACCTGTTTCTACAAGTTCTGCAAAATTGGACAAAGTTCTGTTTTTTAATTCCATTCAAAATACTCCATTTCTTTCAGACAGGGACAAAAAGAATTTTGCCCCTGATATAAATTCTAATAATTGCGGCCGGTAAAGATGGCAACGGATCTGGGCCGCATGCAGAAATCGTGTTCAATGCGTGGCTCCTGGCCTTTTTCGTAGAAATAACGGCCATTTCCGTCACCGAACGTGTTGACACAGAGATACCATGCACCGGGACGGGCAAGCTCCGGAAGTGTGACCGTTACGTCCTCCCAGTATGCGTTGATCACAATGTAGATCAGGTCATCAGTGCCTTTGCTCTTATTATAGCCTGCAAAGCTTACAGCGAAGGTGTGGGCATCTCTTGGAATGGTCACATCCCTTGCGTCAATGTTATGAGTGTGGATATTTTCCATACCGCATACTGCGTTGGGAAGCTTCCGGGAGATAACAGGGTGGTCTTTACGGAACCGGATCATAAATTTGAAAAATTCAAAAAGATCGTGATTTTTCTCCAGAAGCTTCCAGTTGATCCATGAGGTTTCGTTATCCTGACAGTAGGTATTGTTATTTCCGTGTTTTGTGTTTCCGAATTCATCACCTGCAAGGAACATCGGGGTTCCGCGGCTGGACATCAGTACAGCACAGGCATTCCGTATCATGCGGAAGCGGAGGGAGAGCACTTCAGGGTTGGTGGAATCGCCCTCTTCTCCACAGTTCCAGCTGCGGTTATCGTTGGAACCGTCGGTGTTATTCCAGCCGTTTGCTTCGTTGTGTTTTTCATTGTAGGAATAAAGATCATACATGGTGAAGCCATCGTGGCAGGTAAGGAAATTGACACAGGAATTGTATCCTGCATAATTGTCATTATGATCAGAATAAAAGCCTCCGTACAGATCACCGGAACCGGAAATACTCCATGCAGCGTCCCAGGCATTCCAGAAATCTCCCTTCAGGAAGGAACGGAGGCAGTCACGGTAACGGCCATTCCATTCAGCCCATCTGCGGCTGGCAGGGAAAGAACCAACCTGATACAGCCCGCCGGCATCCCAGGCTTCTGCGATCAGTTTGACATTTCTAAGGACCGGATCGTAAGCGAGAAGCTCCAGAAGGGGCGGATTGTTAAGTGGAGAACCGTCCTCATGGCGTCCGAGAATGCTGGCAAGATCGAAGCGGAAGCCGTCCACACGGTAGTTGATGGTCCAGTAACGTAAGCATTCAAGAATCATCTGACGTACAATGGGATGGTTACAGTTCAGAGTATTTCCACATCCGCTGAAATTGTAGTAATTTCCCTCTGGAGTCAGCATATAATAAACCTTATTGTCAAAGCCCTTAAAGCAGAAGGTTTTTCCCAGCTCGTTTCCTTCGGCGGTATGATTGAATACAACATCAAGAATTACTTCGATGCCATTTTCGTGGAGCTCACGGATCAGCTCTTTCAGCTCAGTTCCCTCACAGTTATGCTCCGGCTTGGAAGCATAGCTGGTGTTTGGAGAAAAGAAGTTGACAGAATTGTATCCCCAGTATTCCAGAAGCCGTTTGCCATTTACAGTACGGGCATTCATATTCTCGTCGAACTCGAAGATCGGCATCAGCTCTACGGCGTTGATCCCCAGTTCCTTGAGATAAGGGATCTTTTCACGAAGACCGGCAAAGGTTCCCGGGTGCATAACACCGGAAGAAGAATCCTGTGTAAAGCCGCGGACGTGAAGCTCATAGATGATCAGGTCACTGATCTTACGGGTGGATTGCGGCATGTCTTCCCAGTCAAAGGAATCACGTACCACACGGGCATGATAGCTTCCGATCTTTTGCTGGCCCCATTCACGCTGACCGGCAACGGCTTTGGCATAAGGATCAAGAAGAACCTTTGTTTTATCGAAGATGTGACCCTTTTCCGGTTCGTAAGGACCGTCAATGCGGTAGCCGTACTCCAGATCTTCGATGTCCAGTCCCATGACGATCATGGAGTAGACATCACCGATACGACAGGCATTGGGAAAAGGAAGGACTGCGAAGGGTTCCTCTTCTCCGGAGTGGAAAAGAAGAAGCTCGCAGGATGTACCGTGGCGGGTATGTGCGGTAAAGTTGACTCCGTTGGAAAGAGGAGTAGCGCCATTTAATTCAAAAAACCCGGGACGTACAGGAAATCCCGCAATAATATCTGTGGGCCGGGATGTCAGTGTATTCTCAGAGAGCATAGTCTGATTCTGTGTTTTCATTTCCGGTATCCTCCTTGGTGAAAATTTTTTTACAAACAAAAATATTATAACTGATTTTCAGAAAAAAGTACAGGCTGGGTTGTTGAGAACAAAGTGAACAGCAGCATTCCAATAACGCGGGAACCTTCGGGAAAATCTTCTTGAGGTTTTTGACGGGAAGGCTTACAATATGAACCAGAAACTTTGAAAATGTAAGGAAAGGAATAATAGCAGTATGAATGAAGAAACACTGGAGATTTCTTTTGACCAGATAGAGAAAGAACGGGGGAAATATCTTCTGATAGATACCCGTGATAAAGTAACTGTAGAATATGGAATGATCCCGGGAGCAATCTCTGTTCCGGAACAGGAACTGGAAGAGCGGGCAGAAGAACTGAGGGGGGATAAGATCCCGGTCCTTTACTGTACAAGAGGGCTTTTCAGCCAGGAGGGTGCAGAGATGCTCCGGGAAAAAGGAATTCCCGCACTGAGCCTGAAAGGTGGATATACAGGATGGCTTTTTCAGCAGATGCAGAAAGAATCCGGTAAAGAGAACAGTGAAGAAGAGGAAAATGATGCAATGGAACAGCGGCGGAAGGATATCGAGCTGAGTATCCGCAAAAAGTTCCATAAGCAGCTGTTTTCCAGATTTGCCAGGGGAATCAACGATTATGAGCTGGTGAAGCCGGGAGATAAGATAGCAGTCTGTATTTCCGGTGGTAAGGATTCCATGCTGATGGCCAAACTGTTCCAGGAACTGAAGCGTCATAACAAGTTTCCCTTTGAACTGGTGTTTCTTGTGATGGATCCGGGATATAATGAGGCAAACCGTGCGGTGATCGAGCACAATGCCAGGCTTCTCGGGATTCCGATCACAGTGTTTGAGACTGAGATCTTCGATGCGGTTTATAATATAGAAAAATCCCCATGCTATCTCTGTGCCCGTATGAGAAGGGGCTATCTTTACAGCAAGGCAAAGGAGCTTGGCTGCAACAAGATCGCTCTTGGACATCACTATGATGATGTGATCGAGACGATCCTGATGGGAATGCTTTACGGAGCGCAGGTACAGACTATGATGCCGAAGCTCCATAGTACAAATTTTGAGGGAATGCAGCTGATCCGTCCTATGTATCTGATCCGGGAGGCAGATATCAAACACTGGAGAGATTATAATGACCTTCATTTTATCCAGTGTGCATGTAAATTTACCGATACCTGTACTACCTGCCGTACAGATGGTACCAGTGTTTCCAAGAGAATGGAGATCAAGAATCTGATTGCAGAACTTAAGAAGGTAAATCCACATGTAGAAAGTAATATTTTCCGAAGTGTGGAAAATGTTAATCTTCATACAGTTATCGCATACAAAAAAGATGGAGTGAAACATTCTTTTCTGGAAGGGTATGAGGACTGACAGATATAAATAAAAGCTGCTCAGGCGTTAGCCCGGGCAGCTTTTACTTTTTCCCGCTGTTTGGTAAGATCATAATATTCATCAGAGATGATCCCGCGACTGGAAAGTGCTTCGTAGGTTTTCTGCTGTGCGGGGGTCATCTTCATTCCGATCGTGGAATTGACATCGGTCAGTACGCAGCTTGTTTTTTCTACCAGCCAGAAAAGTGCGGAATCATCATCGGGGATCATTTTCCAGATTTCGTTTTCTGTATATGGAAGAAGGGACATGAGAGTTTTTAAGTGTCCATCCTGGATCAGACGGTAATCCCCGTCCGGCATGATGATGCCATCGCCATAGAGTTCTTTTTTCTGTTCCATTTTCTGCAGAAGTTTTTCTGTGAGTTTCATGATCGGCTCCTTGATCTTTATTATTTCAACAGTTTTCAGGCACTGCTTTTTTATGAAGTTAAAAAAATAACAATCAGCGTCTATTGTATGAAGCGGCGACAAAAATGTCAAGAGGTTAAAAAGATTTTCGATGCTTATGAATGATTTTTGTTGTGCAATTTGTTTGCTTTTGTGAGGCTAAAGGTTAAAATTATGTAAAAATTATCGTAAAATAAGATCTTCTGTGGTATAATATGAATATTCAAAAAATTCAAGGAAGGACGATGCAGATGTTGAAAAACTGGAACCCGGAACAGATTCCGGAAAAAGAGGATATCAAAGTGCGTTTAAGCGCTGCAAGAACCAGATTATATGAATTGCAGATGGCTCTGAAAGAGCATAAGATTCCGGTGATCGTGCTGTTTGAAGGCTGGGGAGCTTCCGGAAAAGGAAGTACCATAAGTAAGGTGATCAAGAATATCGATCCTCGTTTCTTCAAAGTTGCGACTATGTCAGCACCTACAGAGGAAGACCTTCGGAAACCATTTCTTTACCGATATTTCAGGGAAATCCCGGAAGCGGGCAAGTTTACATTCCTGGATTCAGGATGGATGGATCAGACCTGTCGTGAACGTATGGATAAAAAGCTGAAGGGTGACAATTATTCAAAACGGATTGACAGTATCCGGAGATTTGAACGTCAGCTGACGGATAATGGATATGTACTCCTGAAATTTTTTATGCAGATCGACCGGAAAGAACAGGAAAAACGTATGGGCATCCTTCTGGAAAGCAAGGATACCAGATGGAGAGTCAATGAATATGATCTCTGGCAGAATGATCATTATAAGAAGTGCAGAAAGATTTTCGACCAGTATATGCAGGATACCAATACATCTGCGGCTCCATGGTATATTGTCGATGCCGGTGACCGGAAGTGGGCAGAACTGCAGGTACTGGAAACCATGATCAGCAATATAGAGGTTGCCATGGAAAACAGCAAACATGCAGTGCCGATCCTGCAGAATGTTTTTCCTCTGGTGGAGATGCCCAGATTAAGCGAGATTCCTCTGGATGGAAAAGAAGTGGGGGATGAAGAGTACAAGGCAGAGCTTAAGGAACTGCAGGCAAAGCTTGGAAGTCTGCATAACCGTCTTTACCGAAAAAGAGTGCCTGTGATCATCACCTATGAAGGCTGGGATGCTGCCGGAAAGGGAGGAAATATCAAGAGGATCACGGAGGCTCTTGATCCCCGTGGATTTGAGGTACATCCTATCGCAAGTCCGGAGCCTCATGAAAAAGCCCGTCATTATCTGTGGCGTTTCTGGACAAGGCTTCCCAAGGATGGTCACATTGCCATCTTTGACCGGACGTGGTACGGAAGAGTGATGGTAGAACGTCTGGAGGGCTTCTGCAGCGAGAATGACTGGAGACGTGCCTACAATGAGATCAATGAATTTGAGAAGGAGCTTTCTGACTGGGGCGCTGTGATCGTGAAATTCTGGGTCCACATTGATAAGGACACCCAGCTTGCCAGGTTCAACGACCGCCAGAGCAATCCGGAAAAACAGTGGAAGATCACGGATGAGGACTGGAGAAACCGTGAAAAATGGGATCAGTATGAAACAGCAGTAGATGAGATGCTTCAGAAAACCAGTACTGCTTATGCACCATGGCACATTCTGGAATCCGTAGATAAGAAATATGCAAGGCTGAAGGCGCTTCGGATCGTGATCGAAGAAATTGAGAAAGCGCTGAAATAAGAGATAAAAGCTGCGGCAGGATAACAGATATTCTGCTGCAGCTTTTTGTCTGAAGAGAGATGAATCAATTCCGGAGATAGTTTCGCATACTGCGAAGAGCATGTTTTTCCAGTCGGCTGACCTGAGCCTGGGAGATACCAATCTCATCAGCTACCTCCATTTGGGTTTTTCCCTCGTAGAAGCGGAGATCGATAATGTGACGTTCACGCTCTCCAAGCCGGTTCATGGCATCTCGAAGAGAAATATCCTCCACCCAGTTTTCTTCCAGGTTCTTTTTATCACTGATCTGATCCATAACATATAGGGTATCTCCGCCTTCGGAATACACGGGCTCAAAAAGGCTTACCGGGCTCTGGATCGCATCCATGGCATAGACGATCATTTCCTTGTCGATACCGATCTCATCAGCGATTTCTGCAATGGTAGGCTCTTTGAGATGCTGCCGCATATAGTTTTCCCGGGTATAGATGGTTTTGTAAGCGATATCCCGCAGAGAACGGCTGACCCGTATGCTGTTGTTATCACGGAGATATCTTCGGATCTCTCCGATGATCATGGGAACTGCATAGGTGGAAAATTTTACCTGAAGAGTGGTGTCGAAATTATCGATCGCTTTGATCAGGCCGATGCAGCCGATCTGAAAAAGGTCATCCGGATTTTCACTGCTGTTCTGAAAACGCCGGATCACGCTTAAAACAAGCCGCAGATTGCCTTTGATGTACAATTCCCTGGCTTCTTCATCGCCAGCTTTGATTCTTTTAAAGAGCTCCGCCTTTTCTTCCTGATCGAGAACGGGAAGGGTTGAGGTATTTACTCCGCAGATTTCAACTTTATTCAGTGCCATCTTAGAATCCTCCTTGTCTTGTCAGTACATTAAGATGATTCTCAGAGGGCGGTTGAAATATACTTTTTCAGGGAAAATATAAAAAATAAAGGGCCTTGACAATAAGGAGGTATTTATTCTCCGGACAGCAGTTTTTCATTACGGAAATCAACAAGGATGATATCTTCGCCGATCTGGCGGATGCAGTCCCATGGAATGGAATATTCATTTTCTTTGGAAAAACACCAGCAAAATTTCCCCGGTTCCGGCATGATCAGGGCTTTCAGACGTGCGGTTTCACAGCAGAATTCCACATCAAGAGGGCAGCCAAGACTGCGGCAGGTATGGATATTGATCACTTCTTTTTGTTTCAGCTCACAGATGCGCATAAATTCATCACCTGGTATGATTTTATGGAAAATCTGTAAAATTTATGCAAGTCCGATTATTGACACATTATGTGCATTTATTTTATAATAAAAACGAATTTAGTAATGATTTACTGATCCGGAAAGGGGGAGAGTTCTGTGAGATGTCCGTTCTGTAACCAGGATAATACAAGAGTTGTAGATTCCAGACCTGTAGAGGATACCAATTCCATCCGCCGCCGCCGTCTCTGTGATGCCTGCGGAAAGCGTTTTACAACTTATGAGAAGGTGGAAACGATTCCGCTGACTGTGATCAAGAAGGATCAGAACCGGGAAAGCTATAAACGTTCTAAGATCCAGGATGGTGTTCTTCGTGCCTGCTATAAGCGCCCCATTCCCATTGAGAGAGTGGAAGAGATGATCGATTCCATAGAAGGAGATATTTTCCGGTCAGAAGACCGTGAGATCAGCAGTACCAAGATCGGAGAGATCGTTATGGAGCATCTGAAGGATCTGGATGCGGTGGCGTATGTACGCTTTGCGTCTGTATACAGAGAGTTTAAAGATGTCAGTACCTTTATGGATGAGCTGAAGAAGCTGATCAATTAAGAGATTAAATGAATAGACCGCAAATGCAGGAGATTTCAGGCCGATTGTCAAAAGACAACCGGCCTTTTTTGAAACATGAATGTTTGATTTTTCAGAGATCGTAAAAGTGGATACAAAAAAAAACAGGAACCGCATGGGAAAATCCTCTGCGGTCCCTGCTATAAATATACATTAATGATTCAGGAAACTTAATTAAACAATACCCTGAGCTTTCATAGCGTCAACAACTTTTTCGAAGCCGGCGATGTTTGCACCTACAACATAGTTGTCTTCCATACCGTAACGTTTAGCAGCGTCATCAGTTTTGTGGAAGATATCGATCATGATGTTGTGGAGTTTCTCATCAACCTCTTCTCTTGTCCAGGAAAGTCTCATGGAGTTCTGGCTCATCTCAAGTGCAGATGTGGCAACACCGCCAGCGTTTGCGGCTTTACCAGGCATGAAGAGAACACCGTTCTCCTGAAGGTATGTTGTTGCATCAAGAGTAGTAGGCATGTTTGCACCTTCAACGACGTATTTGCAGCCATTTGCAACCAGTGTTTTAGCTCCGTCAATACCAAGCTCGTTCTGAGTAGCGCATGGAAGGTAGATATCACATTTGATATTCCAGATGCCAAGTCCCTCAGTGTAGGTAGCGCCCTCAACACGGTCTGCATATTCTTTGATACGTCCACGTTTTACTTCTTTGATATCCTTTACGACGTCAAGGTTGATTCCGTTCGGATCGTAGACATATCCGTTGGAGTCGTTCATTGCAACAACCTTGGCACCAAGCTGAGTAGCTTTCTCAACAGCGTAAATAGCTACATTACCGGAACCTGTTACAACGATTGTTTTTCCTTCTACGGAATCATTGTGAGCTTTGGCGATCTCGTTGAGCATGTATACAACACCGTAACCGGTAGCCTCTGTACGGATCAGGGAACCTCCGAAGGAAAGACCCTTTCCTGTAAGGACACCCTCATAAAGGCCACGGATTCTCTTATACTGTCCGAAGAGATAACCGATCTCACGTCCGCCGACACCGATGTCACCAGCCGGAACATCTGTATCTGCGCCGATATATTTGCAAAGCTCTGTCATAAAGCTCTGGCAGAATGCCATAACCTCTCTGTCAGATTTACCCTTAGGATCGAAGTTGGAGCCACCTTTTCCACCGCCGATCGGAAGGCCTGTAAGAGAGTTTTTAAAGGTCTGCTCAAAACCAAGGAATTTCAGGATACCCTGATTTACAGAAGGATGGAATCTTAAGCCGCCTTTGTATGGTCCGATGGCGCTGTTGAACTGAACACGATATCCCTTGTTAACCTGTACAGTTCCGTTATCATCGATCCACGGTACTTTGAAGGAGATGATCCTCTCTGGCTCTACAAGACGCTCAAGGATAGAAAGTTTACGATACTCTTCCTCATTTTTGTCAATTACGACTTTAAGGGAATCGAGAACTTCCTTAACTGCCTGATGGAATTCTGGCTCGCCAGGATTCTGTGCTACAACTCTTTCATAAACTTCTTCTGTGTAAGACATTGTTGTTTCCTCCTCATCACATATTAAATTGCGTTGAAAACTAAATTCGAGTGCTATTATACATTAACATGCTAAAAAAGGGAAGTGCTAAATTTAATTTTTTTAAATTTTTATTTCTTGCGTTGAAAGCCTAAATGTGAGATGATATAGAATAAATATTTTTTGACTATGAAATTAAAATGGTTAAATAATAGTGAAAATTAGAAGAGGAGTGGTTTTTATGAGAACATTCGGGAAATCATCAAAGCTTGACAACGTGCTGTACGATGTGCGCGGACCGGTTGTGGATGAGGCTGCCAGAATGGAAGAAGATGGAATGGAGATTCTGAAGCTGAATATTGGTAATCCGTATCCGTTTGGGTTTTCAGCACCTCAGGAAGTGATCCTGGATATGCTGAGTAATGTTCGTACTTCCCAGGGATATTCCGATTCCAAGGGCATTTTTTCTGCAAGAAAAGCGATCATGCAGTATGCACAGCTTCGCGGGATCCCGGGAGTTACCATTAATGATATTTATACGGGAAATGGTGTCAGTGAACTGATCAACCTCTGTATGCAGGCGCTGCTTGATAACGGGGATGAGATCCTGATCCCGGCTCCGGATTATCCGTTGTGGACAGCTACTGCAACACTGGCAGGCGGAAATGTAGTTCATTATATCTGTGACGAACAGTCTGACTGGTATCCGGATATTGAGGATATCAAGAGCAAGATCACACCAAGGACCAAGGCGATCGTTATCATCAATCCCAATAACCCTACAGGTGCAGTATATCCGAAGGAGATCCTGGAACAGATTGCAGACATTGCAAGAGAAAATGAGCTGATCATCTTTTCTGATGAGATCTATGACCGTCTTGTTATGGATGGATATAAACATACATCGATTGCATCCCTTGCACCCGATGTGTTCTGTGTAACATTTTCAGGATTGTCCAAGTCTCATATGATCGCAGGTTTCCGCATCGGATGGATGATTTTAAGTGGTGCAAAAAGTAAGGCGAAGGGTTATATAGAGGGAATCAATATGCTCTCTTCCATGCGTCTCTGTTCAAATGTTCCGGCACAGTCCATTGTACAGACTGCACTTGGCGGATATCAGAGTGTCAATGAATATACGCAGCCGGGCGGACGTGTTTATGAGCAGAGAGACTTTATTTACAAGGCACTGAATGATATTCCGGGAATTTCCGTTGTAAAACCACATGCGGCATTTTATATATTCCCGAAGATCGATACTGAGAAATTCAATATTTTCAATGATGAACAGTTTGCTTTGGATTTTCTTCATGAGAAACAGGTGCTTGTTGTTCCGGGCAAGGGATTCAACTGGAACCAGCCGGATCACTTCCGTATTGTTTATCTGCCGGATATCCGCCAGCTTGACAAGGCAATGAAGAAGATGAAAGAGTTCTTTGCTACATATAAGCAGGGCTGATCGCAGATAGACAAGAAGAGATTTGCGATCCGCATTCGCTGCCTGCTCATAACCGATAAACTGTAAAGCAGGTATTCGGTTATATTTTCGGCATAGACCGGAACCGAAAAAAATGTTATAATATATCTGAAATATCCCGGCCAGCTACGCCGGGATATACAAATAAGACCAGAATTGCTTGAGAGGGGAATGAGGAGGGACCGTTATCGAACAGCAATAAAACAGAAATCGAAAGGGGAAATAACTGATGAGCAAATTCAACATGAAAGTGACACCTGAGATTGAGAAACTTACCCAGATCTGTCGTGAGAATGACAAACTGGATCTGTCTTTATATGGTAAATACGATGTCAAGCGAGGCTTGCGTGACCTGAATGGAAAGGGTGTCCTTGCAGGACTGACCCAGATCTCCAATGTCCAGGCAACGAAGATCGTGGACGGAAAAGAGGTTCCCTGCGCAGGTAAGCTTTCTTATCGCGGGTATGACATTAAGGATCTGACAAATGGTTTTATCAATGACCGGCGCTTCGGCTTTGAGGAAGTAACCTATCTGCTTCTTTTCGGAAAGCTTCCGGATCAGGAAGAACTGAATGGATTTTCCGGGATTCTTGCGAACCAGCGTATGCTTCCGCGGAATTTTGTAAGGGATGTCATTATGAAGGCACCATCCAGAGATATTATGAACGCTCTGTCAAGAAGCGTGCTGACACTTTATTCCTACGACAAAGACCCGGATAATATTGAACTGGAGAATGTGCTCCGTCAGTGTATCAACCTGATCAGTGTTTTCCCGCTGTTATCTGTTTATGCATATCAGGCCTATAACCACTATGAGAGAGGCGAGAGTCTTTATATCCATCAGCCTAAAAAGGAGCTTTCCACAGCTGAGAATATCCTGCGTCTGTTAAGACCGGATAAGAAGTATACGGCACTGGAGGCAGAGATCCTTGATATTGCTCTGATCCTTCATATGGAGCATGGCGGTGGTAATAACTCTACTTTTACTACACATGTGGTTTCCTCTTCCGGGACAGATACGTATTCTGCGATCGCGGCAGCACTAGGTTCTCTGAAAGGCCCGAAACACGGCGGTGCCAACATCAAAGTCGTAAAAATGTTTAACGATATGCGTAAACATGTACATGACTACAGTGATGAAGAGGAGATCAGTGCATACCTTAAGAAGCTTCTTCATAAAGAGGCCTTTGATAAACGTGGACTGATCTATGGTATGGGACATGCGATCTATTCTGTTTCAGATCCACGTGCAGAAGTCTTTAAAGGCTATGTGGAACAGCTTGCAAGAGAAAAGGGCAGAATGAAGGATTATCAGCTGTATGCTGCAGTAGAGCGTCTTGCACCAAAGGTTATCGCAGAGGAGCGTAAGATCTATAAGGGTGTCAGTGCCAATGTGGATTTTTACAGCGGATTTGTTTACAGCATGCTGGATCTGCCGCTGGAGCTTTACACACCGATGTTTGCTATTGCACGTATCGTAGGCTGGAGCGCACATCGTATGGAAGAGCTTATCAATGTGGATAAGATCATCCGTCCCGCATATAAGAATGTCCTTCCGGAAGCAGAGTATATTCCTCTTTGCGAGCGATAGGAAAGGACTGAGGTGGAATAGATGTTCAGATGCTTTTTTCCGGATGAATATCTGGATTCTGCGTATGGGATCGATTATGAGAAGCTTTACAGAGAAGGATACAGAGGGCTGCTCTTTGATATCGATAATACCATTGTTCCCCACGGGGCACCGGCAGATGACCGGGCAAAGAAACTGTTTGAAAAGCTGAGGGCTCTCGGGTTTCGATACTGTTTTGTATCCAATAACCAGAAACCTCGTGTGGAGCCCTTTGCCAAAGCAGTAGAGGGGGATTTTATAGAAAATGCCCATAAACCGGCTGTGAAAAATTATAAAAAAGCCTGCCAGGTGATCGGAATCGATCTTGACAGGACGATCTTTATAGGAGATCAGTTGTTTACGGATATTTATGGAGCAAAGAGAGCAGGGATCCGGACGATCCTTGTGAAACCGATTCATCCAAAAGAGGAGATCCAGATCGTACTGAAGCGATATCTGGAAAAAATAGTATTACATTTTTACCAAAAAGAGGAGGGAAAGAATTCATGAACCATATTGTAATCATCGGCTTTATGGGTTCAGGAAAGACACGAGTTGGAAAGAGACTGGCGAAGGACCTGGGGCTTCCGTTTATTGACGTGGACAGACTGATCGTGAAAAAAATGAACATGTCAGTAAAGGAGGTATTTGAACGCTTTGGAGAAGCATTTTACCGTGCGCTGGAGACTATGGCAGTCAAGGAACTGTCCACAGACAGCGAACGGAAGGTAATCTCTGTAAGTGCGGGATTGCCTCTTCAGGAGCAGAACCAGAAATATCTCCAGAGTATGGGAACGATCATCTATCTGAAGGGATCTGCTGCAACGTTGATCAAACGTCTGGAAGGAAGTAACAATCCCACATTGGAAGGAACTGAGAATAAAGAAGAGAAGATCAAGAAACTTCTGAAACAGAGAGATCCGGTTTATGAGAAGTTTGCGGACATTAAAGTTGTCACAGGAGTGAAGCCTTTTGATGAGCTGATCGCAGAAATTGAAGAAAAATTGAAGGCTTAAACAAAAAAACAGTTGAAAAATGGCAAAAGGTATTATAGAATAATCCATAGCGAAAAAGAACCGCATATATTAAGGAGGAAATATTTATGATTTCAGCAGGTGATTTCAAAAATGGTATCACACTTGAAATTGATGGAAACGTATGTCAGATCGTTGAATTCCAGCATGTAAAACCAGGAAAAGGCGCAGCCTTTGTAAGAACAAAATACAAGAACATTATCACAGGCTCTGTAGTAGAGAAATCCTTCCGTCCTACAGAGAAATTCCCGGCAGCACGTATTGAGCGTGTAGATATGCAGTATCTGTATCAGGATGGTGGTTTATACTACTTCATGAATACAGAGACATATGATCAGGTTGGTCTTACAGAGGAGCAGGTTGGCGATTCTCTGAAATTTGTTAAGGATAATGAGATGGTTAAGGTTTGCTCTCATAACGGAGAGGTATTCGCAATCGAGCCACCTCTTTTTGTAGAGCTTGAGGTTATTGAGACAGAGCCAGGATTCGCAGGAAATACAGCACAGGGTGCTACCAAACCGGCAACTGTTGAGACAGGTGCACAGGTTCAGGTTCCTCTGTTCGTAAACCAGGGCGACAAACTGAAGATCGATACAAGAACAGGTGAGTATCTCTCACGTGTATAATGCAGCAAAAAACCCGCGTAAGCGGGTTTTTTTGTGCCATAAAATTAAAAGATCATTTTGACAGTATTTAAAATACCAAAGTTTGAATGCATATTCCAGACTGTACAGGTAAGAAAAAACGGTACAGTCTGGACTTTTTTTGAAATATCCTTGACACGAAAAATCATTCTGGTATAATTAAACCCAGTCAAAAAACTGACTAAGAAGTTCGTCTGTCCACCAGAGATGACCGGAAATGATCCTGTCACAGAAGTCTTTTAAGGGCTTGTACTGGTTTCGACGGGGGCTTTGAAGTTAGGGAAGCCATCCGCAGACTCCTGGACTGCGTACCAACCGGGAACTAAATATAAACGCAGACGAAAAGTTAGCGTTAGCAGCCTAAGCTGCTCGTCAGCCCCGTTGCACTCACACATCGGGAATCTGGCGTCGACCATGTGAGAAACCTTGCCGGGTAAGCTTTGCCCCGGTAGATGTATCATGAAGCTACTGAAGCAGTAAGCCTGTCGGTGGGCGTACTGCTGAGGGAATGTTAAATCAGCGACTGTGATGGGAGATGCCTTAAGGGATAGGCTTTCGGACAGGGGTTCGATTCCCCTCAGGTCCATTTATGGAACGTCCCGGAAAGACAGCATTTATGCGGCTTTCCGGGAATTTTTTTTACTTTCTTTATTACTCGTGGATATCAGGGAATTCTTCGCAGATACAGAAAGCGATGGTGATAGAATGAAAAAAACTCTGCTTAACAGAAAAAAGCAGAATAAGAAATCTGATTATTATGATTATAATCTGGTAGCTGTTATTGTACTGCTGGTGTGCTTTGGACTGGTCATGCTTTACAGTACCAGTTCATATATGGCAGAAGTGAATTATGGCAACGATATGTTTTATTTTAAGAAACAGGTACTGATCAGTGCAGCATGTCTGATCGGAGCGTTATTTATTTCAAAAATACTGGATTATCATATCCTTCTTCCTTTTACAACTGCGTTGTATGTGGCTTCGCTGATCCTTATGGGACTTGTGCGGACTCCGCTGGGACATTCCTCTCATGGTGCTACCAGATGGCTGTATATCGGACCGATCAACTTTCAGCCTGCCGAGCTGGCAAAGATCGCGGTTATTATCATGATGGCTTACATGATCGGAAAAATGGGACGAAAGGTGAAAACTTTAAAGAGCTGTATGATCCTGGGACTTCCGGGGGCAGGACTTGCGCTTGCGGCTTATATACTTACAGATAACCTGAGTACAGCCATGATCATTTTGGGAATAACAGTTGGAATGGTGTTTGTGGCACATCCGGATATGCGTCCGTTTATTGCTGTGGCAGCGGCAGGAGTGATCCTTATTGTGATCGGAGTACTTTTTCTGGTTGCGACGACCAAGAATAGTGACAGCTTCCGTGTTATGCGAGTACTTGTATGGCTTCAGCCTGAGAAATATTCCGATGAAGGCGGTTATCAGACGCTGCAGGCATTGTATGCCATTGGCTCCGGAGGGCTTTTTGGCCGCGGGCTTGGAAATAGTATCCAGAAGCTTGGAAGTGTTCCGGAAGCACAAAATGATATGATCTTTTCAATTATCTGTGAGGAGCTTGGAATTTTCGGAGGGATTTTTGTACTGATCCTGTTCGGATATCTTTTGTACAGGTTGTTTTTTATTGCGCAGAATGCACCGGATCTGTTTGGCTCACTGATCGTTACCGGGATTTTTATACATATTGCGCTGCAGGTGATCCTTAACATTGCCGTTGTACTGAATCTGATGCCCAATACAGGTGTCACCTTGCCCTTTATCAGTTACGGAGGAACGTCCATTGTGTTCCTGATGCTGGAGATGGCAATAGCTCTCAGCGTGGCCCGTCAGATAAAATTTCAAGAGTAAAATAGTTTTAAAATCAAAATATTTTTGCTCTGGAGCCATTTTTTGGGAAAATCCTCTTGACAACTGTTTTTGCAGACTATATACTTTGCTCAAAAAGAGGAAACAGATTCGATCTGTAACGATTAAAGGAGAGAATAAGACATGTTAGAAAAAATGAAAGAAATGCTTGCAGAGCAGTTAAATTGTGAGGCATCTACAATCACACCGGAGACATCTTTCAAGGATGATCTTGGTGCAGATTCTCTTGACCTGTTTGAACTGGTCATGGCTCTTGAGGATGAGTACAATGTTGAGATCCCGGCAGAGGAGCTTACAGATCTGAACACAGTTGGAGATGTGATCGATTATCTTAAGAACAAAGGCGTAGAAGCATAAGCAGAAATCTAGGATCCTCTGGGACGACAGTGTCTCAGAGGATTTTTTTTGTATATGCGAAGATACATGAGAGGGATGGCAGGGTATTCCGCCGGAAAACCTATGGACATTTTGAAGGATTTGGGTATATAATAGCACCTATAAAGAGAAACAACAAAAATGAGGAGAAAAGAAATGACAAAGATCAGAACAAGATTTGCACCGAGCCCTACAGGAAGAATGCATGTGGGTAATTTAAGAACAGCTCTTTATGCTTATTTGATCACAAAACATGAAGGCGGAGATTTTATCCTCCGTATTGAAGATACAGACCAGGAACGTTATGTGGAGGGAGCTGTAGATATCATCTACCGTACTCTTGAGAAAACAGGACTTCTCCATGATGAGGGACCGGACAAGGATGGCGGATTTGGCCCGTATGTACAGAGCGAGCGTCAGGCAACAGGCATGTATCTGAAATATGCCAAACAGCTTATTGAGCAGGGAGATGCATATTACTGCTTCTGCGGCAAGGAAGAACTGGAAAGCATGAAACGTACTGTTGCAGGTAAGGAGATCTCTATTTATGACAAGAGATGTCTCCATCTTTCCAAGGAAGAGGTTCAGCGCCGTCTGGATGCAGGTGAGCCGCATGTTATCCGCTTTAATATGCCAACAGAGGGAACCACTACATTCCATGATGTTATTTACGGAGATATCACCGTTAACAATGAGGAGATGGAGGATTTGATCCTGATCAAATCTGACGGTTATCCGACCTACAACTTCGCAAATGTAATTGATGATCACCTTATGGGAATCACACATGTTGTAAGAGGTAACGAATACCTTTCCTCTTCACCGAAGTATAATCGTATTTATGAGGCATTCGGATGGGAAATCCCGACCTATGTTCACTGTCCGCTGATCACAGACGAGACACATCAGAAGCTTTCCAAGAGATGTGGACATTCTTCCTATGAAGATCTGATCGATCAGGGATTTGTGACAGAGGCAGTGATTAACTATGTTGCACTCCTTGGATGGAGCCCGGCAGACAACCGTGAGATCTTTTCTCTTCCGGAGCTTGTGGAGGCATTTGATTATCATCATATCAACAAATCACCGGCAGTTTTTGACATTGCCAAGCTGAAATGGATGAATGGTGAGTATATCAAGAAGATGGATCCGGAGGCATTCTATGAGAGAGCACTTCCGTATCTGAAAGAAGTTCTGAAAAAAGACTTTGATCTTAAGAAGATTGCAGGAATGGTTCAGACCAGAATTGAAGTATTCCCGGATATTCCGGAGCTTGTAGATTTCTTTGAGGCAGTTCCGGAGTATGACAGTGCGATGTACCGCCACAAAAAGATGAAAACAACAGAGGAGACTTCTCTTGCAGTTCTCAAGGAAGTGCTTCCGGTACTGGAAGCACAGGAGGATTATACCAATGATCCGCTGTATGCATCTTTAAGCGCTTTTGTAAAGGAGCACGGATATAAGAATGGTTATGTTATGTGGCCGCTTCGTACAGCAGTATCCGGCAAGCAGATGACACCGGCCGGTGCAACAGAGATCATGGAGATCATTGGCAAGGAAGAGACACTGAAACGTGTACATGCAGCAATCGAAAAGCTTGAAAATAAATAAGAGTGTGATCGATAATCCAGTTATGAAACGAAATCCATCTCAGAAAAGGGCAATCGCCCACCTGTCAGGACCTATGATGGTTCTGGCAGGCCCCGGTTCGGGGAAAACTTCCGTCATAGTAGAAAGAACAGCACATATGATCCAGGAAGGGAAGATACCGGCTTCCTCTGTTCTTGTTGTGACTTTTTCCAGGGCAGCAGCAGTGGAAATGAAAGAACGGTTTCTGAAATTTACCAGTGTTCAGCGAACCGGCGTTACTTTCGGGACTTTTCACGGAGTGTTTTACGGGATCCTCAAACAGGCTTATGGTCTGAATGGAGGAAATATCCTGTCAGAAGAAGAAAAATATGCGATCTTAAGAGAACTGGTGGTAAACTGTGCTGCAGAACAGTCCCAGGAAGGGGATTTTGTGGAAGATATTGCCAAGGAGATCAGTGTTGTAAAAGGTGGAAGGATCTCTCTGGAACATTATTATTCTTCCTGCTGCCCGGATGAAGTATTCCGACAGATTTTTCAGGGATATCGAAAAGTCCTGAATGAAAGAAGAAAACTTGACTTTGATGATATGCTGTTAAGCTGTTATGAACTTCTGAAAAAGCGAAAAGATATCCTATCTGCATGGCAGAAGAAGTTTCACTATATTCTGGTGGATGAGTTTCAGGATATCAATCATCTTCAGTATGATATCGTGAAGATGCTGGCAGCACCGGAGAACAATCTGTTTGTGGTGGGAGACGATGATCAGTCTATCTATCATTTCCGCGGCGCTCACCCGGAGATCATGCTGAATTTCCCGGAAGATTTTAAAAATGCGGAGACGGTGATCCTGAATATCAATTACCGGTGCAGTGGAAATATCTTGGATACAGCCATGAAGGTGATCGATCATAATGAAAACCGTTATGTGAAAAAACTTTCCACACCAAATGAACCGGGAGAGCCGGTGCAGATAAAAGAATTTCGAAATCCCAGAGACGAATATATGGCAGTTGCAGGCCTGCTGCGGAATCGGATGGAAGAAGGGGATAATATTGAAGATACAGCGCTGCTTTTCAGGACTAATCAGGAAGCCGAAGGACTGGTCGCTGCGTTGATGGAGTATGGGGTTCCTTTCACTATGAAGGAAAAACTGCCCAACCTGTTCCGACACTGGATCTGCCGGAATATGATCGCTTATTTGAAAATGGCAGAAGGAGACCGGAGCCGCAGTACATTTCTGGAGATCATGAACCGGCCAAACCGATACATAGCCAGAGATGCTCTGACAGAAAAAAACGTTGATTTTAAAGCATTGGGAGAGTTTTACAAAGACAAAGACTGGATGTGTGACAGGATCACAACGATGGAGACACATCTTCGGATCTTAAAGACTATGGCCCCTTATGCAGCCATTAATTTTATCCGGAATGGCATGGGATACGAAGAATACTTGCAGGAATATGCAAGGTATCGTAAAATAAAACCGGAAGAGCTTATGGAAACCCTGAACCGGATCCATGAAAGTGCCAGAGGAATGAAAACATTGGAAGAATGGATGGCCTATATGGACGAGTATACCAGAAAGCTTGAAGAACAGGCGAAGAAACAGGATGTGAAACGGGAAGGAGTGGTGATATCCACTCTTCATGCGGTCAAAGGTCTGGAATATGACAATGTATATATCATGAATGTAAATGAAGGCAGCATGCCTTATCGGAAGGCAGTCCTGGAGGCACATCTGGAGGAAGAACGGAGGCTTTTCTACGTTGGTATGACACGGGCAAAGAAGAAACTCTGCCTGTATTATGTAAGACAGCAGTATGAGAAGGAACGGGAACCGTCCCGTTTTCTTGAGGAGGCCGGATTATGAATGGGATTATTTATTATACGAAGATCAGAGATGAATATAACAGCAAGAATATGGAGCATATGATCGGGGAAAAACTTCTGGAAATCGGACTTGAGCGGGAATTTGGACGAAAGCTTGCTTTTGAGCCTCGGTCAAAGGGGGAACATGGGAAACCGTTTTTTACCCTGCTTCCAAGAATTCATTATAATATCACACATTCCGGAAAATATGTGATGTGTCTGTTTGCCGGAGAAGAGGTGGGCATTGATGTGCAGATCCACAAGAAGGTAAATTACGAACGGCTCCTTGAAAGAATGGTGCCGGCAGATATGATACGGGAAATCCTGGATGCAGATGATATGGAGAAAGCCTTTTTTGCCCAGTGGGTTTTGAGAGAGGCATATATCAAATGGACCGGAGAGGGACTGTCCAGGGATCTGCGTACGATTTCCATGGATAAGGGAAATTACATAATGCTGGAGCTGGAACCGGGATACAGTGGTGCAATCTGGTCCAGGGACAGCCTGGAATTACGATTTGAATACGAAGACATCATTTTGAAATAGCAAATAGAGACGATGAAATGAACAAAGAGATGAAACGCAGCTTCAGGATTTTCATTCTGAAGATCCTGGCAGTTGTTTTTGTGCTGTGCATATGTTATTTTTTATATGCATTTGTTTACCGTGCAAAAACGGAGCTGCCCACAAAAGCTGTGGTGACAAATCGAGGTGCTGCAGTGTATACACTGCGGGGACAGAAACAGATGCTTTCCCAGAAAGAGGATTTTTCTTATTTTGCCTTTGATGGGAGAGAAAAAGAGAAGGAATATGGAACATATGTCATTCCCGGGCTGAAGAATACCAGGACGCTGCTCACAAAAAAGGGTGCCACTCCTGCCATGTGTACATCCATGACGCCTCAGGGACTGGCGGTTACAGAGGATTATGTGCTGGTCAGCGCTTACTGCAGCACACAGAAACATAATTCGGTCATTTATGTGATCGATAAGGAAAATCATAATTTTATTAAAGAAGTGATACTGCCTGGACAGCCTCATGTGGGAGGACTTGCCTATGACCCGGAGCATAAGTTATTATGGTATTCCTCCAATATCAACGGGATTGCACAGGCAGTGAGTATAAAGATGGATACAATAGAAGCCTACGATTATGATGACAGCCATCTGCCGGTGGATACTTTCCAGATAGTCAGTCTTTATGGGATCGTGAGAGACTCTTTTATGACCTTTTATAAGGGGTGTCTGTATGTAGGCTGCTTTGAAAAATATAACGAAAGTGTAATTGCACGATACGGAGTTGACGAAGAGGGAAAACTGATCAATACCATGGACGAGAAACTGGGCATGGATTTTGAAATGGCAGTTCCGTTGGATTATTCCACCATATCGGAGCAGGTTCAGGGAATTGCTTTTTATAATGATAAGCTTTTGATCTCTCATTCTTTTGGAATCCTGCCATCCAGGCTGGTGTTTTATGAACAATCCGATAAGCGTTTGTATGTAAACGAGAATTCTGCCAGAACATATCGTTTTCCGGAACGACTGGAACAGATCGTGGTGGAAGGTGACAGCCTTTATGTGATGTTTGAATCCTGTGCCTATGCATACCGTGCGTCCTCCGTAAATATTGTGGATCGGGTCCTGAAGCTGAATCTTTCGAAGATGGAGACCTATGACGAAGAAGAAAGTCTTTTTTTTCTGTCGGAATAAAGAAAAAACGAGAGAGCATCAAAAAAGACAACAGGTACTAAATCCGGCATGTCCGCAATATATTTAAGTGTAAGAGGTGAAAACATGGACGCAAACCAGATCCAGAACCTGTTTGCCAGTAATGTCCGCCAGCTTCTGGTGGATGCAGACCTTGATTATGATAAATTATATGAGATACGTCTCCGCGTGGGAAGACCTCTGTTCCTCACTTATGATGGGGGAGAATGTTTCCTCCGGCAAAAAGATACAGAACCTTATCTGGTTACGCGGGAGGATCTTAAGGAAACACTGGAGTATGTCAGCGGCTATTCCCTGTATGCTTATGAAGATGAGATTCGCCAGGGGTTTTTGAGTGTACAGGGTGGGCACCGTGTAGGAGTTACTGGAAAGGTGATCCTGGACGGAAACCGTATCCGTGGGATGAAATATATTTCCTGCATCAATGTCCGTCTGGCACATGAGATCCAGGGATGTGCAGAAGAAGTGCTGCCATATATCCAGACAAGAGAGCAGATCATGCATACCTTGATCGTTTCTCCGCCCAGATGTGGGAAGACCACGCTTCTTCGGGATATCATCCGGCAGATGAGTAATGGATGGGGAAATATTTCCGGTGTTACGGTAGGAGTAGTCGATGAGCGCAGTGAGCTGGCCGGATGCTATCAGGGGATCCCTCAGAATGACCTTGGAATGCGTACGGATATCCTGGACGGCTGTCCGAAAGCAGAAGGGATGCAGATGCTGATCCGGTCAATGTCGCCGGTTGTGGTTGCTGTGGATGAACTTGGAAAAGAAGAAGATTTCAAGGCTGTGGAATCAGTTATCCACTGTGGATGTCGTCTGATCGCAACTGCACATGGAGCTTCCATGGAAGAAACATTATCCCAGCCGTTTTTCCGGAAATTGTGGGAAGCGCGGGTTTTCCAGAGATATATTTTTCTGGGAAAGCATGAACGTGCAGGAATCGTGGAAGGAATCTATGATGAAAATGGGAAATGCCTATGTACCGGATTGTAGGCTGTATTCTGGTAGTGGCGGCAGGAGCCGGAATGGGATTTTCCGGAAGTATGAGACTTTCGGAGCAGATTCGTATACTGGAAAAACTGCTTCAGATGGTGATCTGCCTGAAAGGCGAGATCCGCTGCGGGAATGCATCACTGCCGGATGCTTTTTATGGAGCAGCAGGAAGAATGAATGGAAAATACAGAGAGTTTCTCATCAGTGCCGCGGACAGGATGAAAGCGGGAACAGGAGAAAAACTTTCACAGATATGCAGGGAATGTGCGGAAAACGCCCTGAAAAAAAGCTGCCTTACCCATGGGGAAAAGGACGCTTTTTTTTCTTTCGGAGAATATCTGGGCTACATGGATCTGGAAATGCAGATGCGACAGCTTTCCCTGTATGAAAATAATTTGGAAGCAGAGATCTTGAAGCGGAAAGCGGAGGTTTCCGGAAAGAAAAAACTGTACCAGGGAATTGGGATTCTTGGAGGCCTGCTGCTTGCGGTTCTCCTGGTATAGTATTGTTTATCAGACAGTAGTAAGAAGGACAGGCTTTCAGAAGAAAAGGAGGGATCATTTGGAGGTCAGTATCATATTTAAGATCGGTGCAGTAGGGATCCTGGTCTCTGTTCTTTCTCAGATCCTGAAACATAGCGGAAGAGAGGAACAGGCTTTTCTGGTGAGTTTTTCAGGACTTCTTTTAGTACTGTTCTGGATTGTGCCGTATATTTATGAGCTTTTTAAAAATATCCAGCAGCTTTTTGTACTGTAGGGGGAGGGAAAGAACCGTGGATATTCTGAAGATTTCTGTTCTGGGAGCGGCAGGGGTTCTTCTGGGGATTCTTCTGAAAGACCGTGCACCGGAGTATGTAAGCCTTGTTACGATGGGAATAGGTCTTGTGATACTGGGATTAGCGGTAGGGAAGATCAGCTATCTGTTCCAGTCCCTGGAGAGACTGAAACAGAGTCTCCCGATTGATGGAAGCTATATCACTACTTTGCTGAAGATGATCGGGATCACCTATATCGGACAATTTTCATCCGGCATATGCAGAGATGCAGGATATTCCTCCACTGGTGCACAGATCGAACTGTTCTGCCGGTTATCTGTAATGGTCTTAAGTATGCCGGTTCTTCTGGCACTGTTGGATACCATACAGGGATTTCTTGCATGAAAAGATATTGGTCAGAGATTTGTGCAGCCCTGTTTCTGGCTGTAGTTATAAACTGTTTTGGCGGTGTGATCGTTTATGCTTCTTCGGCGGAACAACAGATCACAGATCAGATGGAGCTTACCGACCTGCAGTCCATGGTAGATGAGATGCTTGGAGAAAAAACATTTTCTGTTACAGAAGCGTTTCACAGACTGTTGTCAGGGGAAGAGGTGCTTTCGGAGGAGAGTGTGCGGGAATTTTTGCACAGTCTCCTTTTTTATGGTATTGAAAGAGAAAAAGAGCTGATCGTGAAGTTGCTGCTTCTGCTGTTGTTTGCTGCCGTTTTTTCCGGGTTTGCCGGTGCCTTTGATAACGGGCAGGTGGGAGAAATCAGTTTTTATGTGGTGTATCTTCTTGTTTTTACTCTTCTGATGAACAGTTTTTCCGGTTTGAGTGCATCACTGCTTTCAATGCTTGCGTGGATCACGGAGTTTATGAAGGAACTCTCACCGGTGTATTTTATGGCAGTGGCAGCAGCGTCAGGTGCATCCAGTGCAGCTGCTTTTTATCAGGGAGTACTGCTTCTGGTGTGGCTTTTTCAATGGATCCTGGAACGAGTACTGCTTCCCGGAGTGAGTTTATATATTCTTCTGAGATTTGTGAATCATCTTTCCAGGGAAGAAATGCTGGGAAAAATGGCTGAGCTGATCGAGACTGTGATCTCCTGGGGGCTTCGGACATTACTTGGAGTGGCAGCAGGACTGCAGGTGGTGCGTGGGCTTGTAGCTCCGGTAATGGATTCTCTGAAGCGGAGTGCTGTAGGAAAAACTGCAGGTGCTCTTCCTGGGATCGGGAGCGCGGTAAATGCAGTTACGGAACTGGTCCTTACCACAGCTGTTCTTGTAAGAAACAGTCTGGGCATTGCGCTTTTACTGGTGATCCTGGCGGTGGGGGCGGGGCCGTTGGTCCGATATGGACTTTTGTCACTGACCTATCGCTTTCTGGCGGCTGCGGCGCAGCCTGTATCAGACAAACGGCTGGTAGAAGCCTTTGGCACCATGGCAGAGGGATGTGCACTTCTGATGAGAATCCTGTTTACTGCGGAAATTTTATGTATGCTTACATTTCTGATCTTGATGGCAGGAGGAGGCTTGGGATGAGAACAGAACTTTATCAGTGGATGAAAAGCCTGGCTTTTTTTCATGTACTTACTACAGCACTTCTGCATATTCTGCCTGATAAGCGTTATGAGCAGTATATACGGCTGTTTATGGGGCTTCTGTTGGTGCTTTTGATCTGTACACCTATATTTGCCGTAGTGGGAAAAAGTGAAGAACTTCTGTCCGGATTCAGCAATAATTATGGGAGAGAAGAACAGGTACGTATGGAGACAGAAGCAGAAGGAATAAGGGAAACATTTCTTAAAGGAGCATATGAACAGGAACTGAAGGATCAGGTTCAGGGTATCCTCAGGAAAGAAGGGATTTTTTCGGCAAAAACAGAAGTAGATATGGAGAAAGAGCTTCAGCTGACCATAACACTTTATGGAACAGTCACAGAAAAACAGAGGGAGGCGGTGAAAAATGAGCTCGAAAGAATCTGCGGACTCAGGAAAGGACAGTATCAGATCCTGGCTTCTGAGGATGGGATGGAAGGAGTGGGGAGTTTTCCTTCTTCTGGGAATCCTTCTTCTGGTGGCAGGACTTCCGGTAACCCGAAAGAACAGTAAAACAGCAGAGGATCAGAATGCGGAGAAAACCCGCCTGGAGAGCCGTCTTGAGGAACTGCTTTCCAATGTGGAAGGAGTAGGCGAAGTGGAAGTGATCATTATGACCGGGGATGAGGGAAATACGGAAAACTTTTCCATAAGCGGCAATGATGAAGTTACCGGTGTGCTGGTGGCGGCCCAGGGAGCAGGCAGCGCAGTGACAGTCCAGAATATTCAGCAGGCAATTATGGCATTATTTCAGATCGACGCTAATAAAATTAGAATAATGAAAATGAAATGAGGAGAGTAGAAGTGAAAAAGATCATGAAGAAAAATCAGGTAATCATCACCTCGCTGGCCATTCTCATTGCTGTGGCCGGATATCTGAATTTCGCAGATGTGGATCTGGGATTTAAGGATAAGGAGACGAGTACGGACAGCAGCAGTATCCTGGACGATGTGAATTATGACCTGACCGATGAAACAGCCCTTCTGGATGAGAACGGGGCAGATGGCACAACCCAGTCGGAGGTGATGGATACCGCATCCCCGGGCGAGGCCGTACTTACCGGTGCTTCGGATTTTGCAGCACAGGCAAAAGTCAGCAGGGAGCAGGTGCGTTCCCAGAACAAAGCGGACCTGCAGGCGATCATCAGTAATAAAGACATCAGCGATGAGGAAAAACAGAATGCCATTAACACAATGGTTTCCATGACAGATTTTACAGAAAAAGAGGCGGCTGCAGAGCTTCTTCTGGAGGCGAAGGGCTTTGAAAATGTGATCGTAAATCTGACGGGCGAAACTGCGGATGTTGTGGTGCCGGATGCAGATCTGGAGGATGCAAAACGTGCACAGATCGAGGATATTGTAAAGAGGAAAACCGGTGTGGCAGCAGAGAGCATTGTGATCACGCCTCTGAGTCAAAGTAAAAATGCATCGGATGTTATAAATACTGCAGATGAAGCTGAAAAAAATACGGGAGGTGCAGAGGATAATGCGGAAAGTACAGGTGATGAGGTGCAGGATACCGCTGCATCTGTGGAAAGCGATCCGACGGATCAAACATCTGAGGACGCAGAGACGGCTGCAGATATCCAGAACGATCAGACTATTGATACAGAGGGAATTTACGACTGAATTGCCTTGACAGCAAAGCCTTGTCTATACTAGAATAGGAAAGGTTATAGTAAAATAGAGATATCAGAGAATATACAGGAGGCTCACGTGTCGAAGTATACGAAAGAAATAGAAAAAAGAAGAACATTTGCCATCATCTCTCATCCGGATGCCGGTAAAACAACATTAACAGAAAAATTTCTGCTGTATGGTGGGGCCATCAATTTGGCCGGAAGTGTAAAGGGTAAGGCTACGGCCCGCCATGCAGTATCAGACTGGATGGAAATCGAGAAGGAAAGAGGTATTTCCGTAACTTCATCCGTTCTTCAGTTCCATTATGACGGATATTGTATAAACATTCTGGATACACCTGGACATCAGGATTTCTCCGAGGATACCTACCGTACATTGATGGCTGCGGATTCAGCAGTTATGGTCATTGATGGATCCAAGGGTGTTGAGGCACAGACTCGTAAGCTTTTCAAGGTCTGTGTTATGAGACACATTCCGATCTTTACTTTTATCAATAAGATGGACAGAGATGCCAACGATACTTTTGATCTTCTGGATGAGATCGAAAAAGAGCTTGGTATTGCAACCTGTCCGATCAACTGGCCAATCGGCTCCGGTAAGAAATTTCGGGGCGTGTTTGATCGTAATACAAAGAAGATCCTTACCTTCTCCGATACACAGAAGGGTACCAAGGAAGGTGTGATAGAAGAGATTGATATTAATGATCCCCGTGCAGATGAGATCATGGATCCTGAGCAGAAAGAGCAGCTGATGGAAGAAATCGAGCTTCTGGATGGCGCAAGTGCGGAGTTTTCTCAGGAAGAGGTCAGCAAAGGACAGCTGACACCGGTATTTTTCGGTTCTGCTCTTACCAACTTTGGTGTGGAAACATTTCTGGAGCATTTCCTGAAGATGACCACTTCTCCACTTCCGAGAACTGCAGACTGCGGATCGGTAGATCCTATGAGTGATGATTTTTCAGCCTTTGTATTTAAGATCCAGGCGAATATGAACAAGGCTCACAGAGACCGTATCGCATTTATGAGGATCTGTTCAGGTAAGTTTGATGCGACAAAAGAGGTTTATCATGTGCAGGGAGACAAGAAGATGCGACTTCTTCAGCCGCAGCAGATGATGGCAGAAGCCCGTCATGTTGTGGAGGAGGCTTATGCAGGTGATATCATCGGTGTCTTTGACCCGGGTATTTTTTCTATTGGAGATACCATCTGCGCACCTGGAAAGAAATTTGCCTTTGAGGGGATCCCGACCTTCGCGCCGGAGCATTTCGCACGTGTGCGTCAGATCGATACCATGAAGAGAAAACAGTTTGTAAAAGGTATCAACCAGATCGCTCAGGAAGGTGCAATCCAGATATTCCAGGAGTTTAACACCGGTATGGAAGAGATCATTGTGGGTGTTGTAGGTATCCTGCAATTTGATGTCCTGAAATACCGTCTGGAGAATGAGTATAATGTAGATATCCGCCTGGAAACACTTCCATATGAGCATATCCGCTGGATTGCCAACAAGGAGACTGTAAAAGTAGACAAGATCGTGGGAACTTCTGATATGAAGAAAGTCACAGACCTTAAGGGAAATCCGTTGCTGCTCTTTGTCAATGCATGGAGTGTTGGCATGGTTGAGGACAGAAACCCTGATCTGGTACTGACAGAATTCAGTAAATAAGCCCTTTTATTTCATAACTTTTTTTGATATAATAGTATAAAATTACGAACAAAAATATTATATCCGTAGGAGGGTTTCCCATGGCAGAAAAAAGAACAACATATAAGATACAGGATTTGGGCGGAATCGGTGAAGTTCACATTGCAGATGAAGTTGTTGCAATCGTTGCAGGACTTGCAGCAACAGATGTGGATGGAGTTGCTTCCATGGCAGGAAATATCACCAATGAGCTGGTAAGTAAACTTGGAAAGAAGAATCTGTCCAAGGGCGTGAGAGTAACCATTCTGGAAGGAGTCGTTACCGTGGATCTGTCATTGAATATCGAGTATGGCAGAAACATTCTTGAGACAAGCAAGAAGGTTCAGGAGAAGGTTAAATCCGCTATTGAGAATATGACAGGGCTTGAGGTTGCAGATGTAAATATTCATATTGCCAGCGTGGATATGGAGAACGAAAAAGGAAAGTAAACCTTTCCTTTTTTCCGTCTTAGGAGGAAATTATGAGAAGAAGAGAACAGAGAGAACATGTATTTAAACTTATGTTTATGACAGAGTTTAATTCAGAAGAAGAGATGACAGAACAGCTCTCTCTTTATTTTGAAGGTCTTGGAGAACTTTCAGAACAGGACCAGGAATATATGAAGAAGAAGTACGCACATGTGAAAGAACATCTGGAAGAGATCGATGCACAGCTGAACAGTGCAAGCCGTGGATGGAAGACAAAGCGTATGAGCCGTGTGGATCTTGCGGCACTTCGTCTAGCAGTATATGAGATGGAATATGATGCAGACGTACCGACAGGAGTAGCTATCAACGAAGCGGTAGAACTTGCCAAAAGATTTGGCGGAGATGCTTCCGGCTCCTTTGTAAATGGAGTACTGGGTAAGATCGCATCTGAGAAGGATGAAAAGAAAAACGAGGAGGAGACTGCTGACACAGAAGAGAAGGCAGCAGAAGCCCCGGAAGAGAACGCATGAGAAATGTCTATTCTGTCGGTCAGGTAAACCATTATGTCAAAAATATGTTTACCCAGGATTACTTTCTCCGGAAAGTCTATGTAAAGGGAGAGGTATCCAACTGTAAATACCATACCAGTGGACATATTTATTTTTCCCTGAAGGATGAAACAGGCACATTAAGCTGTGTGATGTTTGCGGGACACCGTAGGGGTCTTGCTTTTCGCATGAAGGACGGGGATAAGGTAGTTGCAGGCGGAATTGTAGACGTATATGAGAGAGACGGGCGTTATCAGCTTTATGCAAAAGAGATCACACTGGAAGGTGCTGGTGCCCTCTATGAACGGTATCTGGCACTGAAACAGGAACTTGAGGATATGGGGATGTTTGCACAGGAATATAAGCAGCCCATTCCTCATTTTATTCATACCCTTGGCGTGGTGACAGCACCTACTGGTGCAGCAGTACAGGATATCCGCAATATTGCAGGCAGAAGGAATCCATATCTGCAGGTGATCCTTTATCCGGCACTTGTGCAGGGAGAGGGAGCGGCGCAGAGTATCGTAAAGGGAATCCGGATGTTGGATAAAGCAGGGGTGGACGTGATCATCGTCGGCCGTGGAGGTGGCTCTATTGAAGATCTCTGGGCCTTTAACGAGGAGAGCGTTGCCCGTGCTATTTTTGAGTGCAGGACACCGGTGATCTCGGCAGTGGGACATGAGACGGATTTTACCATTGCGGATTTTGTAGCAGACCTGCGGGCACCTACACCATCTGCTGCAGCAGAGCTGGCAGTGGATGATTTTCGCAGTGTTCTGGAGAGCTTTCATATGTACGGAGACCGTCTGCAGCGTGCCATGAACAGTAAGACAGAACTTTTTGCCGCAAAACTTAAGGCCTATGAGAACAGATTCCAGTATCTGAGCCCGGAGTCCATGTTACGTGAAAAACGTCAGTATGCATCGGAGCTGGAGGAATGCCTGCGTTCTTCCATGGAACAAAAGCTTACAGAGAAAAGACATGAACTGGCAATATGGATCCAGCGGTTTGAGGGACTTTCTCCATTAAGAAAGCTAAATGGAGGATATGCATTTGTGTCCGACTCAGACGGACATGCGGTGACAGAGATCAGTCAGATAAAAAAAGGTGACAGGATCTCCATTGCAGTAACCGATGGAGTCATAGAAGCAGTTGCGGATCGCATCAGGAAGGAAGAGCGATAATGGCAGAAGCAAAGAAAGAAGAGAAATCCATAGAAGATACTTTTGGGGAGCTTGATCTGCTTGCCCGGAAGCTGGAGGATAAAGAAACACCTCTTGAGGAGTCTTTCCGCCTCTACAGACAGGGAATGGAGCTCCTAAAGGATCTGAACGGAAGACTGGATACTGTAGAAAAAAAGATGCTTCAGATGAATGAGGATGGGACATTTCGTGAATTTTAAGGAAGAACTGAAAAGAAGAACAGAAGAAGCAGAACATGTGATCCGGGAATATCTTCCGGAAGAATCCGGTTTTGCAAAAACCATGGCAGAGGCCATGAATTACAGTATGACGGCAGGTGGAAAGAGACTCCGCCCGATCCTGATCAGGGAAACCTACGAGCTGTTTGGAGGAAAGGATAAGCTTTGTGAGCCTTTTATGGCGGCTATGGAGATGATCCATACACATTCGTTGATCCATGATGATCTCCCTGCACTGGATAACGATGATTACCGAAGGGGAAGGCTGACCACACATAAAGTATACGGAGAGGCCATGGGCGTTTTAAGCGGTGTGGCACTCCTTAACAGAGCTTATGAAGTGATGCTTTCCGCCTTTGATCTGACCGAGGATAAAGACCGTGTGATAGCCGCTATGCGGATCATTGCAGATAAGACCGGCATCAACGGTATGCTTGGTGGACAGAGTGTTGATGTGGAGAATGATGGGAAACCTCTGGAACACAAGATGCTGGATTATATTTACAAAAACAAGACCTCCGCATTGATCGAGGCTTCCATGATGACCGGTGCTGTGCTGGCAGGGGCATCTGAGAAAGAACTTAAGGTTGTGGAGCAGGCTGCAGAAAACATCGGGCTGGCTTTTCAGATCCAGGATGATATCCTTGATGTGACCAGTACCCAGGAGGAACTGGGAAAACCGATCCACAGTGATGAAAAAAACAACAAGGTTACCTATGTAAGCCTTGTTGGAGCCCCGGCAGCAGCCAGCAGGGTTAAAGAACTTTCTGACCATGCGGTAGAACTTTTAGACGACCTTGACAGGAAGAACGGATTTCTGGATCTTCTTGTGGAAAGTCTTGTCAGCCGCAGGAAATAGAAAGAACAAAGGAAGGGTACAAATGATTCTGGAAAAAATTAAAAAGCCAAATGATATTCATAAAGTTTCATTGGAGGATTTTCCGCGCCTTGCCGAGGAAATCAGGAGCTTTTTGATCCAGAGTGTAAGTGAGACAGGTGGCCATCTGGCATCCAATCTGGGTGTGGTGGAGCTGACTCTTGCTCTGCATAATGTGCTTGATCTTCCACAGGATAAGCTGATCTGGGATGTGGGACATCAGGCTTATACACATAAAATCCTTACAGGAAGAAAAGACGGCTTTAAGGATCTTCGTAAAGAAGGAGGTTTAAGCGGTTTTCCAAAAAGGAATGAAAGTGACTGTGATTCGTTTGATACCGGACACAGTTCCAATTCCATTTCCGCAGGACTTGGCTATGTCCGTGCCAGAGACCTGATGGGAGAGAAATACCATGTGGTTTCCGTGATCGGAGATGGTGCGCTTACCGGTGGGATGGCTTATGAAGCATTGAACAATGCGGCTGAGCTGAAGACTAATTTTATTATTATCATCAATGATAATAACATGTCTATTTCCAAGAACGTAGGAGGAATGTCCACCTATTTAAGCGCTCTGCGTACAGCTGAGACTTATACAGGAATGAAGATCGGCGTGACAAAAACACTCAAAAAGATTCCCCATGTTGGAACCGCCGTGGTAGATACGGTCCGAAAGACCAAGAGCAGCATCAAGCAGCTGATCATTCCCGGAATGCTTTTTGAAAATATGGGGCTGACTTATCTGGGACCGGTAGATGGCCATAATATGCGCCAGATGATGAAGCTTTTTAATGAGGCAAAGAGAGTGGAGGGACCGGTTGTTGTCCATGTCCTTACAGAAAAAGGCAGAGGCTATGGACCGGCATCTTCCCATCCGGAGCGTTTTCACGGAACAGGTCCTTTTGACATCCAGAGTGGCAGACCTCTTACAGCAAAAACAGCGCCGACATATACAGATCATTTTTCCGGTGCAATATGTTCTTTGGCAGAGAAGAACAAAAAAGTAGTTGCTATTACAGCTGCTATGCCAGATGGAACCGGACTGAACCGATTCCGGAAGAAATTCCCGGAGCGTTTTTTTGATGTGGGTATTGCGGAAGAACATGCAGTAACCTTTGCGGCAGGCATGGCACTTGGGGGAATGATCCCGGTTTTTGCGGTATATTCTTCGTTCCTGCAGAGAGGGATCGATCAGATCCTTCACGATGTATGTATGCAGGATCTTCATGTGATCTTTGCCATTGACAGGGCAGGATTTGTCGGAGCAGATGGTGAAACACATCATGGATGCTTTGATTTATCCTATCTGTCCATGATTCCCAATATGACAGTTATGGCTCCCAAGAATGGAAAAGAGCTTGAGGAGATGTTGAAATTTGCAGTAGAAGAGCTGGATGGTCCCTGTGCGATCCGATATCCGAAAGGATCGGCATGTACCGATATGGAAGAATGTCATGAGCCACTTAAGAAGGGAAGAAGTGAAGTGATCACTCCAGGCAGTGAGATTGCAGTTCTCGGGGTTGGCAGCATGGTTTCTGTCTGTCAGAAGGTCTGTGAAGAGATAAGAGATCACAAAATAGCAGGAGCTACGTTTGTCAATGTCCGTTTTGTAAAGCCTCTGGATACAGAGCTTCTTGATCGGCTTTCGCAGAACCACAGTCTTTTGGTCACTGTGGAGGAGAATGTAAAAAGCGGTGGGTTCGGAGAACATGTATCTGCTTATATGGAAGCCTGTCATCCGGAAGTAAGAGTTCTTCCACTGGCAATACCGGATCATTTTATTGAGCATGGAACGGTGGACCGTCAGCGAATGAAAATAGGTTTAAATGTACAGGGAATCCTGGATGCGGTAGAACAGAGCTGGGAAAATCTTGTGAATAACAGAAAATAAAGGACATAGCCTTTGCAGAAGAATACGAAGCTGTGAGGCATTTTACAGCCCGGCACATAAAGAGCCGGGCTGTTGGAGGATAATATGAAAAAAAGACTGGATATCATGATGGTGGAACAGGGACTTGCACCGTCACGCGAAAAAGCAAAAGCGTATATCATGGCCGGGGAAGTATATGTCAACGGTCAGAAGGAAGACAAGGCTGGCTCCATGTTTGCTGAGACTGTCAAGCTGGAGGTAAGAGGAAAGACTCTTCCTTATGTCAGCAGAGGCGGACTGAAGCTGGAAAAAGCCATGAAAAATTTTGGCGTGACACTGAAGGATAAGGTGTGCATGGATGTAGGCGCATCCACCGGTGGTTTCACAGATTGTATGCTTCAGAACGGAGCGGTCAAAGTCTATTCCATTGATGTGGGATATGGACAGCTGGACTGGAAACTCAGGAATGATCCAAGAGTTGTATGCATGGAAAAAACAAATATCCGCTATGTGGTACCGGAAGATCTGGAAGGTCCGGCAGCATTTTCTTCGATCGATGTTTCTTTTATCTCCCTTACAAAAGTGCTTCTTCCTGTAAGAAACCTTCTCACAGAGGACGGAGAGATCGTATGTCTCATCAAACCTCAGTTTGAGGCCGGCAGAGAAAAAGTCGGAAAAAAAGGCGTTGTCCGTGATCCGAAGGTCCATGAAGAAGTCATTGAGAAAGTCAGAGATTATGCCATGAGCATTTTTATGGAGCCCTGTCATCTTTCCTTTTCTCCCATCAAGGGACCTGAAGGAAATATTGAATATCTCCTTCATCTGAAAAAACATCCGGAAGGAACAGAAGTACCTGTGAGTCTTGACGTATCCGTAGAGGATGTGGTAAAGGAAGCCCACGGACAGCTGGACTGATGTTTGGAAAGGACTGAAGCAATATGGACAGATTTTATATAATTCCAAACAGTGCCAAGGATCCGGAACTGACATTTTCTAATAGGATCATTGCCTATCTGGAGAAGCATGGTGCCAGGTGTCATGTGCAGAAGATCACCGAAAAAATGGAAGGACCGTATCATTATACGGACCCGGATGGGATTCCGCAGGATACACAGTGCATTATTGTACTGGGTGGAGATGGAACACTTCTGCAGGCTGCAAGGGATGTGGTGCATCTGGATATCCCTCTTCTTGGAATCAATCTGGGAACTCTGGGATTTCTTGCCGAGGTGGATAAAAATTCCGTGTATCCGGCTCTGGATCGGCTTCTGTCAGATGACTATGAGCTGGAAGATCGTATGATGCTGGAAGGAAAGATCTATCGTGGAGAAGAACTTATTGGAAAAGATATCGCATTAAATGACATTGTGATCGGAAGAGAAGGACATCTCCGTGTGATCCGTTTCAAGAATTATGTTAATGATGCATATATGAATTCATACAATGCAGATGGTATCATCATTTCCACTCCGACCGGTTCTACCGGATATAGTCTGTCAGCGGGAGGTCCCGTGGTTTCTCCCAGTGCCAGTATGATGATCATGACCCCCATCGCTCCCCATACCATGAACACCCGAAGTATCATTCTTTCCGGGGAAGAGGCAGTTACAGTAGAGATCGGTGAGGGAAGACATAATACCATTGAGAAAGCGGTGGCCTCTTTCGACGGGGATACCCAGATATCCATGGTCACCGGTGACCGGATCGTGATCCGGAAAGCCACAGTCAGGACAAAAATCCTCAAGCTGAACCATCTGAGCTTTGTGGAGGTTCTGAGACAGAAAATGAGTAACAGCTGATGCAGGAGGTTCAATTTTGAAAGTAGCAAGACATGAAAAAATTATCGAACTGATCCGTCAGTACGAGATCGATACACAGGAAGAACTTGCAGCAAGACTGAATGAGGCCGGTTTTAAGGTTACGCAGGCTACCGTATCCAGAGATATCCGGGCTCTGAAAATGACAAAGGTTGCAGGCAGCAACGGAAAGTCCAGATATGCGATTCTGGAAGAACATACACCGGATGTGTTAAGTGATAAATATTCCAGAGTTCTGAAAGATGCAGTGATCGCTATGAACATTGGACAGAATATCGTAGTAGTAAAAACAATTCCGGGAATGGCCATGGCGGCAGCAGCAGCTCTTGATGCCATGAAATGGCCGGAAATCCTGGGATGTATTGCCGGAGATGATACCATTATGTGTGTGGTGAAAACTTCTGAACAGGCACCGGGTGTAGTTCAGAAGCTTGGTGGGATCTTATCCAGAGGAAAATAAAATGACAGAATATGTAAATGCTTTATACCAGAAAGGAAATCAATGTTAGTACATCTGCATGTAAAAAATCTTGCACTGATAGAGGAATCAGAGGTGGAATTCGGACCGGGCTTAAATATCTTAACCGGTGAGACCGGAGCCGGAAAATCCATTCTGTTAGGATCCATACAGCTCATCCTGGGTGGAAAAACTTCCAGAAGCATGATTCGTGAAAATGCTTCCTATGCCCTGGTAGAGTTGCTGTTTCAGGTTGAAAACACGAAAGCCAGAGAGTCCCTTGCGGCGCTTGACATCTATCCGGAAGACGGACAGGTGCTGATGTCCCGTAAGATCATGGACGGCAGAAGTATCAACAAGATCAACGGAGAGACAAGTACAGTCAGCCAGATGAAAGCAGCAGCAGCCTGTCTTCTGGACATTCACGGACAGCATGAGCATCAGTCGCTTCTTTACGGAGACCGCCAGCTGGCTATTTTGGATGTATACGGAAAAGAACAGATCCTTCCTGCCAGGGAGAAGGTCCGGAAAGCATATCAGGAGTATCGGGACTGTGTGGATCAGCTGAAAGCACTGGATATGGATGAGGAACAGCGCAACCGTGAAAAAGCCTTTCTGGAATTTGAGATCAATGAGATCGAGGAGGCAGCTCTTATTCCGGGAGAGGACGAAACACTGGAGGACCGCTACCGGAAGTTGAGCAATGCCAGAAGGATCATGGAAACAGCACAAATGGTCCGTGGGATGACCGGATATGAACAGGGCGCCGCAGATATGACCGGAAATGCCCTGAAAGAGTTTTCAAGAATTGCAGATTACGATAAGGATCTAGCACCTTTACAGGAAGCTCTTGTGGAAATCGATTCACTTCTCGGTGACTTCTGTCGTGATCTGTCCTCTTATATGGATAGTCTTACTTTTGACGAAGAAACTTTTTTTGAAACAGAAAAAAGACTGGATCTGGTCAATAGTCTGAAGGCAAAGTATGGACAGACGATCCAGGAAATTTTGTCTTATCAGAAGGAACAGCAGAAAAAATTAGAAAAACTTCAAAGATTCGAAGAAAATTTCCGGTTACTGAAAGAAAAACTTATGCAGGCAGAAAAGATTCTTGAGGAAGCTTCGCATGAACTTTCAGAGATCCGGAAAAAATACAGTAAACAGCTGGATGAAAAGATTATCGAAGGATTGAAGGAACTGAATTTTGAGGATGTGGATTTTTCTATCCGTTTTGACCGCAGAAAAAATTATACAGATAATGGTTATGATTCGGTGGAATATGAGATTTCCACAAATCCAGGTGAGAGCAGAAAACCGCTGGGACAGATCGTATCCGGTGGTGAGCTTTCCAGAATCATGCTTGCCATCAAAGCAATCCTTGCAGATAAAGACCAGATTGATACACTGATCTTCGATGAGATCGATACAGGGATCAGTGGGCGTACTGCACAGAAGGTTTCTGAAAAAATGGCAGTGATCGGACAGCACAGGCAGGTGCTTTGTATCACACATCTTCCACAGATCGCCGCAATGGCAGATACCCATTTTGAGATCGAGAAACATGTAGAGGGAACTGAAACCATCACCCAGATCCATCCTCTGGAAGGAGAGAAATCTGTCCGTGAGCTTGCCAGACTTCTGGGCGGTGCCCAGATCACTCCGGCTGTTCTTGGAAATGCAAGAGAGATGAAGGAATTGGCACAGCAACAAAAAAATACAAGACTGAAATAATTTATACGTTACATACTAAGAGAGGACGACCGAAAGGTCAGTCCTCTTTTTTAACCGAATCAAGTCAGTCCCCTGCTTCAATTGCGAAAAGCAATAAGCAGTGGGAGGGGATTTGCTTGTATCAGAAAATTACAAAGGATGTGACGTAAGATGAACAGAAAAAGAAAATACCGATGTTTGCTACTTGTATTTCTTGCGCTAGATCTGATTCTGATGGGATGGCTGGGATACCGGCTTCTGGACAGGAAGATCCCGGATCAGATCCTGGTGGATCATGAGGACAGCCGGGAAGTAGCCAGTATTCTTAAGCGCCCTTTTATCAGCTTTGATGATGCTATTACAGTTTCAGGGAAAGACAGCTATAAGTTACACTGCAGACTCTTGGGAGTGATTCCTTTTAAGAATGTGAAAGTGAAAAATATAACTGCGAAAGAAGTATATGCAAGCGGAGATGCAGTAGGCATTTATATGCAGACGAAAGGAGTTCTGATCATTGATACAGGCGAGATCCTTTCGGAAAGTGGCGAGATGGAAGAACCGGCCCGGGACATTGTAAAGCCGGGAGATTATATTGTGGCTTTTGATCAGAACCGGATCCAGTGTAAGCAGGATCTTCTGGAGGATATGGCAGATCTTTGCGGAGGATCTGTGACGCTGAAAGTCCGCCGGGGAAAAGAGACGATTCCCCTGTCCCTGACTCCGGTGAAAGATGAGAAAGGAAAATACAAGCTTGGGATCTGGGTGAGGGACGATACACAGGGAATCGGAACTCTGACTTATGTGGATGAAAATGGAGAGTTCGGTGCTCTTGGTCACGGGATCAGCGATGTGGATACCGGCGAACTTTTAAGCATTGCAGATGGAAATCTTTACAATGCCCAGATCCTGGGGATCCGGAAAGGAGAAAAGGGAAATCCCGGAGAACTATCCGGTCTGATCCGATACGAAGCCGGTAATATCCTGGGTGAGATTTCCAAAAACAGTAAAAACGGTATTTTTGGAACTGTGGATGCTGACCAGGTGAAAAATCTGGATCTGAAGAAGCTTCCTGTAGGTTACAAACAGGATCTGAAAATTGGACCCGCATCTGTTCTCTGCTGCACAGACGGCGAAGTAAAAGAATATGCCGCAGAGATCACCAGGATCGATATGAACCATGAGGATTCTAATAAGAGCTTCGTGATCCAGATCACAGATAAGGAACTCCTGGAAAAAACAGGTGGGATCGTTCAGGGAATGTCTGGAAGTCCTGTGCTCCAGAATGGAAAACTCTTTGGTGCCGTGACTCATGTATTCGTGCAGGATTCTACCGGCGGATATGGGATTTTTATTGAAAATATGACAGGCAATGCATAATCTGCAGTTGAGGAAAGAGGCACAAAAAACATGGAAAAAGTCCGGGAAAAGTGCCTCTTTTTTATATGGGGAAAAATGCCGGATACAGATTGAAATACCTGCATTTTGGTGAATTTTGTGATATATAAGAGAAAAAATGTCGAAAAATATCGTACGAAAGTGTGATAAAATAACTACTTTTATCTTGATTTTACTACGGGATTTCTACTATAATAATTTTGTCGCCAGCAAGGGGAAAGCGCAGGCAGCTAACAGTGTCGGTTACTGCCGTGGTGACGGGGGGTATGTCTGGAAACCCAAGGAGATAGAAGTTAGGAGGGTCCTCATGGACAAATTAAATGTTGCAATTGCTGATGATAACGCGAAAATGACAGACATGCTCGGTCAGATGATCGAAGAAGATAAAGACCTTGAACTGGTCGGAAAAGCACACAACGGAGAAGAAATCTGTAACATAATCAAAGATAAGGAGCCGGATGTGGTAATTCTCGACATCATTATGCCGAAGATGGACGGCCTTTCCGTTATGGAGAAATTTTCCCATAACGCAAATGTCAAAAAAGTTCCAGTGTTTATCGTATTATCTGCAATTGGACAGGAGAGGATTACAGAGGATGCATTCAGTCTTGGAGCAGACTATTATGTTTTGAAGCCTTTTGACAACACTACACTTTTAAACCGGATCAAACATATTCGGAAGATCGGGGACAGAAGAGTGCGGGAGATTGCAAGGCCAGGTATCACAGAAACCAAAAAGCCTCAGCCGGAGAGGAATCTGGAAACCGATGTGACGAATATCATTCATGAGATCGGAGTTCCGGCACACATCAAAGGGTATCAGTATTTAAGGGATGCGATCATTTTGTCTGTCAATGACATAGAAATGCTCAATTCCATTACCAAGGTATTATATCCAACCATTGCGAAACGCCATCAGACAACACCGAGCAGAGTGGAGCGGGCGATCCGACATGCGATCGAGGTGGCATGGAGCCGGGGAAAGATGGATACCATTGATGAATTGTTTGGATATACTGTAAGCACCGGAAAAGGGAAACCCACGAATTCTGAATTTATAGCACTGATCGCAGATAAAATCAGACTAGAATATAAAAATCGGTCTTTAAATTAGATGAATTTTGGAGTATAATCATAAATAAAAACGGGTGTACCCAGGGAGGGGAATACAGATGAAAAAAATTCTGTTTGCTACATCAGAAGCAGTACCTTTTATCAAAACAGGAGGACTCGCTGATGTTGCCGGCTCACTGCCTAAGTGCTTTGACAAAAAATATTTTGATATCCGCGTGATCTTACCTAAATATGCCTGCATGAAACAGGAATGGAAAGACAAAATGGAGTATGTGACCCATTTTTATATGGATCTGGGATTTAAGAACTGCTATGTAGGTATTATGCAGATGCAGTATGACGGCATCCAGTTTTACTTCATCGACAATGAATATTATTTCAGCGGTCCGAAACCATATGACAGTGCACCATGGGATCTTGAGAAATTTGCTTTCTTTTCCAAAGCTGTGTTATCGGTTCTTCCGGTGATCGGATTCAGACCGGATATCATTCACTGTCATGACTGGCAGACAGGACTTGTTCCGGTTTACCTTCACGATTCTTTCCAGGAGAATGAATTCTTCCGTGGAATCAAGACTGTTATGACAATACATAACCTGAAATTTCAGGGTGTATGGGATGTTAAGACTGTTAAGGATATCACAGGTCTTTCCGATTACTACTTTGCACCGGATAAACTGGAAGCATACAAGGACGCAAACTTCCTGAAGGGCGGTATGGTATTTGCAGATGCCATTACCACAGTAAGTAATACCTATGCAGAAGAAATCAAGACACCGTTTTATGGTGAGAAGCTGGACGGACTTCTCAATGCGAGAGCCAACAGCCTGCGCGGTATTGTAAATGGTATTGATTACAATGAATTCAATCCGGAGACAGATCCGAATATCACCAGAAACTACAATGCAAAGAACTTCCGCAAAGAGAAGATCAAGAATAAGATACAGCTTCAGAAAGATCTTGGACTTGAGCAGGATCCGAAAGCTATGATGATCGGCATTGTATCCCGTCTGACAGACCAGAAGGGATTTGATCTGATTGCTTATATCATGGATGAACTGTGTCAGGATGCGGTACAGATCGTTGCGCTTGGTACCGGTGAGGAACGTTATGAGAATATGTTCCGTCATTTTGACTGGAAGTATCATGGTAAGGTTTCCGCACAGATCTATTATGATGAAGCAATGTCTCACAGAATTTATGCAGCATCTGACGCATTTCTGATGCCATCACTGTTCGAACCATGTGGCTTGAGCCAGTTGATGAGCCTTCGTTATGGAACCCTTCCGATCGTCAGAGAGACCGGTGGTCTGAAGGATACAGTTGTCCCGTACAATGAATTCGAGGGAACCGGAACAGGATTCTCCTTCGTAAATTATAATGCACATGAAATGCTTGCTACGATCCGTTATGCAGAGAGTGTATATTATGACAAGAAACGTGAATGGAATAAAATGGTAGACCGCGCGATGGCTGCAGATTTTTCCTGGAATAATTCCGCACGTCAGTATGAGGAAATGTACAATTGGTTAATTGGTGAGTAAGGATTCACCGAAGCGGTTCAAAGCAATAAAGAAGCACAGACGACAATAATATGTCGTCTGTGCTTTTTTGAGTACGGGAATATACATGCATGTTATCGTATGTCTGCAAGAAAAGATGAAGGTGCTTGTTTATCAAATACGAATTGCACTAAAATGAGAAAATAATTAAAAGTTAATGATAAATAACTTTTGAATTAACATTATTTATACGAAACTTATCAGATTAATCAGTTATTGTCAAACAACTTAAATTGTGTTACATTTATACCAGTGGATAATACAGATGTATGTATTGACCATGTAAATTGTACTTATGATGAGGTGACAATATGACACTGGACAAATTAAAGACTGGAGAGTGTGGCAGAATCATCAGTGTTCGTGGCGAGGGGGAGCTGAGACATCATCTTCTGGATATGGGGCTTACACCGGGGACAGAAGTGTCTCTTCGTAAAACAGCTCCCATGGGAGATCCGGTACAGCTTGTGCTGCGCGGATATGAGCTGACATTGCGGCTGGCGGAAGCTGCAAAGATTGAGATCGTATCAATCGAATCCATGTCGGAGACGAAGAAAGAAAATGAACGGCATCAGCCGATTGCTCATCCTGGTGTGGGAGAACTTGGAAAGGCTCGAGATTATCGTAAGAACCGGATCGGTGATACGATTCCCAAGGGGGAACCGATCACGTTTGCACTGGCAGGTAATCAGAATTGTGGAAAGACAACTCTTTTTAACCAGTTGACAGGTTCCAATCAGCATGTTGGTAACTTTCCGGGTGTAACTGTTGACAAGAAAGAAGGAAGCATCCGGAGGCATCCGGAGGCAACGGTAACGGATCTTCCTGGAATCTATTCACTTTCCCCGTATTCCAGCGAGGAGATCGTAACAAGAGATTTTCTGCTGAATGAGAAGCCGACAGGAATCATTAATATTGTAGATGCTTCCAATATTGAGAGAAATCTTTATCTTACCATGCAGCTAATGGAGCTTGGAATCCCAATGGTGCTGGCCTTAAATATGATGGATGAGGTAAGGGCAAATGGAGGCTCTGTTCGGATCAATGAACTGGAGGAGATTTTAGGAATTCCGGTTGTACCTATTTCAGCAGCGAAGAATGAAGGAATTGATGAGCTGATCGATCATGCAGTCCATGTTGCAAGATACAGAGAAGCACCGGGAAGAATTGATTTCTGTACTGACAATCAGTCACCGAAGGATCCGGTAGGTGCACTTCACAGATGTATCCATGCAGCCGTTCATCTGATCGAACCCTATGCAAAAAAAGCAGGACTTCCTGTACGTTTTGCAGCTACGAAGATCGTAGAGAAAGATTCTCTGATCGAAAAACGTCTGGCTTTGCCTGAAGGTGAAAAAAAGGTTCTTGATGGGCTGGTACATGTTATGGAGAAGGATGGCGGTCTGGACCGTGAGGCAGCTCTTGCGAACATGCGCTTCAATTTTATCGAAAAGCTTTGCGAGAAAACTGTGGTAAAACCGGCAGAAAGCCGTGAACATAAACGAAGTGTCGCCATAGATCATATCCTTACCGGAAAATATACAGCAATTCCCTGTTTTGTGGGAATTATGGCCATTGTATTTGTGATGACGTTCAATTATCTGGGAGCCTGGCTTTCAGACGGAATGAGCATGGTCGTGAACTGGGTAATTGCACTTATTGGCAGGGGACTGGAGGCAGCGGGTGTCAGCTCAGTACTGCAGTCATTGGTTGTGGATGGAATTTTAAGCGGTATCGGAAGCGTGATCGGATTTCTTCCCACGATCGTTACTTTGTTTTTCTTTCTGTCAATCCTGGAAGATACCGGATATATGGCTCGTGTAGCCTTTGTTATGGACAAGCTTCTTCGAAAAGTCGGACTTTCCGGAAGAAGCTTTGTGCCGATGCTGATCGGATTCGGCTGTTCGGTGCCGGCTATTATGGCAACCAGAACATTATCCAGTGAACGTGACCGGAAAATGACGATCCTGCTTACGCCGTTTATGAGCTGCAGTGCCAAGCTTCCGATCTACGGACTTCTCACCAGTGCATTTTTTCCGAAGCAGTGGAGAGGAGTTGTGATGATCAGCCTTTATTTTGCAGGAATTCTCTGCGGGATCCTGTATGCTCTGATCCTGAAAAAGACGAAATACAGGGGAGAGCCGGTTCCGTTTGTAATGGAGCTTCCCAATTACCGGCTTCCTTCTGCAAAAAGCGTAGGACAGCTGATATGGGAAAAGGCGAAGGACTTTATCCAGAAAGCGTTTACAATTATCTTTGCGGCAACGCTGATCGTGTGGTTCCTGCAGAACTTTGATGCAGGTCTTAACCTTGTTGCCAGCACAGATCAGAGCCTTCTGGCAAAGATCGGAAGCATTGTGGCACCACTTTTTGCACCGCTGGGCTTTGGTGACTGGAGAGTATCCACCGCATTGATCACTGGCTTTATGGCAAAAGAGAGTGTTGTGTCTACGCTGACAGTTCTTCTGGGCGGAAATACGGCATTGCTTCAGGATTTGTTTACGCCGTTTACTGCTTACGTATTTTTGATCTTTACCTTGCTCTATACACCCTGTGTTGCAGCTATTGCAACTGTGCGGCGGGAGATGGGAACTGTAAGAGCTGCCGCTGGTATTGTAGCAGTACAGTGTGCCACTGCATGGATCGTTGCATTTGCGGTACATGGTGTGGGAATGATGCTTGGATTATAGAAAAAATATCTTACATATGGCTTTTCACAAACTGCAGAAAACATTTTGCAGAGGTTGTGAGAGCCATATTTTTTTTATGGGCAATTCCAACGGATAGCTTTTCCAGTCCGTTAATCGGGACAGAAACAAGCGAAGGCTGACGAAAGAACTGAAAGCTGCTTTCTGTAAGGAGACTGATCCCTTCGCCAATTTCCACTGCGCTGACAATAGATTCTGCACGGGCAGTACGCAGAAGCTGAGGGTGGATTCCTGCATTATGAAAACTTTGCATACAGAAACGGTAAATGGAAGTGTGCGGAGGCATCAGGATAAAAGTCTCTTTTTTCAGTTCAGAAAGAGAGACCGATTTTTTGGACGCAGAAGGATGAGCTTCAGGAAAAACAGCAACCAGACGGTCTTCTGTGAGAGCATGAAAAGTATAGAGCTCCGGGTCTATCATATGTTTTCGTACAAAGATCAGATTAAAAAAGTCTTTTTCAAGACCGGAGAGAAGTTCTTCGTCTTCCACCTCTTTCAGAGAAAAGGAAAGCTCCGGGTGTGTATCACAAAAACTGTGTATCACAGAAGTAAGATGGTACTGAGAAAGAAAAGGAAGTGTTCCAATATGAAGTGCCTGGAGCTTACTATCCTTAAAATGGTACACTGCTTCCAGAGAACGATGATACTGTCTGGAAATCTTAAGTGCTTCTTTGTAAAAAAACTCTCCCTCAGGAGTAAGCACAGCAGTACGCTTGCTGCGGTCCCATAAGGTAAGCTCCAGTTCTTTTTCCAGTTTCATGATCTGCTTGGAAAGGGAGGACTGGGAGATATGCATAGCTTCTGCAGCATCAAAAAAAGTCCGGGATTGAGCTGTACAGATAAAATAGTCGATCTGTTCAAGAGTCATGGTAACACCTGCCTTTTAGAAAATAGTGACGAATCATTCCATATTGGAAACAATTATATCATAGAAAGAATTGATTCACCATATTAAAAAGAGATAAAATAATATGAAAAAATAAAGATAACGCAGGAGGTTTTTATGGCAGAAAAAGTAAGAGATCTGAGAAGTGCCCTGGCACTTCTGGAGCAGATGCCGAACCAGCTGATCGAAACAGAGGTGGAAGTTGATCCGATGGCAGAGCTTGCAGGGGTATATCGTTATGTAGGAGCCGGTGGAACGGTGAAGCGTCCTACAAAGGAAGGACCTGCCATGATCTTTAATCGTATAAAAGGACATCCGGATGCAAGGGTCGCTATCGGTCTTCTGGCAAGCAGAAAAAGAGTTGCTGCTTTACTTGACACTCAGCCGGAAAATCTTGGAAAGATGCTCTGCAAAAGCGTGGAGAATCCAATTCCACCGGTAGATATTGAAGGAGATGCACCGTGTCAGCAGGTGGTGCATAAGGCTGCAGATCCGGATTTTGACCTCTATAAATTGGTTCCTGCGCCAACGAACACGCCAGATGATGCGGGTCCGTATATCACACTTGGCATGTGCTACGCCACACACCCGGATACAGGAGTTCACGATGTGACTATTCACCGTCTATGCATTCAGGGAAAAGATGAGCTTTCCATTTTCTTTACACCTGGTGCCAGACATATCGGAGCAATGGCAGAGCGTGCTGAGGAGCTGGGACAAAGGCTGCCGATTTCTATCAGTATCGGAGTTGATCCTGCTATTGAGATCGGTTCCTGTTTTGAGCCGCCTACAACACCACTGGGGTATGATGAGCTGTCTGTAGCCGGTGCACTGCGCAAAGAGCCGGTGGAACTCTGTAAATGTTTAACCGTTAACGAGCGTGCCATCGCCAATGCGGAATACGTGATCGAGGGAGAAGTAATCCCAGGTGTGCGTGTAAAGGAAGATCAGAACAGCAATACCGGATACGCCATGCCGGAGTTTCCGGGATATACAGGGCCTGCAAGTGATCAGTGCTGGCTGATCAAGGTTACAGCAGTGACACATCGTGAAAATCCGATCATGCAGACCTGTATCGGGCCAAGTGAGGAGCACGTATCAATGGCGGGAATCCCTACAGAAGCCAGCATCTATGGTATGGTGGAAAAAGCAATGCCTGGAAGACTTCAGAACGTATACTGCAGCAGTGCCGGCGGTGGAAAGTATATGGCTGTCCTTCAGTTTAAAAAGCTTTCTCAAAGTGATGAGGGAAGACAGCGTCAGGCTGCACTTCTTGCATTTTCCGCCTTCAGTGAGTTGAAAAATGTATTTCTGGTAGATGAAGATGTGGACTGCTTTGATATGAATGACGTACTTTGGGCGATGAATACAAGATTCCAGGGAGATGTGGATGTGATCACTATTCCGGGTGTCCGTTGTCATCCTCTTGATCCGTCCAATGATCCTGCATTTTCTTCAAGTATCCGTGATCATGGGATTGCATGCAAGACTATTTTTGACTGTACGGTGCCTTATGATCTGAAGGAAGATTTTCACAAAGCCCGTTTTATGGAACTGGATCCGGAGAAATGGCTGAAAAAATGAAAAAGAGAATTATAGTTGGTGCGACAGGTGCAAGCGGCCTGCCGCTCCTTGTAAAATGTCTGGAGATCATCCGGGAGAATTCGAATTTTGAGTCGTATCTGATCATGAGTTCCAGTGCAGAGCTGACTCTTCGCCAGGAGACGGAGCTGGAACCGGAGGATGTGAAACGGTTGGCAGATCATGTATGTGCACCGGGAGAGATAGGGGCAAAACCGGCCAGTGGTTCTTTCAAAACAGAGGGGATGCTGATCGTGCCCTGCAGCATGAAGACGATCGCGGGGATCCACAGTGGCTATGCGGATAATCTTATTCTGCGTGCGGCAGATGTGACGATCAAGGAACAGAGAACACTGGTGCTGGCAGCCAGAGAAACACCGTTAAGTGGGATTCATCTCCGAAATCTTTATGAGCTTTCTATGCTTCCGGGAGTGCGTATCATTCCACCGATGCTGACGTTTTATCATAAACCGGAAAATATTGATGATATGGTATATCATATGGCTGCAAAGCTTTTGGAACCGTTTGGAATTGAAGCAAAGGAGTATCGCAGATGGAATGGATTGTAATGGAGTGTGTGGAGACTGCAGACTGTGAGCTGGAGGTCAGTGCTGCATTTGTCGGAGAGGATGTGCTTATCTGCTTGAAAGGAGGAGAAAGGCCTCATCTGGGATGTGTGGTGCAGACGGAACCGAGAGTGTCTCTGACAGGAGATGGTTCTGTGAGTGCGACTTCTTCAGTTTTGAATTTTCCGGGACATAAGGACGAGGTGATCTGCCGGTGGATGGCGGAGAAGGTTTCGAAAGAGCTGGGAAAGAGAGTGGTTTGCACCGGGGGATTTCATAAGGAGGGTATTTCAGAGAAGGAGATCCGGGAGGTACAGGAAAGTGTTGTGTGTCTGACAGAGAAGGTGATAGAAGGACTGCAGATGTAGTTGAGGAACGGCTGGAATCTGCTAAAGCTACTTTTCAAAAGTCTGGAGACTTTCTTCGCTCAAACAGCGAATTTTTGAAAAATAACACAGGTTCCAGCCGTCTAAAAGGCAATCATATTCTATTTATTTTCAAATATGTTCTCACGGGTAATATTTTTAGCCCATTTCCCACTAAGATACCTTTTGATCACCCATGGCCACTTCACAAATTCATCCGTACAGAGCAGAAAATACACCCACATAACCGGCAGCTTCAGTACAAAAGCAGCGAAAAATCCAAGGGGTACTGCATATACCCACATATCAATAGTGTCACAGATCAGACCAAACTTTGTATCACCACCTGCCCGGAACACACCGGCGATCAGGGTTGTATTTACGGCAGACCCCATAATATAGTAGCTGTTGATCAGAAGCATATATTTCAGATAATGCATGGCAGTGGGTGTCAGGGACGCAAATCTCATTACGAACGGTGTGATGGCAAGAACGATAAGTCCGCCAAAAAAAACTGCAATAACAGTAAGCTTCAGTGTTTTGGAAGCATAACGCCTGGAACGTTCCAGATCGCCCTGCCCCATAACATTGCCAAGAAGAATACCTCCTGCACTGGCAATACCGAAACAGAAAACAGAGCCGATATTACGGACTACTACAACCAGAGAATTGGCAGCAACCGCATCCGTACCAAGGTGCCCCAGGATCACAGAGTACATGGAAAAACCAATACTCCAGGAAATATCATTACCAAGAGCCGGCAGGGAAAGCCGCACGAAATCACTGAACAGAAGTTTGTTTTTTATGAACATACATCGAAGATCCAGTCGGACATTTTTGCTGAAAGCAGAAACAATAAAACAGGCGAACAGCTCGATCATTCTGGAAAGTGCAGTAGCGATAGCCACACCGGTAGCACCAAGCTTGGGTGCTCCGAACAATCCGAAGATAAAAGTCGCATTCAAAAGGATATTCAGTCCAAATGCCAGCATATTCATCGCCATGCTGGTAGTTACCCGGCCAATACTTCGAAGAACAGCCAGATAAACCTCTGTCATACCCCAGCAGATATAGGTGATACCCATAATGCGGATATAGGAAGAACCGATGGCCAGAAGCTCCGGATCATTGGTGAATAGTTTCATCATCATCTGTGGCATGGTAAATGCAACGAGCGCCACGAGAACAGAGATGATCATGGAAAAACGAAGAGCGATTCCCTCGATGATCTGAATGGCTTTGTAATCTCCCTTTCCATAATACTGGGCACAAAGCAGGGTTGCTCCCGTACCAAGACCGTAATATACCATAAACAGGATATTGGAATAATTTGCTGCCAGGGATACTGCGGAGATGGACGACTGACCTACAAAGTTCAGCATGATAACGTCGGCAGAATTGACCGCTGCACTTAGCAGGTTCTGAATGATGATGGGGATGACAAGCTTAACAATCTGTGGATAAAAATCATCCCGCTGTGAAAGTTGATTCCTCATTTCCTCCTCCAAAAAAATACAATTACAATGATGTGAAAAACGGTAAATCACATATATGGTAACTGTGTCAGCTTTTGTAAAAAATGAAAGCAGACATGATTGCACGATAACATAGTTTACAGGCAGTGTCAATCGGCAAACTGCAAAATTGTTTAAACAACTTACGGAAAAATGACGAATACAAAAATGTGTAAAAAATTGTATCAGCGGTTGTTGAGATTTCCAATCCATGATAAACTGAATGGAGATATTTTTCAGAGAAAGAGGAGTAAAAAATATGCCAGTTTTTGATTTCAGCGCAGCACCGGCAGATAAAAAAGAGACAAAACGCCAGTGCACATATATAACGTTTCGTTCCAATGAAACAAAAGCCACGCCGGAGAAACCGGTGCTGATCCTGGATAACAGCAAAAGAGAGTGGAAACATCATTCCTGTGGATATTTTTCCAATCCTGCGAAGCAGACTGCATTTGAGTTTAAGGAAGAGGACGGTGTTTTCCCGGCAGACATCCTGAAGATCGATTCACGTTTTACAAGCCTGATCAAATGGCTCGGAGAAAATCATATCAACATCCGTCTTTCCGGACAGAATACAGAAGAAGGATATGCCGTTTACAAAATCCGAGAGATCGCTTTTGGCGGAGGCACCAAGCTTTCTGCTGAGGACGGATTTCTTCAGTTTATGATCGAGCGTCTGTTTGCAAGCAGTGCGCCGGCAGAAGAAAATGAGAACGATGAGGAGGAAGAAGACGGTGACGATATGAAGCTTACCAGTATTCAGAGTATCACCGACTTTATGAACTGTGCCGGAAAGACTATGCCTGATAATATCCGTCTCTGGGCAAGAAGAAATCTGGCAGTTGCCCGTTCTCATGAGGTTTCTCAGGAGGAAAGACGCCATGCCCAGAGAGCACTTTCCATCATGATGAATATTCAGTGGAAGCATAATTATTTTGAGTCTATTGATCCGAAGGAAGCACGCCGTATCCTGGATGAGGAGCTTTACGGAATGGAACGTGTAAAACAGAGGATCATTGAGACGATCATTCAGATCAACCGTACCCATACACTTCCTGCTTACGGACTGCTTCTTGTAGGACCGGCAGGTACCGGTAAATCTCAGATCGCTTATGCAGTTGCAAGAATCCTGAAAATGCCGTGGACAACCCTGGATATGAGTTCTATCAATGATCCGGAACAGCTTACCGGAAGCTCTCGTGTCTATGCAAATGCCAAGCCGGGAATCATCATGGAGGCTTTTTCCATGGCAGGAGAATCCAATCTGGTATTTATCATCAATGAGCTTGACAAGGCTGCATCAGGTAAAGGAAACGGAAATCCGGCAGACGTGCTTCTGACACTGCTGGATAACCTTGGTTTTACAGATAACTATATGGAATGTATGGTTCCGACAGTTGGTGTCTATCCTATTGCCACAGCCAATGATAAGGCACAGATCAGCGCACCTCTGATGTCACGTTTTGCAGTGATCGATATTCCGGATTATACACCGGAGGAAAAGAAGATCATCTTTTCCAGATTTGCGCTTCCCAAGGTTTTGAAACGTATGAGCCTGAAACAGGAAGAATGTATCGTAACGGATGAGGCGCTGGACGCAGTAATTAAGAAATTTGAAGATACCACAGGAATCCGTGATCTGGAGCAGGCTGCGGAGCATATTGCAGCCAATGCCCTGTATCAGATCGAGGTAGATCATGTGAAGGCTGTAACCTTTACCCCCGAGATGGTACAGGAGCTTCTGGACTGACAAAGGGATCCGTTTTGCAATGATAAAAATGCTTCCGGAGATTTTTTCGGAAGCATTTTTGGCTGAGGTAATGCACCTGTTTATGCCGGGCATGTCTGATCGTAAAGGGAAATTATAAAAATAACGAAATCAGGGATTGCCTGAGAAAGTGTAAATGTGTATAATGAGATAAAAGAGCGTGCTCGTGAACACAAAGTACACAGGAGAGGTTTTGGAGGGTAAAATATGGCAGTAACATTACAACAGATTGCGGAAGCAGCAGGAGTTTCGAGAGGCACTGTGGACAGAGCACTGAATAACAGAGGCCGTATCCGTCCGGAAGTAGAGGAAAGGATCAAAAGGATCGCCCGGGAGATGGGATATCAGCCCAGCCGTGCCGGTCGTGCCCTTGCCATGGCAAAGAGGAAGATTCGTATCGGTGTGATCCTTCAGTATATGGAGACTCCCTTTATGCAGCAGGTTTTAAAGGGGGTCCTGGAAGCAAAAGAAGAAGTGGAGAGTTTTGGCGGAACAGTAAAGATCTATGAGATCGAAGGCGTGGAACCGGAAAAAGTAATGGCTGCAATGGAAGAACTCCGGGAAAAGGGCTTTAATGGAATTGCGCTGACTCCATCAGAGGATCAGCTTTTGAGAGCGAGGATCGATCAGTATCAGGAAGAGTATGGAATTCCGATAGTTACCTTTAATGCAGATCTGGAAGACACAAAGAGGTTATGCTTTGTGGGACAGAATACCTTTCAGGCCGGTCGTACGGCAGCAGGCCTGATGGGAGAGATGACAGGCGGAACCGGGCAGGTTGCCATAATTTCCGGACAGGTTGCCAATCCTGGCCTGATCAGCAGGCAGAAGGGATTTTCAACAGAAATCAAAGAAAGCTTTCCGGGAACCGAGATCGTGGATATAAGGTATTCCTATGATGACGAATGGGTGGCATCCAAGATCGTGGAAGAGCTTCTGGAACTTTATCCGGAGTTGACCGGTATCTATATTACAGGTCATGGTGTAAAGGGTGTCTGCCAGACCTTGCAGAAGCTTGGAAAGGATAAAACCATGCATGTGATCGCCAATGATTTCCTGGAAGAAAATCTGAAATGGCTGAAAGAGGGGACGATCAATTTCCTTATCGGTCAGGATGCAGCTGTACAGGGACATTCCCCGGTGACTATTTTGTTCCAGCTTCTCTTTGACAGCAAGGCACCGGAAAAGGAATATCAGTATACAGATATTGTGATCCGGACAAAATATAATATGGGGTAAAAAGGAATTGCTGTTGCGTATAGAACCCATGATCAGAAATATCATATGGCAGAATCCTGTACAGGGAAAGCAGATTCAGGAGGCAAAATGGATTATAAAAATGTAAAGATCGCAGAAGGTGCCAGGATCGCAAAGCAGTCTGTGATCCTTGGAAATGTAACGATCGGCCGTGACAGCTGTGTATTATATTATGCGGTGATCCGCGGAGATGATGCTCCGATAGTAATCGGAGAAGAAACCAATATCCAGGAAAACTGTACTATTCATGTGAGCCACAACATGCCGGTTCATATCGGAAACAATGTTACTGTAGGGCATAATGCGGTGCTACATGGATGTACCATCGGAGACCGGACACTGATTGGAATGGGATCCGTGATCCTGGATGGTGCAAGAATCGGAAATGACTGTATCATAGGAGCCGGAAGCCTTGTGACTAAGAATACGGTGATCCCGGATGGCTCTCTGGTAATGGGAAGTCCGGCCAGGATCAAACGAAACCTTACCTGGGAAGAGAAGCTTGGTATCGTGGAAAACAGCAAAGAATATATTGCTGTGTCCGAAGAGATGAAAGCGCAGGATGTATTATAAACAGCACACGATAAGGGATGAGTCCCTTTTTACCGGAAAAATACTCCACGCATCGCTCGCCATAATATGCCTATCCAAGGACTGTACCGGGATCACCAAGAGCAATGGCAGTACCGACATAGGAAACATGTGCTGTACGCCCTTGTACGTTACGCTCTTAAGTTTTGATTATTACATTAATTATACAGAAATATTCAGAATAATACAACAAAAAAATGCCTTCTGAACAGAAGATTTTTTGCTTCAACATATGTAGATCAAAACCCTACAGGACATTCCTCGCAGTACATATAAAATCCCGGGCGTACTGTGGAAGATAGGTACCTCTTCGGTACGCAATTGTCAGTGTACTGAAAACGCCATCTTCACCAATGGAAAAACAGGCTGGTTTTACAGGGAGGTCCATATTTTGGACATAAGTTTCCGGGGTGAAACACATACCAAGTCCTTGCATGCAGAGCTTGACGCAGGTTTCTGTGTTGCGGCTCTGAATTGGCACATAAGGCTTGATATGGGCAGCTTTCAATGCTTCCAGCGAAAGCTGTCCGGTAGTCTGTTCCGGAAAATGCAGGATAAAAGGCTCTTCTGCCAGAAGTGAGAGATCAAGCTTCGGGTATATGCTGTGAGTGGATACACTGCCGGCAGCAGCCAATGGGTGCTCCGGATGCATGATCAGAAGGATCTCTTCCTTTTTCAGCAGTTCGTATTCCAGCTTGGGGTGTTTATGTACTTCATTGAAAATGCCAAAATCAAGCTGATCATTGAGAAGAAGTTTTTCCTGGATGGAATATGCCTCTTCCAAGATATTGACCTTTACTTTAGGATATTTTTGAAAAAAAGAGGTCATGATCTGAGGAACCATACAGGTACTCCTCATCAGTGGGAAAGCAACGTTCAGTTCTCCTTCATTATTTTCTGTAAGATCTTTCAGCTCTTTTTCCCAGTCCTGTCGTATCTGAAGGATCTTTCGGGCATACTCCATATATTTGCGGCCTGCAAAGGTAGGTGTATAGCTGTTTCCGCTGCGGTTGAATAGCTTGGTCCCCATTTCCCGTTCCAGCTTCTGGAGATGCTTGGTCAGGGTTGGCTGGGAAATATAAAGCTCCTGTGCGGCTTTTGTAAGATTCTGATATTTAGCAATGCAGAGAATGTACTTCAGTTCATGATAGTTCATGTTTTCCTCCAACTATTCCATTTTGGCATAATTTTTATGTATAATATGAATTTGACTTCCTGATATGTGTATTTTACAATACTTCCTATCATCATATCAAGGGGGAAAACAAATGAAAAACTGGTTGGAAAAACTGGTTGGAAAAACAGTTCAGACTGTCTGAGTTCAATACAAATATAAAAACAGAACTTCTGGCAGGACTGACAACCTTTGTAACTATGGCATATGTGCTGGCCACGATTCCAAATATTCTGGCAGGTGCCGGTTATGACAAACATACGACTCTGACAGCTATGATCCTTCTGATCATTTTGACTAGCTGTGCAATGGCGTTGGTCACCAATCGTCCGTTTGCTTTGGCACCGGGACTCGGAAGTGTGGGAATCATCGCGTCTATGATCACTAATGAAGGCGTAAGTATGCCGATCGCAGCAGGTGTGATATTCTGGAGTGGTGTTCTTTTTATCATAATTTCATTCTTTGGTCTGAGAGAAGCAGTGGTACGTGTGATTCCGGTAAGCCTGAAACATGCGGTTAGTGCAGGTATTGGTCTGTTTATCGCACTTCTTGGTGCAAAAAACTGTGGACTGATCGTGGCAAATGATGCAAAAAACTGTCTTTCCTTTGGAGATCTTGCATCTCCATCTGTGATCGTAGCAGTGATCGGATTTCTGATCCTTCTGGTGATCAAGGTACGAAATATTCCGGGCGGTATGATCCTCGCGATCCTGCTGACCACTCTGGCAGGAATTCCTTTCGGTGTTACACATGCTCCGGAATCCATTTTTGCATTTCCGGCAGGTATCGGCCATCAGTTCCTGAAAGTTGATTTTCTGGGAGCGTTGAATTTTGCTTATATTCCATTTCTGATCGCTCTGTTTGTGCCGGATTTCTTTTCTACATTCGGAACAGTTCTGGGAGTGGGAGCAAAGGCAGGCTATCTGGATAAGGATGGAAATCTTCCGGGTATTGATAAATGCTTTAAGGTAGATGCAATTGCAACAAGCTTTGGAGCATTGTTTGGAATGCCGAGTCTTACTACTTATCTGGAGTCATCTGCAGGCGTAGAAGCAGGAGGAAAAACGGGACTTACAGTTATTTTTACAAGTATTTTCTTCGGACTTTCGCTGTTTCTGGCACCACTGGCTCTTGTGATCCCATCTGCGGCAACCGGTCCGGTGCTGATCTATATCGGCATCAATATGCTTGGTGCTATGAGAAATATTGATTATTCAGATATTACAGAGTATATTCCGGCATTTTTATGTGTAACCTTTACGATTTTTGCAAATAATATCGCAAATGGTATCTGCGTGGCGCTTCCGGCTTACCTCGTTATGAAGATCGCAGCAGGAAAGATCAAAAAGGTTGAACCGGTCATGTATGTATTGGTAGCAGTCTGTCTGTTGTATTTTTATTCAATTATCTAAGGATGGTGAAATGGTATGGAGCAGATTCATCTGCTGATCAAAAACGCAAAGGTATTTAATTCCTATCTTAAGAAATTCATATCTGCCAATGTTGCGGTGAAAGATGGAAAATTTTATTACATAGACAGAAAACAGGATACGGATTTTCAGACTGACAATGTGATCGATGCAAAGGGATCATACATGATTCCAGGACTGACAGATATTCATATGCATATTGAAAGTTCTATGACCACACCGGTTTCTTTTGGAAAATGTGCAGGAGAAAATGGTGTGACAACGGTGGTTTCAGAGCCTCACGAAATGGCCAATGTCAAAGGAATCCGAGGGATTCTGGAAATGATCTCTGCGGCAAAGAATGCACCTATTGATATTTTTTACGGGATTCCAAGCAGCGTTCCGTCAACCAGTGAAAAGCTGGAAACAACAGGTGGAAGCATTGACTACAATGCAATGAAGCATCTGCTGGAAGAAAAAGATGTGGTATGTGTAGGCGAAATCATGAATTACCGGCAGATCATCCGGGAAAATGATCTGGAGATCAGCCGGTTTCTGGAATATCTGAAAAAAGAACATCCGGGATATGTGATCGAGGGACACTGTCCGTCATTGCTGGACCTGGATCTTGCAAAATTTCTTTATCTGGGTATCAATGGTGATCACACGGAACATACTCTGGAGGAAGTAAAGCAGCGGATTGAAAACGGAATGTTTTTTGAAATCCAGGATAAAATGTTGAAACCGGAAATCCTGGAATATATCTGTCAGAACCAGCTCTACGAGTATTGTTCCTTTGTAACAGATGATACCATGGCGGATGTTTTGTATGAGCAGGGACCGCTGAATGCAGTGGTACAGAAAGCTATCGATATGGGATTTCCGATGGAACAGGCGATTTACTGTGCCACATATACACCATGTCAGCGGATGCATTTTTATGACAGAGGAGCTATCGCACCAGGAAAACTTGCGGACTTTATGCTGCTCAAAGATCCGTCCGTTCTTAAACCGGAAGCTGTATTCAAAAATGGTGTTCCGATTTATGTAAAGGATGAACCGCAGTTGCCGCTGTCTGCTTCCAAATATGAATTTCCGGCAGATTTTTACCGGAGTGTACAGCTTCCGGAGATTTTTCTGAAGGATTTTCAGGTGAATGCTCCTTTTCAGGAAGGATATGCAACGGTTCGTGTGATGGAGGTCAATCCGGATCGTACCCATACTACTGAAAAACTGGTGGAAATGCCGGTGAAAGACGGAAAGATCTGCTGGGAAAACAGCGGATGTCTTCTGGCTATGGTGGTGGAACGTCATGGGAAGAACGGAAATATCGGCTATGGATTTCTTACAGGCTCCTGCTTGAAAAAGGGAACTGTGGCAACAACATATTTTCATGATCATCATAATCTCTTTGTGGCCGGAAGCTCTCCGGATGATATGTTATTTGCTGTAAACAGGATCCGGGAACTGCAGGGGGGATTTCTGACAGTAAAAGATGGAAGGATCCTTTCTGAGCTTGCACTTCCGGTATGCGGGCTTTTATCCGAAAAATCGATCAGGGAGAATGGCCTTGCATTGAAGTCGGTGAGAAAAAGCCTTACAGATCTGGGATATGTGCATAATAATCCGATCATGTCAGTGGGAACACTTGGATTACCGGTAAGCCCGGCACTGAAGCTGACTGATAAGGGACTGGTGGATGTAAAAAAAGGAGAAATTGTTCCGCTGATCGTAAGCACAAAGAAAAATAAATAACATTGTTCTTATTGCAGCAATATAAGCGGACGTGAGTCGCGGAAGGCAGCATAATAATCAGATATCGTTGTAAAAAAATCTGCAGATTTCAATCTTATGATTGGAATCTGCAGATTTTTTGTTATGGAGAAAAAACAAAAATCATGGTAAAATAAAAATACATGATATAAAAGGTCAAATTAGGAGAAAACATATGAAAAAGAATCACTTTGAATTAAAAAATTATGTTATGGCAACCGGTATTTTTATTTTGGCGGTCATAGCAGGGATTCTTATTTTTTTCGAGTGTGTGCAGAGGGCTGTACAGGTGAATTCTCAGAATACATTGAAGATAAATGTGCAGAGACAAAGTGAACACTTGCAGACGATACTGGATATTAATTATCAATATCTGAATGAGATTGCCTCTGCAATGGGAAAATCAGAAGAACTTTTTTCAGAAGAAAATAAAGAACGACTGGTATCCATTTATGAAAAAACAGACCTGGAGAGGGCTGCTCTTATTGATAAGAATGGAGATGCATACTACGACAATGGAGTAACCAAGAATGTTTCTCATCGCAGATATTTTCAGGAGGCCATCAGCGGAGAGCAGACCATCAGTGATCCCCTGGAAAGCAGTGTGGACCATGAAGTGAGGGTGGTTTTAGGCGTGCCGATATACAAAGATCATAAAGTGATCGGTGTGCTGGGCGGATCCTGTAATGTTACAGCGCTGAGTCATATGCTCTTTAATGATCTTTTTGACGGAGCGGGAAACAGTTTTCTGGCTACAAGTGATGGAGAGATCATTGCTTTTGACAGTGGTTCGGCGTCCGGTACGGAGATCACATATGGAATCAATCTTTTTAAATATTACGGAGAAAAAAATCTTAAAGGGAAGCATGCTCTTCAGGACATTCAGGAAGATTTTAAAGTTGGCGAAAGAGGTCTGGTGAAGCTTAGCCTCAAAGAGAGAAAAGAAGAGGACCGATATCTGGCATATATGCCTCTTGGGTACAATGACTGGATGATCTGTTATGCAATTCCTGTAAAAAATGCACAGCAGGCGTATGAATTTATTTCCGGTTATGAAATTATATTTATGGGAAGCTTCTGTATTCTGGTATTGATCCTGCTTCTGTACATTGTTGTAAGAAATAATCAGGAGAAAGCGGAATTGGTACGTTCTGTCCAGCATGATGCGCTTACAGGCGTTTATAACAGAGAGAATACGCAGAAGATGATCGATGCTATTCTGAGAGAAAAAGCTCCGGAAGGCTTTCATGGCTTTCTGATCCTGGATATGGATCATTTTAAAGAAGTGAATGATGTTTACGGACATGTCATGGGAGATAATGTCTTAAGGATGCTGGGAGGTTTTCTTAAAGAGCAGTTCCGGGAACAGGATGTGATCGGACGTATCGGCGGGGATGAGTTTGTGATCCTGCTCTGTAATATCGGTTCCAAGGAAAATATGGAGAGCAGAATAAAAAATCTTCATGAAAATCTCAGGGAGATCCGAATGGAAGGAATGAGAGAGCATACATTCACTTTTAGTGCAGGAATTGCTTTTGCACCACAGGATGGAGATACCTTTATGGAACTGTATCAAAAAGCAGATCTTGCTCTTTATCAGGTAAAACGCTCCGGAAGGAATGGCTACCGGATCTATAAATAACAATAAAAAAGACAGAAGATATCCTGAAGAGAAAAAAGGAAATCTTCTGTCATTTTTTTGTATAAATTGGAATGGGAAGCTTTGATATCCTTATGCTTCCGGAATTTTTTGGATGATCGTTCTGTTTATGACAACCAGGAAAGTTACGGACACGATCAGAGAAATGATCTCCGCAATGGGGAAAGACCACCATACTGCGTGAAGTCCACCGATGGAAGCAAGGATATAAGCAGCAGGTATCAGGACAAACAGCTGACGCATGATAGATACGATCATACTGAATACAGCTTTTCCGAGTGCCTGGAATACAGTTCCCGCAATGATACAGAACCATGCGATCAGATAGTGGATTCCTATGATACGAAGTGCAGGGATTCCGATGGTAAGCATATCTTCGGAAGCACTGAACAGCCCCAGCAGTGTTTTCGGAATAAATTCAAAGGCAAGGAAACCAATGAATGTAAAACAGAATGCAATGGACATGCTGACTTTGACAGTTTTAAGCATACGCTTTCTGTGGCGTGCACCATAATTATAGGCAATGATCGGTGTAATTCCGTTGTTAAGTCCAAATACAGGCATGAAGAAAAAACTCTGCAATTTGAAGTAAACACCAAATACTGCAGTTGCAGTGACTGTGAACTGTACCAGGATCAGATTCATGCAGTAGGTCATGATAGAACTGATAGACTGCATGATGATTGATGGAATACCTACTGCATAAATATGGCCGATGATCTTAAGGTCAGGACGGAAGCCCCCGAAGCTGAGCCGGACTTCATGATTAAATTTATGGTTGCAGGTTCCTGCAACGATGCAGGCTACACACTGTCCGATCACAGTAGCTACAGCAGCTCCGGTAACACCCATTTTCGGAGCACCGAACAGACCAAAGATCAGGATAGGGTCAAGGATGATGTTGGTGATGGCACCGCACAGCTGAGAAGTCATGCTGAATATGGTTTTTCCTGTGGATGTGAGCAGACGCTCAAAGAAAAACTGTCCAAGCAGACCAAAGGAGAATATCATAACTGTGCTCAGATATTCAATCCCAAATTTAAGAATCTCAGGGTCTGCGTTATGTACCTGGCTGGCATAAAATGGTTTTACTACTGTAAATCCAAGGATCAGGAAAACCAGATAGCTTAAGCCATACAGGAAAGCAGAATTGCTGGCTGTCCGATCAGCTTTTTCAAAGTTCTTTTCTCCAAGGGATTTGGAAAGCAGTGCGTTCATACCCACACCGGTACCTGCACCTACTGCGATCAGAAGTGTCTGCAGTGGAAAAGCCATGGAAACTGCCGTCAGAGCATTTTCGGAAAGCATGGCAACGAAAACACTGTCCACAATGTTGTACAATGCCTGCACCAGCATGGAGATCATCATTGGCAGAGACATGTTTAGTACAAGCCTTCCTATGGGCATGGTCCCCATTTTGTTTTCTGCTATGGGAGCAGATGTACTTTTTTGATTCATATTTCCTCCATTTTGTAAATTGTATTTTTGGCCTAATTATATATGTTAACATGAAAATATGAGGGATTCAAGAGAAGAATATCCTTCTGACATTATTATAAATGGTTCATACTAAAAATATTTAAACGATTTTGATAGTTGACATGAATTTTCAGATATGCTATGCTTATGAAGATTTTGAAGGACAAGAAAGAGTCTTTTCAAAGCAATTATTTTGGACCACTCCATTTTGGAGTCAAGGCCATACGGACAGCCGGGTCCACTGCCGCTGATGGTAACTTTGGTTGCCTTATTGATTGAGTTAGAAGCTCAAATTTTATAAGTTGGTTCCTTTGATAACCGTCATGCGCCTGTTGCGCAGACTTGTGAAACGGTCAATAAGAGTAGTAAAAGTATGATTGCTATATAGACTCTGACATATATCATCCGGATTTTGATTTCATGTAAATATGAGGATTCTCATATTTATATGCGATGAAAATAAAATTTGGAAGAATGATCTAAGCAGGTTTACGGTTTTGTATCGGCCTGCTTTTTTTTGTGCGGATAAAGGAACTGGAAATGGAGAAGCAATGAACAGAAGTCGTTTTAAACTGGACCAGAATCATGCTCCAATTCATGAAGCTCTGGAAAAATTCCTGCGTATGAGAGTAGTACCTTTCGATGTGCCGGGACATAAAAGAGGAAGAGGAAATCCGGAGCTTACTGAATTTCTGGGACAAAAATGTGTAGGTGTGGATGTAAACAGCATGAAGCCGCTTGATAATCTCTGTCATCCCGTATCTGTGATCCGGGAGGCGGAAGAGCTGGCAGCAGATGCCTTTGGAGCAGCTCATGCATTTCTTATGGTTGGAGGAACTACAAGCTCAGTGCAGACTATGGTGCTAACTGCCTGTAAGAGGGGAGATGAGATCATTCTTCCCCGAAATGTCCACAGAAGTGTGCTGAATGCGCTGGTTCTGTGCGGAGCAATCCCGGTCTATGTGAATCCGGAGGTGGATCAGAGACTTGGAATTTCTCTTGGAATGCGACGTGAACAGGTGGCAAAGGCAATTAAGGAGCACCCAAATGCGGTGGCTGTGCTGGTGAATAATCCCACCTATTATGGAATCTGCAGTGATCTTCGCGCAATTGTACGTATGGCTCATGAAGCAGGAATGCTGTGTCTGGCAGATGAGGCACATGGAACCCATTTTTATTTTGGCGGAGGTCTGCCGGTTTCGGCAATGGCAGCCGGTGCAGATATGGCATCTGTATCCATGCATAAAAGCGGCGGAAGCCTGACCCAGTCCAGCCTTCTTCTTACAGGACAGGGTGTTCATGCCGGTTATGTCCGTCAGATCATCAATCTGACTCAGACTACTTCAGGCAGCTATCTTCTGATGTCAAGTCTTGATATTTCGCGCCGGAATCTTGCACAGCGAGGACGCCAGATTTTTCACCAGGTAGCAGATATGGCAGAGTATGCAAGGGAAGAGATCAATGCTATTGGCGGCTATTACGCATTTGGAAAAGAACTGGTGAATGGAGATTCGGTTTTTGATTTTGACATTACGAAATTAAGTGTACATACCCTGGACATCGGACTTGCAGGAATCGAGGTTTACGATATATTGAGAGATGAATATGATATTCAGATCGAATTTGGTGATATTGGAAATATTCTGGCTTATCTGTCAATCGGAGATCGTGCCCAGGAAATAGAGCGGCTGGTAAGTGCTCTTGCGGAGATCCGCAGGCGATTCCAGAAGGATAAATCAGGATTGCTGGATCAGGAATATATCGATCCTCAGGTAGTGACAAGTCCTCAGGAAGCTTTTTATGCAGAAAAATGCAGCCTTCCTCTCAGAGAAACCGAAGGCAAAGTATGCAGCGAGTTTGTAATGTGTTATCCTCCGGGAATCCCGATTTTGGCTCCGGGGGAACGAATCACTCCGGAAATCCTGGATTATATTGAATATGCCAAGGCAAAAGGATGCAATATGACAGGCCCTGAAGATCCGGATATATTGCGTTTGAACGTGCTGGCAGGGAGGTAAAGAAAATGGAAATGTGGTTTTCGGAATTTCATACACCGGATGTGAAGCATAGTATCCGGGTAAACCGTCAGCTTTACTCAAAGCAGAGTGACTATCAGAGAATTGATATTTTTGAGACACCGGAATTTGGCAGGGTGCTCACACTGGACGGTAATGTAATGCTCACAGAGCGTGACGAATTTATTTATGACGAAATGATCACTCATGTACCTATGGCTGTTCACAAAGAAGCTAAGGATATTCTTGTGATCGGAGCAGGAGACGGAGGAGTTGTACGTGAACTGACCAGGTATGATCGTGTCAGCCATATTGATCTGGTGGAGATGGATCCTATGGTAGTAGAAGCCTGTCGCGCATATCTTCCGGGAAATGCCTGCAGGCTGGATGACAGGAGAGTGCATCTTCATTATGAAAATGCGTTGAAATATATACGCCGCTGCGAAAATAAATATGATCTTATTATTGTAGATTCCTCGGATCCCTTTGGCCCATCGGAGGGATTATTTACCCGTGAATTTTACGGAAACTGCTATAATGCGCTGAAGGCGGATGGAATTATGGTTAATCAGCAGGGAAGTCCTTTTTATTCCGAAGATGCGCATGCCATGCAGCGCAGTCACAAAAGAATTGCCAGTACTTTCCAGATCAGCCGTGTTTACCAGGCTCACATTCCTACCTTTGCTGCCGGTTACTGGCTGTTTGGCTTTGCAAGTAAGAAATATCATCCGGTGGATGACCTGGATCCGAAGGCATGGAATTCACTGAATCTTCGCACCCGTTACTATACTACAAGGCTTCACAAAGGTGCATTTTATCTTCCGGCTTTTCTTGAGGAAATGCTTCAGGAGGTGGAGGACTGATTTATGATCTTACCAAATATTGAAAATTTTATCGGTTGTGACAGCAGTTTTGAGGAAGCAGAAATTGTTCTTTACGGAGCTCCCTTTGATTCGACCACAAGCTTTCGTCCGGGAGCCAGGTTCGGTCCTTCTGCCATTCGTCATGAAAGCTTTGGACTGGAAACCTACAGCCCTTATCAGGATCGTGACCTTATGGATATCCAGGTATTTGACAGTGGAGATCTGGAGCTTTGCTTCGGCAGCAGTGAAAAGGCGCTTGCTGACATACAGGATCGTGCAGAGGAAATCCTGAAGGAGGGAAAAATGCCGCTGCTCCTGGGGGGAGAGCATTTGGTGACACTGGCTGCTGTGAGAGCTGTCGCCGGGAGATATCCGGAACTTCATATTATTCATTTTGATGCGCATGCAGATTTAAGAGACGATTATCTTGGTGCCCATTTAAGTCATGCGTGTGTTATCCGCAGATGCTATGATATTCTGGGAGATGGACGGATACATCAGTTTTGTATCCGAAGCGGGGAAAGAGAAGAATTCCGGTTTGCAAAAGAGCATACAGATTTTCATCCCTTTACCTTTGAATGCCTGGAAGAAACCGTACAGGAATTGGCCAGGAAGCAGGTTCCGGTATATTTTACCATTGATCTGGACTGTCTGGATCCATCTGTATTTCCGGGAACCGGTACACCGGAGGCAGGAGGCGTAAGCTTCCTTGAATTGCTCGATGCTATCCGGAAGGTATCAGAATTAAATATTGTGGGAGCAGATGTCAATGAGCTGGCACCTATGCTGGATCCAAGCGGTGTTTCCACAGCTACAGCATGTAAGGTGGTCAGGGAACTGCTGCTGGCGTTGGCAAAATAAAAACAGTTACGAGAATTGAGTATAAAAAAGGAGACAAAAAACATGAGCAGAGTACTTGTAATCGGCTGCGGTGGAGTAGCCAGTGTAGCAATTCAGAAGTGTTGTCAGGCAGATACTGTATTTACAGAACTGTGTATAGCAAGCAGGACAAAAGAAAAATGTGATGCACTTGCCCGGAAACTGGAAGGAAAAACAAAAACAGTTATTACCACCGCAAAGGTGGATGCAGATGATGTAAACCAGCTGATCCAGCTGATCAATAGTTACAAACCGGATCTGGTAATGAACATTGCGCTTCCGTACCAAGATCTGACCATCATGGATGCATGTCTGGCATGTGGTGTAAACTATATGGATACGGCAAACTATGAGCCGGAGGATACGGATGATCCCAAATGGCGTGCTATTTACGAAAAACGCTGTAAGGAAGAGGGATTTTCCGCATATTTTGATTATTCCTGGCAGTGGGCATACCGGAAGAAATTTGAAGAGGCAGGACTTACAGCACTTCTTGGCTGCGGCTTTGATCCGGGTGTTACCCAGGCATATTGTGCATATGCATTAAAGCATGAGTTTGACCAGATCGATACCATTGATATTCTGGACTGCAATGGAGGAGACCACGGATATGCATTTGCAACCAACTTTAATCCGGAAATCAATCTTCGTGAGGTAAGTGCGCCCGGAAGCTACTGGGAGAATGGACACTGGGTGGAAATTCCTCCGATGGCAATCAAGAGGGAATATGATTTTGATCAGGTCGGCGATAAAGATATGTATCTTCTGCATCACGAGGAGATTGAGTCCCTTGCCCAGACAATTCCGGGAGTAAAGAGAATCCGTTTCTTTATGACCTTCGGACAGAGCTATCTGGATCACATGCGCTGTCTGGAGGATGTGGGAATGCTTTCTACTACTCCGATCAACTATAACGGACAGGAAATCGTTCCTATCCAGTTTTTGAAGGCTCTTCTCCCGGATCCGGCCAGCCTGGGTCCACGTACTAAGGGAAAAACTAATATTGGCTGCATTTTCACCGGAGTAAAGGATGGAAAAGAGAAAACCTATTATATTTATAATGTTTGTGATCACCAGGAATGTTATAAAGAGGTTGGAAGTCAGGCGATCAGCTATACGACAGGCGTTCCGGCTATGTGCGGAGCATTAATGATGCTTACCGGAAAATGGATCCGCCCGGGAGTGTACACAGTAGAAGAATTTGATCCGGATCCGTTCCTGGAAGCACTTGACAAATATGGACTTCCACGCAGCGAAAATCATGATCCGGAGCTGGTGGATTAATGGAAAGAATAGATACAAGACCACCCTTTGCAGCGTCCGGCGGAGTTATTCCGCCGGAGTTGCGGAAGATCAAAACACCTTGTTATGTTCTCGACGAAGCGGCGCTTATAAAAAATGCAGAATTAATGGGAAATATTGCCAAAAGAACTGGCTGCAAAATGCTGCTGGCACAGAAGGCTTTCAGTAATTATGACTGCTATCATCTTTTGGAACCTTATCTGACAGGAACAGAAGCAAGCGGACTGTACGAAGCCAGGCTTGGTGCCCAGGAGATGCCTGGGAAAGAGGTACATGTATTTTGCGCCGGATATCGTGAGGATGAATTTGAGGAGCTGCTTAGCTTTGCAGATCATATAGTGTTTAACTCACCTTCTCAGCTTCTTCGTTTTGGGAAAAGAGTGAAGGAGGCCGGGAAAAGTGCAGGGCTTCGGATCAATCCGGAATGCTCTACCCAGGAGGGACATGCTATTTATGATCCTTGTGCTCCAGGCAGCCGAATGGGTACCACAAGGGCGCAGTGGGAAACTGCGGTGAGAAAGCATCCGGAGCTGATCAGATTATTGGATGGTATTCATTTTCACACCCTTTGTGAGCAGGACTCTTCTGATCTGGAAACTACTCTTACAGCAGTAAAGACGAAATTCGGAGATCTGATTTCTAAGATGAAATGGCTGAACCTGGGAGGAGGACATCATATTACAAGACCAGGCTATGATATTGCACGGCTTGAGAAGTGCATTAGGGCCGCAAAGGAAGAATGGAAGGTAGATGTTTATCTGGAGCCTGGAGAGGCATGGGCCTTAAATGCAGGATTCTTTTTGACAACTGTTCTGGATGTGCTGCAAAATGGTGATACCCGGCTTGCGATTTTGGATGGAAGTGCTGCCTGTCATATGCCGGATGTTCTGGAAATGCCTTATCGTCCTCCTCTTCTTGGAGCAGATGAACCGGGAGAAAATGCAGTCACAATCCGACTCGGAGGACCAACCTGCCTGTCAGGAGATATCATAGGAGATTACAGCTTTTCAGAGCCGTTGAAGTACGGAGATATCCTCATGTTTGGTGATATGGCCATTTATACAACCTGCAAAAACAATACCTTTAATGGAATGCCTTTGCCTGATATATGGCTGAGACATGGCGATAAAACCATGGAACGTCTTACTGATTTTGGGTATGAAGATTTTAAAGGCAGACTTGGACGCTGCAGGAAATAAGAGCAGTTTTTTTGAAAATCTGACATGATGTAGCTATTGGTGTCATAAATACAGGAAATACTGGGATTATTTCATGTTTCAAAAAGGTGTGGATCTGCATTTGGTTAAGATAATTTGACAGGTTCTTATAAAACAAATAAATTTGATAAAATATGTAAAGTTTTAGTTGGATTTTAAGCATTTTGTGGTACACTGATATAGTATATCAAAAATGGGAGGGAGATTCAAAAATGAGCAAAAACGAAGGAAAAGGGTTAAAGTCTTTTAACAAGGGGTTCCAAGTGCCTGATACCTACATTATCATCTTTTTAGTAGTTGTTGTCGCAGCACTTATGACATTTCTTGTACCAAAGGGATTTTACGAAACACAGGATATTTCATATATGATCAATGGTGTTGAGAAAACCCGTACGGTAATCAAAGACGGAAGTTTCCAGTATCTGACAGATGATACGGGAAATGTAGTAACAGAAGGAGTAGCACTCTTTAGTGGAGATGGTGGAACAGGATTTTTCAACTATATGTATAACGGAATCGTAAATAGTTCTGCAATCGAGATTATTGCATTTCTTATGGTAGTAGGTGGTGCATTTGGTATCATGATCCGTACAGGTGCGATTGAATCTGGATTGATCGGATTGATCCGCAAGTCAAAGGGAGCAGAAAAACTATTGATTCCGGTACTTTTCGTACTGTTTTCTCTTGGTGGAGCAGTTTTCGGGATGGGAGAAGAAGCGCTTCCGTTTACTATGATTCTTTGTCCGTTGTTTGTAGCAGTTGGATATGATTCAGTTATTGCAGTTCTTGTTACTTATGTTGCAACACAGATTGGTTTTGGTTCATCCTGGATGAATCCATTTTCTGTAGGTATCGCACAGGGTATTGCAGGTATTGACGTATTCTCCGGAGCAGGATTCCGTATGGTAATGTGGGTAGTATTTACAGCACTCGGCTGTGGAATGACTATGTTCTATGCATCAAAGATCAAAAAGACTCCGACAATCTCAATCGCATATAAGACTGATTCATATTTCCGTGAGCAGAATGAAAAAACAGGAATTGACGAAGGACATTCATTTGGTCTTGGACACATTTTAGTTCTTCTGACACTGGCTGCTACAGTAGTATGGGTAGTTTGGGGCGTTATGATTCAAGGATACTACATGCCAGAGATTGCTACACAGTTCTTTATTATGGGAATTGTTTCCGGTGTGATCGGAGTTATCTTTAAACTGAATGATATGAAACTGAATGATATCGCAATATCATTCAAAGATGGAGCAAAAGATCTGATTGGTGCTGCACTTGTTGTTGCTATGGCACAGGGTATCATGCAGGTTCTTGGTGGATCTGATCCGACAACACCTACAGTTATCAATACAATTATGTATAATATTTCAAATGCATTGTCTGGAGTTTCCGGAGCAGTTGCAGCAGTACTTATGTATCTGTTCCAGTCTGTATTCAACTTCTTTGTTGTATCCGGAACAGGACAGGCTGCGATCACAATGCCGATTATGGCTCCACTGTCAGACCTGTTAGGTGTTTCACGACAGACAGCTGTAGTTGCATTCCAGCTTGGTGATGCATTTACAAACCTGATTGTTCCTACATCTGGATGTCTGATCGGATCTCTTGCAATTGCAAAGATTGAGTGGTCTAACTGGATTAAATTCATGTGGAAATTCCTTGGCGTCTTAATGATTGGTGCAATCATTACAGTTCTTATTGCAGTTGGAATTGGATTCTAAAACATGCATTGTATAATTTGGAGTGATTTATGATGAAATTAATTCAGAATATTGATATTTATGCTCCACAGCATCTGGGGAAAAAAGACGTACTTATAATCAATGATAAGATTGTTAAGATTAAAGATTCAGGTTCTATATCTGCAGATGGATTTCTTGCGGAGTCAGAAATGATCAATGGAGAGGGGTTACTTTTAACTCCGGGATTCATTGATAGTCATGTTCATGTACTAGGAGGCGGTGGCGAAGGTGGATTCGCCAATCGTACTCCGGAAGCAACTATGGAAGGACTTACGAAGTTTGGAGTAACAACAGTTGTTGGCTGCCTTGGAACAGATGGAATCGGTCGTGATATATGTGCATTGGTTGCAAAGACAAAAGGATTGAATGAGCAGGGAATGTCTGCATACTGTTATACAGGCAGTTATCATATTCCGGTTCGTACGTTGACTGACAGTATTGTGAAAGATATCATGATGATTCAGGAAATCATTGGAACTGGAGAAATCGCGATTTCTGATCATCGGTCTTCACAGCCGACTTTTGAGGAATTTGCACGTGTCGTTGCGGATACAAGACTTGGTGGTGTTCTTTCCGGGAAAGCTGGCATTGTAAATGTTCATCTTGGTGACAGTCCGAGATGCTTAGATCTTATTGAACGAGTGGTAGATGAGACAGAGATACCGACTTCTCAAATACTGCCAACACATATCAATCGAAATGAGATGCTTTTCTGTAAGTCAGTTGAATATGCGCTGAAGGGCGGAGCAGTAGATTTTACCGGAAATGAAGATATTGACTATTGGGAAACTATCTGTGATGAGGTACGTGTATGTAATGGTATCAAACGGATGTTAGATGCAGGAGTAAATCCTGACCGCATGACAATTTCTTCTGATGGACAGGGAAGCCTTCCGATGTACAGCAGTGATGGCGAATTCCTTGGAATGGGTGTTGGACAGTCCAGCTGCCTTCTGAAGGAAGTAAAAGAGTGTGTGTTTAAAGCGGATATCCCGCTGGAAATTGCACTTTCAACAATAACATCCAATCCGGCAGAAATCCTTCGCCTTAATGGAAAAGGAAAGATTGAAGAGGGCTATGATGCGGATCTTTGTATCCTGGATCAGGACCTGCAGCTTGTTGAGGTAATAGCAAGAGGTAAAACAGTGTATACAAGATAGAATCAGAAATATCCGGTATAAGAACAGAAGTGTTCCGTACCGGATATTTTATTAGCATATATTCTAATAGATGGGGGCAAAATAATGCTGACTTATACATATGTTTCAAAGGGAAAATTTGAACTAATGGAAAAACCGAAACCAGTGCTCATGCATGAACGAGATGCCATTGTAAAGGTGACACTGGCCAGCATCTGTTCCAGTGATCTGCATATTAAACACGGAAGTGTACCGCGTGCAGTCCCGGGAATTACAGTTGGCCATGAGATGGTAGGTATTGTTGAGGCAGTCGGTTCTAAGGTGACGCATGTAAAACCGGGAGACCGGGTGACTGTAAATGTAGAAACTTTTTGCGGAGAGTGTTTTTTCTGTAAGAAAGGATATGTAAACAATTGTACCGACAAGAATGGTGGCTGGGCACTTGGCTGTCGTATCGATGGGGGACAGGCAGAATATGTCCGGGTTCCTTTTGCAGATCAGGGATTGAATAAAATCCCGGAAGGTGTTACGGACAGACAGGCTTTACTGGTAGGAGATGTTCTTGCTACTGGTTATTGGGCAGCACGTATTTCTGAAATCACAGAGGAAGATACTGTACTGATCATTGGAGCCGGTCCAACAGGAATATGTACTTTACTTAGTGTTATGCTGAAAAATCCAGCGAAGATCATTATATGTGAAAAGGACGAAACACGTATTCGCTTTATTAAGGAGCATTATCCGGAGACTCTTACTGTTTCACCGGAAGACTGTAAAGAGTTTGTTAAGACTAATAGTGAGCATGGTGGAGCTGATGCAGTCCTTGAAGTTGCCGGAGCAGAATCGACATTTAAACTGGCGTGGGAATGTGCCCGACCAAATGCAATCGTGACAGTGGTTGCGCTTTACGATAAAGCGCAGATGTTACCACTCCCAGATATGTATGGTAAAAATCTCACTTTTAAAACAGGTGGAGTGGATGGCTGCGATTGCGAAGAAATTCTGAAGCTGATATCAGAAGGTAAGATCAACACGGAACCGCTGATTACGCATACATATCCGTTAAACAGGATTGAAGAGGCATATGAATTGTTCGAAAATAAGAGAGATGGTGTGATTAAAGTAGCAGTGGAATGCTGAGAAACAGGTACGGGAGGCTGAACAATAGTGAGTTTATCACAAGTAATTTTACCCGTGATCATAATGCTTATTATTGGGATAATCTGCAGAGAGAAAAAACTGATCCGCCCAGAGGGAATTGAAGGACTTCAGGCATTGGTTATGAATTTTACACTTCTAATCTCATTGTTTTATACTTTTTATCGGGCAAGTATTAAAGCAGATACTGTGATATTTCCAGTTACCTTCTTCGGAGTGACCGCAGGTGGGATTTTTGCAGGAAGGCTGCTTTGTAAACTTGTAAAAGAAAAGGATATCTATTTTCCCTTTACACTGACAGGATATGAGGCTGGAATGCTGGGATATGCTTTGTTTGGTATTCTGCTTGGAAATGATAAGATCACGCAATAACTTGCTTAATCTTGCCCCATTTTGCCAAGATGGCAGCTAAAACACACATTTCACAAATCCCCGAAATCCATTGCAAAACAGGGCATTTCCGGGCAAATCAAGGAGAAATAAAACAATGATAAAAATATTTTTCATCTGCCACGGCAGAACTCCATGACTACTCGCAATCCTCGGAATAATGGGGCAAACTGGGGCATAATTTGGCGTCCGCCGGGGGTGAGACTACCAGGAGACTACAAATAAACGACTTTAAATTCGGGAATGTAGGGGCAATCGTTAATCGGGTATATATTGTATGCACCCCTTGCTGATAATCGTTAATCGGGTTCTACCAGGTGACTACTACACTTCAAAATTAAAAGTTTTCTTTCCATAATATATGGATTTGTTCTCTTGCACCGCCCATGTGGAGACTGTGTGCCTTTTGGGCAAACGAAAACCAGATGCCAAGGTAAAAATAGGCATTGATATGGATGATTATTACCGTATCAGGGAGAATGCTGAAAGCAAATAAACCTTTACAAAACTGAATAATACACTGAAACAAAGCAAGACAGAAGCTGTTGATGCGTTAGAAGATAACGTGTCAGCGGCTTTTTCTTTTTATCTGAAAATCTATTAGTCAAATTTGAAAGGAGTCAATTCTATGGCAAAGAAAAATGTAAGAAATATGAAGGTTTGTGGACAGAGCGGTTATAAATATGAGACAGTTCCGGCAATTACATTAAAAGGAAAATGGCTGGAAGAACTGGGATTTCATCTTGGAGATTATGTGCGGGTGAAATGTGAAAATGGTCAGCTGATTATCACGCCGGATGTGAATCTGCTGACTATCGGGATGGTGAACGATATGTTTGTGGAGAGCCGGAACGATGAGTATAAGGGATGGAGACAGGTTGCCACACAGGAGGATTTTGACAGGTTTTGATTTGATGAAATGTGGTGACAGGATGATTCAGAAAGGGTATAATGGGTTTATCAAAATTTAACGCTTGAGAAAAGAGGAGTAAACATGGCAAAGAAAGAAGAAAGATTTGAAGTTATATTTAAAGACGGAAGTATGCTTAAAGATGAAGGAATTCGTCAAATTCTTGTAGATAAGGAGACTGGGGTTAACTACCTTTGTTGGAACTCCGGACTTGGAGCCAGTATTACACCTCTTCTGGATTCTGAAGGAAAAGTCATAGTTACAAAGCAAATTTAAGTTTGGAGAATTGAGAAAATCGTGAGCTGTTGAATGAATTTTTGAGGATTACCGAGGAAACAGTATGAAAAAATGTAAATATTGTGGAAAAAAATTAAATGACAATTTTGAGTTTTGTAACAGCAAATGTGAAAATTGTTATGAAAAGATGGTGGATAAAGACAGCCATAAAATCAAGTATTTTATATTAGGCATTATTTTGGGCTTCTTAGTTATGTTTTATGGCATTATTTCTAACAATAATGTCTTAATAGGAATTGGAATTATAGTAATGGGTATAGATGTTGTTTTATTGCCATTTACAACTCCCGAAACAATAAATTTTCTAGGATATAAAAAGTCGAAATTTGCAGGAAGAATATCAGGTATATTGCTTATAGTAGTTGGAGTATGGATGTGGTTTATTCAATGATAAATCCCAGCCTGCAAAGTTGAAAATAAATTGAAAGTCACGAAATCGGAGGAGTTAATGATTATGTGGAATGAATTAGGCATAAGTGGAGGAACCGCAATTGTTATTTTGATCGCACTGTATTTCGTTATCAAATGGGCAGTGAAAAATGGTATCAAAGAAGCCTACAGCGCCATCACTGGAAAGAAAACTGATGAAGATGTCAGAAACGAAAAAGAACTGAAAGAACTCGGATTTGAGTTAGAAGATAAATAAAAATTTTCAGGTGGTGTTTCTATGAAGAAAAAAGTACTTGCAATTATGTTAGTTACGGTATCAATAATGTTGATTTCGACGTGCGGGAAAAAAGAAAAACTGTACGAAATTCTTGATCTGTCGCAGTATAAGACAGATTATGTAGGAGATTCTTCGAATGTTATAAATATTGTAAGTAGTCAAGAGTATCCGGAGGGATATTCATATGACAGTATAGAGATACAGTCTGAAACAGAGCCTTATGGATTAACCGTTTTTCTAAAAGATGAGCCGTCTGCATCCAGGATTGAAGATGAATTGCAGGTTAATGCAGATATGACATTTAACTTGATTGGTAATTTGGGAACACTTGATTATAGAATTGCAGACAGCAAAGAAATCATTGCATCGTATGAACGGTAGAGAGATTGTTCTACAACTTTCAGTTCTATTGATTTAATAAAAGAAGATATGGAAAGCATTTGTTAGGAATGGCAGATGCTTTTTTTGTGCCCGGAGTGATCCGGGTATTTTTGTGCCTTTTTTTATGGGATTTAGGGGGTGAGCCGTATGGCAGGGAACAGAATCAGGGGGATCACTGTCGAGATTGGCGGCGATACCACAAAATTGCAGACTGCCCTGAAAGGGGTTAATACGGAAATTAGGAATACGCAGAGCCAGCTGAAAGATGTGGAGAAGCTTCTGAAGCTGGATCCGGGGAATACGGAGCTGATCGCGCAGAAGCACAGACTGCTGGCACAGGCGGTTTCTGAAACAAGGGAAAAGCTGGAGACTTTGAAGACTGCACAGCAGCAGGCGGATGAGGCATTGCGGAACGGAACGATTTCCCAGGACCAGTATGATGCCCTGCAGAGGGAGATCATTGAGACGGAACAGAGACTGCGGAGTCTGGAAGAGCAGGCGAACCAGTCTGCGACTGCCCTGCAGAAAATCGGGGCAACCGGTGAAAAGCTGCAGACGGTTGGAAACAAGATTTCTTCTGTTGGGCAGAAGCTGCTTCCTGTGACGGGAGTGGTGACAGGGCTTGGAACGGCGGCGGTGAAAACTGCCGCTGATTTTGACTCTGCGATGAGTAAGGTGGCGGCTGTGTCTGGGGCAACGGGATCGAATTTTGATAGCCTCCGGGATAAGGCCAGGGAGATGGGTGCCAAAACGAAGTTCTCTGCGACTGAGGCGGCAGATGCCATGAACTATATGGCAATGGCCGGATGGAAGACGGAGGATATGCTGTCCGGTATTGAGGGTGTTATGTATCTGGCTGCGGCATCCGGGGAAGACCTGGCAACGACTTCTGATATTGTGACGGATGCGCTGACGGCTTTTGGGCTGACTGCAGCGGATTCGGGACATTTTGCGGATGTGTTGGCGGCTGCTTCCAGTAATGCCAATACCAATGTGTCCATGATGGGCGAGACGTTCAAGTATTGTGCGCCGGTTGCGGGGGCGCTGGGATTTTCGGTTGAGGATACGGCAGAAGCAATCGGTCTGATGGGCAATGCCGGTATCAAGGCTTCCCAGGCCGGTACTTCCATGCGTTCCATCATGACGAACCTGACCGGGGATGTGAAGCTGTCAGGGTATGCGAAGAAGGATAAGATCAGTGTGCAGTATTTTGATGTGGAGACAGCGGAACTGAAACTGGCAGAGATGTATGTGACGGGGTATAAGGCGAAGCTGAAAAAGGATACCAGTTATAAGGGATTGTGGACGGTTAGTTTTACGTTGAAGGAGATGTAGGGAGATGGTATAATGGGAGCATCAAATCGGAATTTATAAAGGAGAATATTGATGAAACTATTTTTATGTTCGCATTTTTCAAGTGTAGGAAGTCTGATAAAGGAAGAAATTGAAAATAAGAAAGTCGCATTTATTCCAACAGCTTCGCTGCGTGAAGGCTACACCGGTTATGTCGGCTCGGCTCGAAAATTATTCAAAAAGTTGGGAGCAATCGTAACTGAAATTGATATTTCAACGGAGGCTTATTCAACGATACAGTCTGTTTTTGAAGATGCAGATGTGATATATTTTACCGGCGGAAATTCTTTTTTTCTTATGGACCGACTCCGTAAAACGGGAACTGATGGGCTGCTGAAAAAGGAATTGGCAAATGGAAAATTGATGATCGGCGAGTCGGCAGGCGCAATTATATGCGCTCCAAGCATCCAATATATCCAGCAGATGGATGAAAAGCCGGAGGACTACTCACAAGAAGATGATGCAGGGCTTGATTTGATTGATTTCTATGTTCTTCCGCATTATCTTACAGCACCATTTAAGAAAGTTACCGAGAAAATAATGACTGAGTTTTCGGATTTGAATCTATGCCCAATTAACAACCGTCAGGGAATTGTAATTGACGGTGAAGGTTCAAAGGTTATTTGCAAAGACTAATTTGAAAATTCCAGTTTACAGAACTGAATCAAAAGAGCTCGAAGGAGCTCTTTTTCCTTTTTTATAATAGTATCATTATGGTATAATAGAGACATTAAAATCGGAATTTCAGGAGGTGTTTTTATGCCACAAATGAATAAGGGAGGAAAATTTATTTTCGGGAAATCACTCATTCGGACGGATGGAACATTGCGGATTCCACCGCAGGCAATGGAAGAATATCACATTGCAGATGAAGGAAAAGTATATCTTTTTACCGGAAGTAAGATTACCGGTGGCTTCTGCGTCACCCGGAAAGGCCTTTTGCATCCGTCAAAACTTGGTCACATTTTGGACGATACTCCACCGTTGCTTGACTACTCAGCAGGTTCTGGCGAATTTATCAAATACAAGGGGCGTTCCTACTGCTGGGTAGAGATTTCACAGGAGGGGCAAATTCTTCTTACGAAGAAAATGATGGATTTTTTGAAGGTGAGACCCGGAATGGAGCTGCCCTCTATCCGTAGTAGCGACATCGCGTTTACGATGGGAGCTAAAGGACCGCTATTGGAAAAAGCAGAAAACTATGATGGTGAAATTCCGCTTTTTTAAGTGTAACAATTTGAATTTGTGGAGGATAACTATTGTGGATAAAACAGTTATTTATATACATGGAAAAGGTGGTAATGCTGAAGAAGCTATTCATTACAAACCGCTCTTTAGTAATTGTGATGTGATTGGTCTCGACTATACTGCACAGTTTCCATGGGAAGCAAAAGAAGAATTTCCATTACTTTTTAATTCAATTTATAGAAACTACAAGACGGTTGAAGTAATTGCCAATAGCATTGGAGCGTATTTTGCTATCAATGCCTTATCAAATCAGCAAATAGAGAAAGCATATTTTATTTCGCCCGTTGTAGATATGGAAAGGCTTATTGCTGATATGATGATTTGGGCAAATGTTACAGAGGATGAACTCAAAGAGAAAAAAGAAATTCAGACAACCTTTGGAGAGACTCTTTCATGGGATTATCTTTGCTATGCAAGAGAAAATCCTATTATATGGGAAATCCCAACGCACATTTTGTATGGTGAAAAAGATAATCTTACCGCTTATGGAACGATATTTGAATTTGTACAGAGGACTAATTCAACATTTTCTATTATGAAAAATGGAGAGCATTGGTTTCATACGGATGAACAAATGAAATTTCTTGATGAATGGATAATAAAATCTTCCAAATAAATTCCAGCTTGCAGGGAAGTTGGTTATCACGGAGATGAAGAGAAATGGATGAGAGGAAAGCGTATTGGTTTGAACAGCCATATATGCCGCGGATGAAAAATATTGCGGTGGCTCCTGTTATTCTGGAAGATGGAAGGCTGTCCTTCTGTGTTCCGGGGGATGATGGTCCTCCGTGGTCAGGGGTGTGGAACCTGACAGGAAAGGTTGTTCTGGACGGGGATGATTATTTTGAGTTCCAGTGTGATGATGAAGTGATGCACAGACGAGGCGGAACATACAAGTTTTGTGCATTGGATATTGCTACATTCAGACGGGAAACCTGCCGGTAGATATCACAGGGAGAAGAAATTGCAGACTGCTGTAAAACAACAGAAGAACTGCATGAATGGTACCTGAAACACTGGACTTACAACAGATAGGATGATTATATTTACGAAGGCATCAGTCACCTGGTTGGCTGGTGCCTTTTTCGTGGGGAAATGGAGGTGGCGGGATGTATCCGGTGTCGGATGGGTTTCTGAGGGCTGTGAAGAGCAATACAAGAAAATATTACTGGACGGGTACGATCGTTACCAAAGGCGGAATGACGTATGAGCTCGGGGCGAAGGAGATTGTGAAGGGTTCCGGATATATTTCCAGGCAGTGCTGCGGGAGTACGGAGATTGAACTGGGGACGGTGTATGCGGCGGAGATGGGGATCACACTTCTGAGTGATATTGACAGGTATACGCTGGAGGATGCACTGGTGACGCTGGTGTTTCATCTGGTGCTGGCGGATGGTTCGGTGGAAGATGTGCCGATGGGAGTTTTTGAGGTCAGTGAGGCGAACCGTCTGGCGAAGTGCCTGGAACTGAAGGCGTATGATTTTATGCTGCGGTTTGATAAGAGTTTCAACGGATTTGAGACTGTGGGGACTGCTTATGATTTTATTACTTTGTGCTGTAAGCGGTGTAAAGTGGAGTTTGCGAATAAGAGGGCGGAGATTGATGCCATGCCGAATGGCGGGGTGACGCTTTCTGTTTATACTGAAAATGATATTGAGACCTGCCGGGACGTGCTGTTTTATGTGGCACAGGTTCTGGGAGGTTTCTTTATTATCAACAGGGAGGGAAAACTGGAACTGAGAAAGTACGGGAAGGATCCTGTGATGAAGGTGGAGCAGAGACACCGTTTTTCTTCCAGTTTTTCGGATTTTATTACCAGATACACGGCAGTGAGTTCCACCAACAAGCAGACGCAGATTGCAGAGTATTATGCTCTGGATCCGGATAACGGGCTGACCATGAATCTGGGTGTGAACCCACTTCTGCAGTTTGGACTGGCAGAGACCAGAGAGATGTTGTGCAGGAATATATTGACGGATCTGTCAGTGATCAACTATGTACCTTTTGATTCGGATACAATCGGGAACCCTGCCCTGGATCCGGGGGATGTGCTGACATTTGCAGGAGGACAGGCGGATGAGGGACAGATCACCTGCATCACTTCCATCAGACAGAAGATCGGGGGAAAGCAGAGCCTGAAATGTGTGGGGAAGAACCCGAGGCTGGCTCAGGCAAAGTCAAGAAATGACAAGAATATTTCGGGACTGCTGAATCAGATTGAAGACAATGCGAAGACCGGGAAGATCGGGATCCATATGTTTACCAATGCTTCCGCGCATGAGATCGGGCAGACGAAGGTGAAGCTGATCAGTATCCAGTTTGCTTCTTCTGAGGAAAACCATATGCAGTTTTTTGCACAGGTTGTTGTGGATGTGGCTGCGGATCCGGTGGAACGGTCTGCGGAGGCTTCCGGGACTGTGGTGATTCCATTTCCGGGCGGAAGCGGCAGTGGAACTGGAAGTGGTACGGGTGGTTCTGATGGAACCGGGGAGACATCGGATGCAGGAAGTTCTGAAAATGATGCGGCAGGGAATGAAGTTGGAAATACTTCCGGGGATGAGAATACAGGGAGTACGGATGATGTCGCTGGTGGCTCGGATTCCGGATCCGGAACCGGGAGTGGTTCGGAGGTTTCTGTGGATGTGAGCCTGCCGGTGAAGTGGCAGGAAGACGGACAGGCGGTCTGTCATGTGGTCTTTGAATTTAATAACGAGGAGATCGTGGAGCATTGTCCGGTGGAGACCTGGCATTCAGGGAAACATATTTTGTCGCTGTATTATCCCATTGAGAAGATTGTTGCCAATTATACGAATACATTCAATGTGTATCTCTGGATGGAGAATGGCAGCGGGACCGTTGATGTGGGAGACTGCATTGCCTCTGTCAGCGGACAGGCAATGGCGGCAGGGGAAACCTAGGACGGAAAGCTTGAGGTGGAAGATTATACCACGAGATTTGCCATTGGCGGAGGACTGGATGTGAATGGTTTCCGGGAATCGCTGTCCATGCAGATGAAGGAGACGGTGAACAGAGGATTTGAAGTGTATTTTGCTGAGAGAGCGGGAATCAGCGGTTTCTGCAGGCCGGTAGAAATGGAGGGTGTGTGATGAAGTTGAAAGGTGAAATGGTCATTGAACTGACCGATACGAATACGGGTGCGGTGGAGACAGTTCAGGAGACGAACATGATCACGGAGGCAGTGAACAATATTCTGGGGCTGAATCCCATGGGGATTTATCTGAAAGCCAGCGGGGAGTATGACAATTCTGTTTTGTGGAACGGGACGCTGCTTCCCATCTGCCCGAACATGATCGGGGGGATCCTGCTGTTTCCGGCAGTGCTGGAAGAAAAGGCGGATCATATTTACGAGCAGGGGAAGAACCTGCCGGTGGCTTATGCTTCCAACAATGTTAATTCCGGTTCCAATGTGGCGAGGGGAAGCCTGAACCAGACGGAGAGCAAGAAGCTGGACAATGGATATAAGTTTGTGTGGGAGTTTACTCCCAGCCAGGGGAATGGAAATATTGCAGCGGTGGCACTGACCAGTGCACTGGGCGGGCAGAATGCTTTTGGCAGTGCGGCAGGGGATGCCAGCACGTTCCTGCTTCTGAAAAAGGTGGATATCGGGGATATCCCGAAGGCAAAGCAGATGACACTGTTTGAGGCAGTGGAGCTGGATTTTGAAAAGAACCTGCTGTATTCCATCACCTTTGGGACTTCCAGTGTGACCATTACGAAGATCCGGATCCCGGTGTTTAACATCGGGCTGAATGAGAAGCTGGATGATACCACGTATACCGTACTGGAGGAGCAGACACTGACAACGGAAAGCTTTACGTTCCTGGGGGATTATACAAAGTACGGGGAGTTTATGGACGGGCATGACGGATACTGGTATGGATTTTCCAATGAGCCGAATTCTTCCGGGGATGCGAAGATGGTATGGATCCGGATCTCCAAAAAGGATTATTCCTTTACGGAGGGAAGCTGGACACTGTCCAAGGCGAAGCTTTCGGAAGTGGGCACAAGGGCAAAGGACGGTTCCTATCCGGAACGGAATGTAAAATGCTGTGTGAGGAAGGGGTATCTGTATGTGCCTTCTTATGATAAGAAGGGAGTTTATAAGATCAATACTGCAAATTCAGCGGATGTGACACTGATCCCGCTGGGCTTTACTTCCAAGCTGAAATCCCTTGGGGAGGCTGGTTCCTGTGAGGTGTATATGACACTTCTCGGGGACATGATCGTGGCAGGGGATTTCCAGATCACGGCGGATGACAGGGTGATCAAGACGCAGGGGAGCGCAAGGTTTGAAGCCATGGCAACGCCTTTGTTCCAGTATAAGAACTTTGTGTTTATGTGGGGCGGCAGTTACGGGAAGGAGCACAGGTGTGCTTATCTTCTGACGCCTTATCTGGCAAGTATCAATAATCTTTCGTCAGCGGTGGTGAAGAATACGGACAAAACGATGAAGATCACGTATACGCTGACGGAGGAAATAATGTAGGTCTTTCTGCCGAAAGGCATGGAGATAGAAAACTTATTTACGGCAGTTCTCAGAAATGGGGGCTGCTTTTTTCATGGGAGGAGGATTCTGGCATGAAGGAATTTTGGAACTTTATTCAGATGGTTTTTATGGCTGTAGGCGGATGGCTGGGCTGGTTTATGGGAGGCTGTGACGGGCTTCTGTATGCCCTGATCGCTTTTGTAGTGATCGATTACCTGACCGGGGTGATGTGTGCTTTTGCGGACCATACGCTTTCCAGTGAGGTGGGATTCCGGGGAATCTGCAGGAAGGTGCTGATCTTTCTGCTGGTGGGAATGGCCAATATTTTGGATGTGGCTGTGATCGGGAACGGATCCGTGCTGAGGACAGCGGTGATCTTTTTCTATATTTCCAATGAGGGTGTGAGCTTGCTGGAGAATGCAGGACATCTGGGGCTGCCGATCCCGCAGAAGATGAAAGATGTGTTGGAACAGCTGCATGACAGAGGGAAAGGAAGTGATGGGGAATGAGACTGGTTGAAAGTTTTCTGACTAAGAATCCCTGCTATACTGCAGGGAGAAAAATTACTGTAAAAGGCCTGATGCTTCACTCGGTTGGATGTCCGCAGCCGAGAGCACAGGTTTTTCTTGATTCCTGGAATCACACTTCTTTTGGAAGTGCATGTGTGCATGGTTTTATTGATGGAAATGATGGAACGGTGTATCAGGCATTGCCATGGAACCACAGGGGATGGCACTGTGGCTCCGGTAGTAAGGGAAGTGGAAATAATACGCATATTGGTGTGGAGATGTGTGAGCCTGCCTGCATCCGGTACACAAGCGGATCTGGTTTTACCTGCTCCGATCTGGCGAAGGCAAGGGCATCGGCAGTGCGGACGTATGAAGTAGCGGTGGAATTGTTTGCCATGCTTTGTAAGAAGTTTGGTCTGGATCCGCTGGCAGATGGTGTGGTGATTTCCCATAGAGAGGGACACGCAAGGGGAATTGCTACAAATCATGGAGATCCGGAGCATCTGTGGAAAGGTCTGGGACTGCCTTATACGATGGATGGATTCAGGAAAGCTGTGAAGGCTGCTATGTCTGGGAAAGCTGAAGGGACGCAGGCTTCTGTGTTTCTGGGGATTTCCGATGAGAAGGCAGCGGAGCGGATTGGAGTGCTGTGTGCAGAGGATATGAAAACCAGTGGGATTCTGGCTTCGGTGTCTGCGGCGCAGTTTATTCTGGAATCGGGTTATGGCAGGACGGAACTGGCGCAGAAGGCAAATAACTGTTTTGGGATGAAGTGCGTGTTGTCTGGGAATACTTGGAATGGAAGTATCTGGGATGGAACCAATAAGTACCGGAAGAAGACGCAGGAGGATGATGGAACCGGAAAGCTGTACACGGTGACTGCGGATTTCCGGAAGTATGTCTGTGTGGAGCAGTCTATTGCGGATCATTCTGCTTATCTGCTGGGCGCAATGAATGGGAAGAAAAAGAGATATGCGGGACTGGCCGGGGAGAAGGATTACCGGAAGGCTGTCCGGATCATTAAGGATGGCGGCTATGCAACGGACAGTTTTTATGTACAGAAGATCTGTGCCATCATTGAGAAGTATGGGCTGACACGGTTTGATGGCGTGAAGGTGGAGAAAAAGGTCTGGTACCGGGTGAGAAAAGACTGGAAGGATGCTAGAAGTCAGGCAGGAGCATTTCAGGTGCTGGACAATGCAAAGAAATGTGCAGACGAGCATCCGGGATTTTCGGTGTTTGATGAGAATGGAAAGGCAGTGTACAGTTCCGTGGATAAGAAGCAGGAAGAGGTGTTTCGTCCGTATCTGGTTCGTGTGGAGATTTCGGATCTGAATATCCGGAAGAAGCCGGGAACGGATCAGGAGAAGGTTGGAAAATATACGGGTGTTGGCTGTTTTACTATTGTTGCTGAGGCTGACGGTGTCGGAGCATCAAAGTGGGGGCTGCTGAAAGCGTATGAGAAAGAGCGGAATGGGTGGATCTCGCTGGATTTTGTGACAAGAATATAATAGTGAGTGATGAGGCTTTGCATTGCGGCGGTGGTCGTGGTGTGAAGCCTTTTTTTGTTAGGGCAAAGCCCTGTTTGCCATTGTGGAGTTTTTGGTCGCTTTCAATATAACATCCGGAATCGAGGTATCTTTTTTTTCTGCAAAATCACGAACTTTGCTCATTTATAGATATCAGAAAAAGGAAGATACTTTGAGGAATCTTTACGAAAAGAAAAAAGAGAAGTTAATCTCATATATCTGCTTCTTGGCTAGTCTGGGATTAAAAGTAACAATCCTTTTTTCTGTTATCTTGAACTTTTTAATTTTTCCTGTTTCGGAGTCCTTGAATTTATATTCAAACTCATCTACACATTCTTTGATGCGGTACAAAAGTATTAAGCAGTTAAAAACAAAAATCCAAGAAGATATTTACTAATCTTATTGACATAGAACAAAAAATGAATATAATCATAGTTGAACAACTATTCAACTCCGATTATACGAGGTAAGTGTATGTCTAAACCGTCTTATATTTGTAATTGTGATGTGATTCATGAGGATATTGTGAATGATGTGAAATCCAAGATGCAACCCAAAGATGATTATATCCAGTTGGCATCTTTATTTAAGCTATTTGGAGATGGTACCAGAGTACAAATCTTACACGCTCTGGAACAGAGTGAGATGTGTGTATGTGATCTTGCTGTGCTACTGGGGGTAACGAAATCCGCAATCTCACACCAGTTAAAGGCATTGCGTCTTGCGAATTTGGTAAAATTCCGTAGAGAAGCGCAGATAGTTTACTACTCTCTGGCAGATGATCATGTGAAAGAGATTATTGATAAGGGATTTGAGCATCTATGGCAGAAATAATATTTTTAGCGTTATAGTTGAGCAATTGAGCAACTAAACAAATTACAAGGAGGTCATTATGAAACGAATATTTTTATTAAAAGGGTTGGACTGTCCGAACTGCTCCGCAAAAATTGAAAAAGAAGTCGGAGAATTGGATGGAGTACAATCCTCAGTTGTAAATTTGATGAAGCAGACGCTGACAATCAATGTTGCTCCAGCTGCCGCAAATACAATAGCCAGTCAGATTGAAACGATTGTCCACAGCCATGAGCCGGGTGTGGAGGTTCAGGAAGAAACAATTATCCCCGTTACAAAGAGTTATTTGTTAAAGGGCTTGGACTGTCCGAACTGCTCCGCAAAAATTGAAAAAGAAGTCGGAGAATTGGATGGAGTACAATCCTCAGTTGTAAATTTGATGAAGCAGACGCTGACAATCAATGTTGCTCCAGTTGCCGCAAATACAATAGCCAGTCAGATTGAAACGATTGTCCACAGCCATGAGCCAGATGTAGAAGTTTCCGAAATTGCACAGGAATACTATATACCTGCAAAAAAACAGGATACCAATACATCCTATAACAATGAGGACAAGAAGTTGACGATTCGTTTAGCGATTGGCGCAGCAATCTATGGTATTGGTATGGCATTGACAGTTTTTGCGAAAGTGCCACTGCCTGTCGAGTTAGTTTTTCTCATTGTCTCCTATATTATTCTTGGCGGGGATGTTGTATGGCAAGCTGTGAGGAATATTTCAAAGGGACGTGTATTTGATGAACATTTCCTGATGAGCGTTTCTACGATTGGTGCTTTTGTCATTGGTGAATATCCGGAAGCAGTTGCTGTTATGCTGTTCTATCAAGTTGGTGAATTTTTCCAGTCATTGGCTGTTGAGCGTTCCAGAAAATCTATATCAGATTTAATGGATATACGTCCGGATTGTGCTACAGTCAGAAGGAACGGAGAATTGATTACCATATCTCCTGAAAGTGTTGCCATTGGCGAGATTATTATTGTAAAGCCTGGTGAAAAAATCCCATTAGACGGTGTGGTATTGGATGGAGATTCTATGCTGGATACGAGGGCTTTAACTGGAGAATCGGTTCCGAGAAGCGTTCATAAAGGAGACGAAGCACTTTCCGGTTGTATGAATCAGACGGGTGTTTTAACGATTAAGACAACGAAAGCATTTGGTGAATCTACTGCTTCAAAGATTATTGATCTTGTGGAGAATGCGTCCAGTAGAAAAGCACCAACAGAAAATTTCATTACTACATTTGCACGTTATTACACTCCTGTTGTTGTAATCTTAGCAGCTATTCTGGCAATTCTGCCACCGATCCTTCTTGGTGGAGGTTGGACAGAGTGGATTCGCAGAGGATTTGTTTTCCTTGTGGTATCTTGCCCATGTGCATTGGTCATTTCAATCCCGCTGACTTTCTTCGGAGGTATTGGTGCGGCATCTAAACGAGGTGTTCTTGTAAAAGGAAGTAATTATTTAGAGGCGCTTAATAATGTCAGCATTATTGTGTTCGATAAAACTGGAACACTTACAAAGGGTGTTTTCAATGTGACTGATATTCTGCCTGCAAATGGATTTTCAAAAGAACAGGTTCTGGAGTATGCGGTCCAGGCAGAGAGCTTTTCTAACCATCCTATTGCAAAATCCATTCTCTCTGCTTATGGAAAAGAAATTGACCAATCAGTTATCTCTGATTACAAGGAAATTTCCGGATATGGAATCAGTGCCATGGCAGGAAAGAAGAAAGTTTATGCTGGCAATACGAAACTTATGGATTCAGAGCATGTGGAGTACACAGCCTGTGAAAAAGTTGGTACAAAGGTTTATGTAGCAGTAGATGGTCAATATGCCGGATGCATTTTGATAACAGATGAAGTAAAGCCGGACAGCAAAAAAGCAATTTCTGATTTGAAACATATCGGTGTGGAAAAAACAGTCATGCTTACTGGTGATGATGAAAAAATCGGAAAGGCTGTTGCGGAAGAATTGCAGTTGGATGAATATTATGCACAACTGTTTCCTGATCAAAAAGTGGAAAAGGTTGAGCTTTTAGACAGTAAAAAGAGACAGGGAAGCAAATTAGCTTTTGTTGGTGATGGTATCAATGACGCTCCTGTCCTTGCTCGTGCGGATGTTGGTATCGCAATGGGTGGTCTTGGTTCAGATGCGGCCATTGAAGCTGCGGATGTGGTTCTGATGACAGATGAACCATCTAAGCTGGTGGATGCGATTGATGTGGCAAAAGCGACAAAGCAAATTGTCATGCAGAATATAGTGATTGCCCTTGGAATTAAGAGTGTGTTCCTGATCCTTGGTGCTCTGGGTATAGCTGGAATGTGGGAAGCTGTATTTGGTGATGTAGGCGTTACCATAATTGCCGTCTTGAACGCAATGAGGATTTTGAAAAAATAAGAAACGAGGTGGCAATGTGAAACGGAAATTGATTCTGTTAGCAGTTACAATTGTTTTTCTTGCAGGTTTCGGTGCACTTTTGCATTCACCGCCTTCTATGATTGATGCAGTCACAGGAGCAACACCGAAGTCAAAAAAGGCGGCTCAAGCCTCCGCACAGTTGGAAGGCTCTTATGTTCTCGGTATTAATATGATGTCAGATGGTCTCGACAACGAGAACACCCGGAATAAATTAAAAGAATTGGCACTGGACGATTCGGAAACAAATGAAACAGATCTCATGAAAACGGACATTAGTTTTCGGTTATATGTATCTGAGACGGATTATCCGCTTGTCAGTTATGCTAAGAAACTCTGTGACAGGTTGAAACAGGCCGGTTTTTTCGTAGATCTGAAAGAGTACAGTAACACAATGATGCTATCAAGAGTGGTAAGTGGAAAGTATGATGTATTCCTGGCATCGGATGATTTTATTGACGTTACAACGCTAACACAGATGGACTATATGATCATGGACAGCGAAGAAATGAGGTGAGCGGGAATTTATGAGAAAATGGAATACGATTTTGTCTGTTTTAATGCTTCTCATTTTTATGATTCATGGAATCATGGGCAGCTTTATGCTGAACGGAGTTGGAAGTAGTGCAGGGAAACTTCTTGCATGGATTGGTGTTGGTATTCTTGTTGTGCATACGGTGATTGGTGTCATCCTGACAGTTCAGAGTTTACAGACAGCGAAGCAATCAGGAAAAATGTATCTGAAACAAAACGTCATATTTTGGGCGAGACGAGCCAGTGGGATGGCAATACTGATTCTGCTGTTATTCCATATTGGCTTGTTTGGAAAGGTGCAGAATGGGACATATATTTTGTTCCCTTTTACAACGGTAAAGATGGTAACTCAGCTTTTGTTCGTAGCGGCAATCTTTGTTCATATTTTTATCAATATCCGCCCATTGCTCGTATCACTGGGAATCATCAGTTATAAAGAACGAAGGAGTGATATTTATTTGATCCTTTCGGTGCTTCTTCTTTTTATAGCGGGAGCGGTTATTTTATATTATATTGGGTGGCAATATCTATGAGTAAGACAATTGTTATTATAGGTGCTGGACTGGCAGGACTTTCAGCGGCTTTGCAGGCAGCGGAAAATGGATGCAATGTAAAACTGGTTTCCTCCCTTCCGTCAGAGCGGGCACAGTCTGTTATGGCGGAGGGCGGTATCAACGCAGCTTTGAATACAAAAGATGAAAACGACAGTCCCGAAGAACATTTTACAGATACAATAAAGGCAGCATGTGGTCTGGCAGATCCAAATGCAGTTTGGGGAATGACACAGGCAGCACCGGAGCTGGTGCACTGGCTGCTAAAACTTGGAGTTAAATTTAACATGAGTGGCTATGATGATGTGGATCTGCGGAATTTTGGCGGGCAGAAAAAGAAACGGACTGCTTTTGCACAGAGCGATACCGGGAAGCAGATCATGACAGCTATGATAGACGCTGTTCGCAGGAAAGAAGCATCTGGTATGGTAGAACGGTTCAGCCATCATTCTTTCCTAACACTTCGTCTGTGTGGCAATATTTGTTGTGGCTGCGTAATCAGGGATGAATACAGTCAGGAGACTGTGGAATTACCGGGGGATGCGGTTATTGTTGCCACCGGTGGTATGCACGGATTGTTTGGAAATACAACGGGTTCGCTGAGCAATACAGGAGAAGTCACCGCAGAATTGTTCCGGCTTGGTGTTCCTCTGGCAAATGGCGAGATGATCCAGTACCATCCGACAACTGTGAAATGTGGTGGAAAACGCATGCTCATCAGCGAGGCGGCCAGAGGGGAAGGTGGCAGGTTGTTTGCCATGAAAGATGGAAAACAATGGTATTTCATGGAGGAAAAATACCCGGAGCTTGGAAATCTGATGCCACGAGATATTACCGCCAGAGAGATATGGAAGGTCAGCCATGAATCAGAGGTATTTCTTGACATGACGGAAATATCGGAGGAGATTATTTCAAATAAGCTATCTGGTCTGGCAGACGATTGTATGACCTATCTGCATAAAGATATACGAAAGGAACCGGTGTCTGTTTTACCGGGAATTCACTATTTTATGGGAGGCATTCTGGTGGATGAGCAGCACAGAACGCCGATTCAGAATCTTTACGCTGCCGGAGAATGCTGTGCCCAATATCATGGTGCCAACCGTCTTGGTGGAAATTCTCTGTTAGGAGCGTTATACGGAGGACGTGTTGCGGCAAAATCAGCATGTGAACAGGCAGATGTAGTAGATCTATCTTGTGCGACACAGATAGATTTTCCACCAACGTCTCAAATTTCAGAAATAAAGCAATTAAACAAAGTGATGCAGGATACTATGGGCGTTGTCAGAAATGAGAATACGTTGTTAAATGGGATTCAAACGGTACAAGCGCTGACAGGAAATCTTCCATTGCTTGGCATGGCAGTTCTAAAGAGTGCTCTTGCAAGAAAAGAAAGCCGTGGTGCACACTGGCGGGAGGATTATCCGAAGAGCAATGACGATGATTACCTTAAAACAACGGTAGCCAGATTTGATGGAAAGCAGATACAGATTTCCTTTGTACCTGTTCCAGAAAGGCGGTGATTCACTTGGTATATAAAATAAGAATCAGGCGGCAGGAGAGTCAGAAATCAGACAGTTATTGGCAGGAATTTGAGTTTGACGGAAGCAAAAACAGCTCTGTTGCCAATGTTCTAAAGGAATTGAACAGTAGAACACCTTTGAAAGATAATTCAGGGAATATAGTTACTCCCATCAGCTGGGAATGTAGCTGTATGGTGCGAAAATGTGGGGCTTGCGCCATGCTGATTAACGAACGTCCGAGGCTGGCATGCTCTACATTTTTACATACGTTAAAAGGTTCTACAATCACCTTGGAACCTTTAAGCAAATTTCCGCTTGTAAGAGATTTGATCGTTGACCGGTCAATTCTGTTTGAAAATTTGAAAAAACTGAACCTTTGGCTTGAAAGTGAAGCTTATATGAATCCGTGGACACATGAACCGAGATACCAGTCGGCACGCTGTCTGATGTGTGGCTGCTGCCTTGAAGTGTGTCCTAACTTCTCTGCAAATGGGACTTTCGCAGGCGCTGTTGCTGCAGTCAACGCATTTCGGATTCTGAATGAAGAACAGGAAATAAGCCATCGGAATGAGGTTTCAACTCAATATAAGGAAAATTATTTTGAGGGATGCGGGAAATCATTAGCTTGCCATAACATTTGCCCGATTGGTCTGCCTGTCGAAGAATTGATCGTGAGGTCAAATTCGGTAGCTATTTGGGGAAGACAGTGAGTATCAAAACGCTGATTAAAAAAACATGATTAACCTACATCTATGGTTTTACCAAAAATAGAGACATATCCTTTGTTTCGGTGTGGTAGCGGTTTTATTATGGACTGGATTCCGTCAAGGATGAATTTGATGCTTCCCTGAGAAGTATATCCAGTCGGAAGAATATGTCTCAGCAAAGCAGCAGAAGAGATATTGATCAAATTATGTCAATGTCTCTTTTTTTATGGAAGAAACAGGCTGATCAGAAATATGCAAAAGAGTAGCCTATTTTAATTATTTAACGAAAGGCGAACAGGGGTGTTCACAAGGGTGTGCACCGTTAAATTGTATCAATTTCGTAGTCGCAACGAAACCTTGCTGTTGTGGATATTACATGAATATATTTTGCGCTAGAATAATTATTGGGTATATGTTAAAATATAAAGAACATATATTCGAACGTTTATCAAGGTGGTGTATAGCATTGACAAAGTCAGAGAAACTACGAAAAATTCAGGAAATATTGGAATTAAAGAATCCACAAGAGAATCTGTATGCAGATCTGTTAAAGACAATAGGAGATTTGAAAACAAATTATGGGGATTACATGATTACGGAGCCGATTGACTGTAATGAGGAACTGAAACGTGTTCCGGGAGCGGATTATGAACTTTGTACGGCGTTGCTGACAATGCTGCTGAGAGAAGATCATTTTTCCAATGGTTCTTTTGAACGGAGATTTGCTGACGGGCAGGTGCTTCCTGTTCTGGTGAGGATGAAGGATGTTTTGAGTGCAGGAGTGTGATTTTATGAAAGTCGGGGATACTGCATATATTGTGGAATCAAACAGGTATGTGAGAGAAGTGGAGATCCGCAGGTGTTCCGGCGGGATGTTCCTGGTACGTTTTACAGATACGGGCGGCGGAATACAGGTGAAGGCTCACAGGCTGTTTGCAACGAGGGAAGAAGCTGAAAAGAGTATTGAGAAGGCACCAGAGACAAAGAGGGTGCGTGGGAATCCGTATGACCGATGGTATTGAACGGATGATAAAGTAAATAAATGATCAGGGGAAACCTGTTGCTGTTTGCGGAGAAATCTGTGGATGGCAGCGGGTTTATTTTTTTGTCCGGAAAGTCAAAAAATCAGGGACCAGGACTCCTTGGAACAGTAGGAGGTGGTTTTTGGCTATGGGAAAAATTGAACTGATCGATACCGGCAGACTGACGGAGAAACAGGCCAGGCTAAACATGGAAAAGTGTGCAGAGTTTCTGGCAAGAATGATCCAGAAGTACGGGGATGTGGTTCTGGGGGAGATTGAGGAGAGAAATTCACAGCTGCAGGGGAAGTGATCGAGTGTGCCGGTGGTCTTTTGGGGCTGCCGGTCTTTTTGCGCTATGGAAACCGCATAGGAGAAGGTGGATTTTGGGGCAGTTTTTTTGGTCGTTCTGCGAGTTGGCACAGACTGGTGATTCCGATATATTTTATGTACGGCAACCGTATGACGATGGGCAACCGAAATGAGGTGAAGATTTGAGAAAGAAATGTTACATATATACCCGTGTTTCTACAGCGGCTCAGACAGAGGGATACAGTCTGGAAGCACAGACAGAGCGGCTTCGGAAGTATGCGGACTATAAAGAAATGGAAGTGGTCAGGGAATACTGTGATGTAGGCAGATCTGGAATGAGCATCAAGGGCAGACCGGCTTTTATGGAAATGATGGATGACATTTCCTGTGAGAAAGATGAGATCTCCTGTGTGCTGGTGTTTAAGTTATCCCGCTTTGGAAGAAATGCGGCAGATATTTTGAAGTCTGTGCAGCTGTTGATGGATTTTGATGTGGATCTGGTCTGTGTTGAGGATGCCATTGACAGTTCCACGCAGGGCGGACGTCTGACACTTGCTATCCTGTCGGCTGTGGCAGAAATGGAGCATGAGAATATTACAGTCCAGTTCACGACGGCGAGGATGCAGAAGCTGATGAATGGGGGATGGCCGGGCGGCGGCGTGCCGTATGGATATGTGAGTGTGAATAAGGAACTGGTGGTGGTTCCTGAGGCGGCGGATCTGGTGAGGATGATTTATCAGAAGTATCTGGAACCGGATATGATGCTGAATACGGTTGTGGGCTGGATGAATGAGAATGGTTATAAGCGTGTGGTGAAGGGAGAGGATAAGGTTATCACTTCGGATTTTGTTTCTTCGGTGCTGGGAAATCCTATTTATTATGGGATGATCGTATATAATAGGCGGATAAATTCTGAGGAGATTAAAAAGAATCCGAAAGAGGTTATTTCCATCAGGGGCAGACATGAGGCGATTATTCCGGAAGATGTCTGGATGCGGGTACAGGAAAAGCGGAAGAGCTTGAGAAGACCGCAGAAGAAGGTGGATGATCCGGAGCGGATCAGTCTTCTGTCCGGATTGGTGAAGTGTCCGGTGTGCGGAACAGGGCTGGTTACAAAAAAGAATAAACGGAAGAACAGCAATCGTGGCGGCTATTATAAGATTGTTTATTCTTATGGGTGCCGGAATTATCGTAAGAGTGCAGGGCGTGTCTGTGACTGCTGGCGGACATACAATCAGGAGAAACTGGATAAGGCTGTGATGGAGATTGTGGGAAAGGTGACAGAAACAAGGGAGTTCCGTCAGGCAGTTATGGATGTGGTTGGGGACAGGAGTTCGCTGGATGCCTGTGAAGCGGATCTGAAAAGGACCAGAAAGGAACTGCACAGTCAGGAGCATCTGAAATATAAGCTGGGGATGGAACTGGACAATCTGGATATTTTTGCAGAGGACTATGACGGAGAATATGAGGCTGTTCAGGCAAAGATTGACGGGGCTTATGACCAGATCGAATGTCTGGAGGAGAAGATCCGGAAGCTGAAAAAGAAGATGGAGGCTTTGAAGAAAGGGGTTCGTTCTTCTGATAATATACGAAAGATTCTTGATAACTTTGATCTGCTGTTTGAGAGAATGAGCTGTGAGGAACGCAGGGAACTGTGCAGGCAGTTTATTGAGCGGATTGATGTTTTTTCTGAGGAAAGGGAAGATGGCAGGATCCTGAAAAAGATTGTTTTCCGTTTTCCTGTTTATTATGAGAGCGATGGAAAAAGAAAAGTGAATGATGAGCCGGATGAAATGGTGACTTTTGCAGTGGACTGTACGGAGCATCAGGTGACGGCTTCTGAGGCGAAAGCGACTTACGTAGAGATCCGTGCATATGTGAAAGAGAAGTATGGGATGAATATTCCTACATTATATATATAGCGCAGGTGAAACGGAAGTATGGTCTGGATATGGGGAAAGCGTATAACAAACCAGCGAAAAATAAGAATCATGTGCCAGTCTGTCCGGTGGAAAAGGAAAAGGCAATTCTGGATGCTTTGAAGCATTTTCGGATGCTGGATGAGGATGTGGAGTACAGGAAGGAGAGTGCAGAGTGAAGAAAAAATGTTATATTTATATCCGTGTTTTTACGGCAATGCAGGTGGACGGCTACAGTCTGGAGGCACAGAAAGAAAGGCTGATGAAGTTTGCGGAGTTCCAGGAAATGGAAGTGGTCAGGGAATACTGTGATGCTGGTAAATCCGGAAAGAGTATTACGGGCAGACCGGAGTTTCAGAGGATGCTGCAGGATGTGTCCGAGGAACGTGACGGAGTGGCATTTATTCTGGTGTTTAAGCTGTCACGTTTTGGAAGGAATGCAGCAGATGTTTTAAACTCCCTGCAGTTTATCCAGGATTATGGAGTGAATCTGATCTGTGTGGAAGACGGGATTGATTCTTCTAAGGATTCCGGCAAGCTGACCATCACGGTGCTGTCGGCAGTGGCTGAGATTGAAAGGGAGAATATTCTGGTCCAGACAATGGAAGGAAGAAAGCAGAAGGCCAGAGAGGGAAAATGGAATGGCGGACAGGCTCCTTTCGGATATGATCTGGATTCCAAGAATAGCACTCTGGTGGTGAATGAGGAAGAAGCGGAGATTGTGCGGATTATTTATGACAAGTTTGGGCATACGGATATGGGGGCAGATGCTATCTGTAATTATCTGAACCAGAGAGGTTATACGAAGAAAAAGGTCAGGGGGCATGAGCTGAACTATTTTGCCAGAGGACTGATCATGAAGATTTTGGATAATCCGGTTTATACTGGTAAGATTGCTTACGGGAAGAATGTTACGGAGAAGGTGAAGGGAACGAGGGATGAATACCGGCGTGTGAAGACTGATGATTACCTGCTGGCAGATGGACTGCATGAGGCGATTGTGGATGAAGAGATGTGGGAGGCGGCGAGAGAGAAAAGGAAGAGGACGGGGGTTAAGTGGAATAAGACACGTAGTCTTGAACATGAGCATATTTTGTCGGGACTTTTGAAATGTCCGGTGTGTGGTGCTGGAATGGCAGGAACTGTGAGGAGAAGGAAGAATAAGAAATCTGGTGAATATAAGGATGACTTCTATTATAGATGTCAGCACAGGAGAAAGATTGATGAGGAACATTTCTGTGATTTTAAGCCATCACTGAATCAGAATGAGATCAATGCAGAGGTGGAGTGGTTCATCAGAGGGATGATTGCTGATGAAAGGTTTCATGAGTATATTGGAGAAAGATTGCAGGAAAAGGTGGATGTCTCGAAGCTGGAAGAGAAGAGGAACGGGATCAGCTGAAGGGGCAGTTACAGCAGGTTGTCGGGGCGAAGAATAAACTGCTTGTGATGATGGATACTTTGGATGCTGGCGATAAGCATTATGCAAGGAAGTTCCAGGGCATGCAGGACCGTCTGGATAATCTTTACGACAGGATTTCTGGTTTTGAGAATGAGATTGCCGATGTGGAGGAAAAGATTAAGGCAGCGTATGGAAGACAAATTAGTGAAAAACAACTGTACCAAATCCTGCAAAAGTTTGATATACTGTATGCAGAAATGTCAGATATTGAAAAAAAGGAGTTTATGCAGTTGTTTATTGATGCAATTGAGTTATACCCGGAAAAGATGGATGATGGGCGCATCATCAGGCAGATTGATCTGGCATTTCCGGTGTATTATGAAGGTTTTGAAGGCGAAGCAATTCGGTTGCTCAACGAAAACACAGTCGAGATGGTATGTTTATTGTCCAAACTCCACGAAGCGAAGCATCATGTGAATGTGAGACTTGACATGGACGAGATGGATTTAACGGCGGCTGAGAGCAAGGCTACTTATGAGGAGATAAAGAAGTATGTTGCAGAGTATAATGATGGGATGAAGGTATCTAATCTGTATATTGCACAGGTGAAGAGAAAGTGTGGAATTGAATTAGCGGAGAATTTTAATATTCCTAGGTCAGAGGGAGCAAAGCAACCACAATGTCCGAAGGAGAAAGAAGAGGCAATTATTGGGGCACTGAAAGCATTTCAGATGATTTAAAATCACAAAGAGGAGTGAATTACATGATGTATAATCCACAACTTGATACATTTATCTGCGTTGTAGAAGCTGGAAGTTTTAGTAAAGCGGCAGAAGAATTATATATAAGTGCACCTGCGGTTATTAAACAGATAAATTCTTTGGAAAACAGCTTAAATTTGCAATTATTTGAAAGAACACACAGAGGTCTTATTATTACGGAAGCTGGTAAATCGCTCTATCAGGATGCAAAATATCTGATTCAATATTCAAAAGAATCGTTGATACGGGCGCAGGAAGCAATGAATCATAATGAAGAAATCATTCGTGTTGGAATATCTCCGATGACGCCACCGGAAGTTTTTGTGGAACTTTGGCCTAAGATACAGAAAATATATCCGGAGATGAAGTTTAAATTGATTACATTTGAAAATACACCAGAGAATGCAAGAGAGATACTGGCTAATATGGGAAAGAATATTGATGTGATAGCTGGAATCTTTGATGAAAAAATGCTTGAACTCAGAGGCTGTGATGGCACTGAGATTTCAAGAGAACCATTTTGTGTGGCGGTATCAATTCATCACAGGCTGGCAAAAAAAGAAAAAATTACACTTGATGATCTGGCTGGAGAAAATCTTATGCTCATGCGAAGAGGATGGAGTTATTATGGCGATATGCTAAGGGATGATATGATGAAAAATCATCCTGAAATCAATATTGTAGACTTTAATCTGTACAATGTAGAAGCATTTAACCGATGCGAAAACAATAATGAGGTATTACTGGCATTCAAGAGCTGGGAAAGTGTTCATCCACTGATCAGAATCATTCCAGTAGAGTGGGATTATACTATGCCGTTTGGAATTCTTCATTCGAAAAAACCGTCCATTAAGGTTAAGCGGCTGATAAATGCTATTAACAAGGTAAAATAAAAATTGAATACATGCGAGTAGAAACCTAAAGGTTAATACTGAATAACAAAACGAGACTTCTAATGGAGTCTCGTTTTGTTATACTTTAGCTGAAGTGAAAATGGAGGATACTATATGCAAATAAAGACAATAAGAATGCTTTAGATAAGAGGTAGGATATGAAAAATAAACGATTTACAGCAAAAATATTGATAGATATAGGAATGACGATATGTTTGCTTCTTCTTATGCCATATAGTCTGCTCAGCGAGACTGCACATGAGTGGATTGGTATGGCGATGCTTGTGCTTTTTATTTCACATTACATACTGAATCATAAATGGGTGACCTCTGTAAGGAAAGGAAAATATAATGCGTTCAGAGTGATACAGACAGTATTGGTTATCATCATGCTTATTCTTATAATGGGTTCCATGATAAGTGGAATATTATTGTCAAATCACATATTTAAATGGATAAAGATTTCCGGAACATATATGACAGCCAGACAGATACATATGTTTTGCGCATACTGGGGACTGGTGGTGATGTCATTACATCTCGGATTTCATTGGAATATAGCGGTAGCAATGGCAGGACGATTATGGGAACATCCATCCGTCATCAGAACATGGGCAGCAAGATCTGTCGCAACCACAATTGCAGGTTATGGTTTATATGCATTTTACAGGAGACAGATAGGAGATTATCTGATTATGAGGATGCATTTTGTATTTTATGATTATGAAAAGGGGATCTTTCCTTTTCTGCTGGATTATCTGGCAGTAATGATATTGATTGCATTTATTGGATATTATAGTGGAGTGTTTCTAAAGAAAACAGGTAAGAGAAAACGAAAAGGTTCATACTGAAAGAAGGTGGTGTATTTATGGAAAAGCGGAAATTAGTACTTACAATTATTGGAGTTGTTATTTTAGCAATGGTAATCATGGTATATATCTACTTTTCAAAACCCGGCAGGGATGAAAAGAAGAATCAACAAACAATAAACCAGGTACAGACCGTACAGCAGAAGACAGATGAGAAAAAAGAAAATACAGAAAAAAATACATCCGGAGATGAATTGGAAAATGTTACGCCGGGAAGCGAAGAATACCGGGGCTTCCTCCTGGATAATGTTCTTCATTCTCCAAATGAAGGGGACATTCATTACAATGTATATATTCCGGATGCATATGACGGGACAAAGGAATATGCACTATATGTAACATTACCCGGATATCAGGGATTATATTTTCAGGGCGTGGGAGAAAATATCCGGACAGAAGATTTTGGATTTGAAGCACAGAAGTATATTACCGATATGATTATTGTAGCTCCACAGTTAAATGACTGGGGACAGACATCAGCAGATCAGACAATTGAACTGACACAGTATTTTCTGACGCATTATATTATTAATCCATCGAAAGTATATATTAATGGTTATTCCGGAGGAGGAGAAACCCTGTCACTGGTATTGGCAAAGCAGCCGGAATTATATACAGCGGCACTTATGTGCAGCTCTCAGTGGGATGGTGCATATGAGCCGGTTGTGGAGATGAAAACGCCGGTATATTTTGTGATTGGCGAAAGCGACGAATACTATGGATCAGAACCTTTTAAAGAGGCATACCAGCAGATACATGAGCTTTACAAAGAACAGGGATTACCGGAATCAGAGATTGATAAACTGGTGGTACTGGATGTAAAAGATAAAGATTACTTTGAAGGAACACCGGTCACTTATCAGCATGGCGGTGGCTATCTGTTTTGTCGTGACAAAGAAATTATGGGATGGCTGTTCAATCAGTAAGAACCAGAATAAACCGAAAGGTTAAGACTGAAAAACTTATCGAAACTTCTCAAAGGAATCTATCAGTATTATAGTATGAATGTAAGATAAATGAAAGAAAACAAGGAGGATACGACAATGGAATATATTTCATTAAATAATGGTGTAAAAATGCCAATACTGGGATATGGCGTATATCAGGTAACAAAAGAGGAATGTGAAAGATGTGTGCTTGATGTTTTAAAAGTTGGATACCGGGCGATTGATACAGCACAGAGTTATTTTAATGAGGAAGAGGTTGGGAATGCAATCCAAAAGTCAGGCATTCCAAGAGAAGAAATCTTCCTTACAACAAAGGTGTGGGTCGAACATTATGGATATGAAGAAGCAAAGAAATCAGTTCTTGAATCCATGAAAAAGTTAAAGACAGATTATCTGGATCTGGTATTGCTTCACCAGCCATTTTCAGATGCTTACGGTGCTTACCATGCATTGGAAGATCTGTACGATGAGGGAAAAATCAGAGCAATCGGAATTTCCAACTTTTATGTAGACAGAATGGTTGATTTTGCATCCTTCAACCGCATTAAACCTATGGTAAATCAGGTGGAAACCCACATCTTCAATCAGCAGAAAGAGATGAAGGAATGGGCAGACAAATATGATATCCGGTTAGAAGCATGGGCACCATTCGGTGAGGGCAGAGGAGGCACCTTTGAGAATCCTGTCATCGCAGAGATTGCAGAAAAATATCAGAAGACTCCGGCACAGGTTATGCTTCGCTGGCATATTCAGAGAGGGGTAGTGGTTATTCCGAAATCAACACACATTGAGAGAATGGAAGAAAACTTTAATGTTTTTGATTTCACACTTTCTGATGAAGATATGAAGACTATTGCAGAACTGGACAAGAAGACAAGCTCCTTCTTCTCGCATCAGGATCCGAATATGGTGGAATGGTTCGTGAAGATGGTTGAGGAAAGAAAAAAGAATAATGACAGTTCAAAAGAAAAAAAGAACTGGTAAGCATAAGAGGAAAAATCAATGAAAGTATTACTTGTCAATGGAAGTCCACACAAAAATGGCTGTACTTATACAGCTCTTTGTGAAGTATCCAGTGCATTAAATGAAAATGGCATAAGTACAGATATTTTTTGGATTGGAAACAAGCCGATTTCAGGATGTATTGCCTGCAGAAAATGTCAGGAAAAAAATAAATGCATCCTGGATGATATCGTGAATGAATTTCTGGAAATAGCAGGGGATTATGACGGATTCGTATTTGGAACTCCGGTACACTGGGGTGGTGCAGGCGGTGCAATCACATCCTTTATGGACAGAGTCTTTTATGCCGATTTAAACGGTGGCGGCGACAGATTCCGCCTGAAACCTGCCGCTGTGGTAATTTCAGCAAGAAGGGCCGGAACAACGGCCACATGGGATCAGGTAAATAAATATTTTGGTCTGATGCAGATGCCGATTATCACATCGAGATATTGGAATATGGTACATGGGACGAATCCGGATGAAGTAAAACAGGATCTCGAAGGAATGCAGGTTATGCAGATCCTTGGAAACAATATGGCATATTTCATTAACTGTAAAAATGTTGCGACAAAAATGGGAATTGAAATGCCAAAGGCACCGGATTTTGTATTTACCAATTTCATCCGATAGAAATTAGCGTGACAAACATTTTATACGACAGGAGGTGACCTTAGAATGAAAACAAAGAAAATAGCAGCAGTACTCTTAACATGCATCGTGGCAATCGGTTTGATGGCAGGATGTGGAGCAAGCAATACAAACCAGTCTGCTTCTAATAATGACAGCCATTCTACAAGTACAAACCAGTCTGGAAATGAAGAAGCGGATACAAATTCCGAAAACACTACAGATACAACAGAAAATACATCAACAGGAAATGGAAAAACATTGGTTGTATATTATTCAGCTTCAGGAAATACAAAAGATGTTGCTGAAAAGATAGCAAAAATTACAGAGGCAGATCTGTTTGAAATAGAGCCTGTGGAGCCATATACAGATGATGACCTTGACTGGACAGATGATGACAGCCGGGTGTCAAGAGAACATGATGATGAGAGCTTAAGAGATGTGGAACTGGTGTCTACAACAGTTGATAACTGGGATTCATATGATACGGTATACATTGGCTATCCTAAAATGGAGTACAGTTTATAATGGTGTATGAAGTGTATACAGTTTGTTTTTTATGATAAATAGGTACATGATACACAACCAATAGAAAAAGATGTGTATCTAGTTAAAGATAGAAATCTGTAGTAGGTATGAAAGAATAAGGTTCTTCCATGCCATTTTTTATTATAGCGAAAGAACAGATTGCACAGTATCTGCCTAGTCATTTCAGTAGATCTGCTGAATAGCTTTCTTCCAGAAGTGTGGTATAGTCTTGTGCTTGGAACAGGGAAACTACACAGAAGGGAGAAAACGATATGTCATTACAGCCAGATATCATCTGGAACGAGCAATGCCTGGGGATACGGATAGGAGAACAGGTATGCACCTATCTGAAAAAGCATGATGCTGAATACCAGAGACTGCAAAAGAAAATACTGGAATTTACAGAGAAGTATCCAGTGATAGAAACATTTATGGAGACGAATCAGTCAATCAGCCTAACGGAAGAAGAGCATAAGGCAGTGCATCGATATTTTCAACTGGAGAGCGAAAAGGAAATGATAGAAGAAGAGTACCATTTTTATATGGGACAGGCTCAAATGATCTCTTATGGAGCGATGCTTGGAAAAATAAAAAAAGCAATACTGGGAAAGGATGACGGTGACACAAAGAAACTGCTGGAGCTACTAATGGATACCTGGATTGATGAGGTAGAAGATCAGCTGAAAGAAAATACAGTGTACCAGGGAATGCTGGAAAAAATATCAAAATATGAAGAACAGGTTCAGACAATGGGATTATCAAAAGAAAAGCGAAAAACGATAGACGCATATGTTACTGAAGTCAGTGAAAGATGGATATTATATGCGGAATCTTTATATCAGGCCGGTATGCAGAAAATCTTAGAACTACTGAATCTGTAATAAGGACGGATAAAATGGGGAAGCACGAAAGAAACTTCCCCATTTGTCACTTCTATTCGTCTTTGCCATCAATGAGAAATATGTATGAAACCTGAAAGATTTCAGCAATGGCTTTTAATTCAAGATCAGTGACATAACGCTTGTTTGTTTCGATTCTGGTGATTACATTTTTATCCATATCGTAACCAGCTAACTGGAGTTTATAGGCAAGATCACGCTGAGACATATTGTGAGTCCTGCGAAGCTCAATCAACCGCTGGCTGATCAGATTCTTTTCACCAGACTGTGTCTTTGGCTTTGGCATTTTAAATCTCTTCCTCTCTGGTAAAAGGATGGCTTGTCTCACTTTTTGCACCATCTGTATTGATTTTAACGATTGGACAAGGTAGAATCGGTTGTAAAAGTGAGACAAAGCAGAAGAGAAGGGAGAAATATATGGAGCAGGCAAAGATAGAGCAGCTTGCATTTTTATATTTATGTAGCGAGCATGATAAAAGGTTATTACTCAAGAAAGAAAAAATGCAGTTAGCTGATTTTGACAGGCTGACCTATCTGATTTATCATCTTGGTTTTAAGGAATATCATATAAAAGTCTGGATGGAATTTACAGGAGATTTCAAAAAAGAATGGGAATGTTTGAATGCACTCCGGGAAACAGGTGGGAGTGTTGGAAATATAGGCAGTACAAAATCAGAAATCAGACTTCATGAAATATGGATTCAAGATTTTTGCAAAAATGTGTCAACAGAGGTCCGAAGATGGATTCAAGATCTAGATTATAAATAAAAAATATACAGTAGAGCATTTTTATGGTATTATTGTCAATAGAAATGAGTTTGTAAAGTAGATTAACAAGTGAAATTGAAAAGGATTACTCCCAGTAGATTTAATAGTTAATTTAGCAACGGTTCTAGTAGATTATTGTGCTTGCGTTCCTTAGAAAATTTATATATAAGTTCAGAGGACGCAGTATTTAAAAAATCAGGAGTGGAATAATGAATCTTTTATCGAAACTTAGTTCTAGTGCAAAAGCCAAAACAATAGAGCCTAGAGAAATTTTTATGACATTACCTTCAAAAGCACCAGGTTATGGATATCCTAGAGATGTTCAAAGCGAAGTATGGAAAAAGTGGTTTGATATAAGAAATGAGAAAAATGTAATTTTAAAAATGAATACTGGTAGCGGTAAAACAGTAGTTGGGTTGATTATGCTTCAGAGCTGCTTAAATGAAGAAAAAGGACCAGCTATATATGTTGTGCCTGATAATTATTTGGTTAAGCAGGTTATTGATGAGGCTAAGAGATTGGGAATTTCTGCAACGGAAGATAAAGATGATTATAGCTATTCAAATTCAAAAGCAATTCTTGTTACTTCTATTCAGACTATTGTAAATGGTTATAGTTATTTCGGGATGAGAGAAGGTGGCAATTACCCTATAGGAAGTATTATTATTGATGATGTACATGCGTGTATGGATAAAATCATTAGTCAGTTTATGATAAAAATTGATGCTGAATCAGATGCCTATAAGGAATTAATTGCTATATTTAGTTCTTCGTTAAAAGACTACAATCCAAAAAACTATATTGACATTGTTGAAATGAAAGATTGTCGAAAAAAAATGCTTGTGCCTTATTGGGAATGGCAGAGACAGCAAGATAACATTTATAGAATATTAACGAAATATGATAATAGTAAGAATTCTGCAATATATTTTGGGTTGCCGTTGATAGAGCGAAGCTTGGAAACAAGTGATTGTATAATTACTGCTTCTGCAATTGAAATATCACCTAAGGGAATTGATTTAGATAAGATATCGAGTCTTGAAGAAGCAAGTAGACGCATATATATGAGTGCAACATTAGCTGATGACAGTGTGTTTGTTTCTGCGTTAGGATTAAATACAGAAGATATGAAGAACATTATTACGCCAGAGAATGCTAATGATATTGGCGATAGACTCATTATTTTTCCAAAGTACGTAAATAGTGATATATCAGAAATTGAGATAAAGGAAAAAATTGAGGAAATAGCTGAAAAGTATAATGTTGTAATACTTGTCCCTTCTTTTTCCAGAGCAAAATTTTGGGATGAACGTGGAATACGAACAGCGACAAAAGATAACATAGATAAAATAGTTGCAGCATTAAAAAGCGGTAAACATGTAGGAAAAATAATTTTTGTTAATAGATATGACGGAATTGATTTGCCGGGTGATGCTTGTAGAATGTTGGTTATTGACGGGCTTCCTCCTTTAAATAGCATTAAGGATAGATATATTCAAAGTGTAGCTCCTCAGAGCACTGTTTTATTAAGGGAACAAGTCCAAAGAATTGAGCAAGGCATGGGGCGTGGAATTCGTTCTAATGACGATGAGTGTTGTATTGTTCTTATGGGTGATGAGCTTACAGATGTGTTATCACGAAATAGAGGAATAGATTATTTTAGTGTAGCGACAAGATGCCAATATGATCTTTCAAAACAATTATGGGATTTATTGGTTAGTGAAACTGGTTCAAAGCCAACAATTGATCAAATATTTGAACTTGCAAATTATTCATTAGAGAAAAATGCAGAATGGGTTGCAACCTGTAAGGAAAATTTGGCTACTGTCAAATACTCAAATGAGGCAAAGGTAGATGAAAAAATAGTTGCTCAGAGAAAAGCTTTTGAAAATGCTATAAATATGCAGTGGTCTGATGCTGCAAATACTATTAAGAGTGTTAAAGATAAAGAGAAAGACAAAAAAACTAAGGGATATTTATACCAGATTCAGGCTGAATATACCAATAAAATAGATCCGGCACTTTCTCAAGAAGTGCTAAAAGCGGGCAAAAAATTAAATGCAGCTATTCTGTCGCCTATTGCGGGAATACAATATCAAAGAACAATTAATACAATTCCGCAGGCACAAGCCATCAGTACAAATCTAGATGCTGAAAAACTTGGGTTAAATGAACTGTTAGTATATGTAGATGGAATTTTGGCAAATTTATGTATGGGAAGCGAATACGAAAAGTTTGAGGAGGCATTAAGTCAAATAGGAACAATTCTTGGCTTTGTATGTTCAAGACCTGATAAAGAAACAGGAGGATACGGACCTGATAATTTGTGGGCAATTGACACTGGCAAATATTTGGTTATTGAATGTAAAACAGAGGCCACTACTCAAACAATAAAGAAAGATTATTGTAATCAATTATCGGGATCAGTTAATTGGTTTAAGGAGAATTATGTATACCCAAATGAATGTGTACCAATAATGATTCATCCATCTAAAGTTGTTGATGAGGTTGCATCTCCTGATGAAAATATGAGAGTGATGACCGAGAAAGAACTAACATGTTTTAGAAAAAATCTTCGAGATTTCTATAGTACTCTTTGCCAGAACGGAAATCTTAGTGATGTAAATAAAATTAATGAATTGCTGCGTATATATAAACTTAGAAAAGATGATATTGTCAATAGGTATACAGTTAAGTTTGAACGGAAGGATTAAAAGGACAAATTATAAAAATAAACAGCAATGGAATTAGTGCAAAGTTATATTATTTTACAGCACTGATTGACAAATAAAAAATGATGGAATATAGCTATGCGTGTTTATTTGCAAATATGCATAGCGGTATTTTTTATTACGGGCAGGGCTCTTCGGGGTTCTGCCCTTTTTCTCTTTTTCCAGACCAAAAGACCACCTGCTGGAAAAGAACAAGAAAAACCAGAAAGGATGTGGTGACTTATCATTATAGGAATTGACCATGGATATTATGCCATAAAAACTCCCCATGTATGTTTCCCGACCGGACTGACCGGATACGATTACGAGCCGTATACCATGCAGAATGTCCTGCAGTACAATGGGAAATTTTATGTGTGTGGAACCGGGCGGCAGACGCTGGTGAGAAGTAAGACTTCCAATGACAATTATTATCTTTTGACAATGGCAGCCATTGCCCAGGAAATCCGCTATCGCCGGGGAGAGCGGAAAACAGATGTAGTTCTGGCAGCCGGTCTTCCACTGGCAAGTTTTGGCAGGGAGAAAAAAGGCTTCCGGGAATATCTGTTTCGGAAAGAGCAGCCTCTGCGTTTCCGGTACGAGGATGAGAGCTATGAGATCCGGATTCAGGATGTAAAACTGTTCCCACAGGGATACTCTGCCCTGGCTCTTCACCCGGAATGTGTTCGGGACGAGCCTTCTGTTCTTCTCGCAGACATCGGTGGCTGGACCGTAGACCTGATGCGGCTGGACAACAGTGTTCCAAACGCCGCTACCTGCCGCAGCCTGGAGCTTGGTGTGATCCGGTGCGTGGATGAGATCACCGAGCAGGTACGCAGAAATACCGGACTGTCTGTAACGGACATTCAGATCGAACGTGTTCTGAACGGCCAGAGCTGCAGCATGGACCCGTCCGCAAAAGAAATTATTGTCCGGCAGGGAAGGCTCTACACGGAGAGAATACTGTCTGCAATTATGGAAGCCGGGTTCGATCTGAAAGCAATTCCGTCCGTGATCATGGGCGGCGGAGCCAGCATTCTGAAACGGCACGTGACACCGCAGGACGGGTTGTGTCGGCAGATTTACCTGACGGACGTACACGCCAACGCTTCCGGCTATGAGCGGATTGTGGGGCAGATGTGCGCGAAGTAAAGAGGCCCGTTTTCTCGTTCCGCCTGAACCTTGATAACCCAGATCACCAAAAGGCATGGGAGATCCTGCAAAGTGTTCCGGATGGACAGAAGAGCAGCTATCTGGTTCAGGTGATTTTAAAAGATCAGGAAAATAACCAGCTGGAGAAAAGCATCCGGCAGGCAATCCGGGAAGAACTGGCAGGTGTTTCCATTTCAGACTCAGGGGAGAGTGTTTCAAAGAAGGAAGAAATCCCGTCCCAGATGTTGGATTTTCTCTCCGGGCTTGAGGATGCATTCTGAAAAAGTCAAGTCTTTCCCGGTGATAAAATAGCCAAATTTCAAGCAGTCAAATTAGTATAAATCACGGATTTTTGAAAGGGGTGATGCCTATTGAATGTTATTAGATCTGCATCCTTTGGGAGCTTTTGAGAGCCTCATATTCGTTGAGTATTGTGAATAGCTTTCTGTCACGTTTTAGGGTATGTTGTGTGTAGAAAAAAGAAAGGAGAACGAACGCAATGGAGATGAAAAACATATGCGGAAAGATCCCGGTAGAGCTGCATGAAAAGCTAAAACTGGAAGTCGAAGAGTTAGGAATCAGCATACCAAAATACCTTGAAATAGTAATCGAAGAACACATGACAAGAAAAGGAGAAAAAACGGACATGGCAAATTCAAGAACAGTAGCAGTACAAGTAACCGAGGATTTATTTTCCAGACTGAAAGCAGTCCTCGCCAGGAATGGCATGAAACAGAAAGACTTCTTAATCGGGCTTATCGAAGATGCAATCGAAAAAGAAGAAGCCAAATGGAAAGCAGAGTCAGAGGAAGCCGAAGAAACAGAAATGGAAGATCCTGAGACTGCGAAATCAGAACCGGATGAAGAGTCAGCAGAACCTGAAGCAGAAGAGCCTGAGACAGAAGCACTGGAAGCTGAAACAGACGGAGAAATGACAGAATCGGACGAAGCTGAAGCAGATGAAGAGCCGACAGAGCCAGAAAACGAAGAGCCAGAGGAAGCAGAGCCAACAGAACTGGAAACCGAAGAAGCAGAAGAATCTGAGCCAGAGGAAGCGGAATCAGAAGAATAGACATCACAAAACAGAAACCAAGAGACGGAAACGGTGCAGAGAAATCTGCACTGTTTTTTTCGCAGCGAAGGGAGGCTGATAGCCGGAACAATTCGATTTTTTGACCTGTTCAGTGGAATCGGAGGATTCCGAGAAGGGCTGCACAGGGCAGGGGGCTTCACCTGTGTCGGACACTGTGAAGCAGATGCATATGCAGACCACAACTACCGGGTGCTGTTTGATACGGAAGGAGAGTGGTTCTGCAATGACGCAAGAAATATTGAAACAGAACGAATGCCGGACTTTGATCTTTTATGTGCGGGATTTCCTTGCCAGGCATTCTCAATCGCTGGACGAAGGGAAGGATTTGCCGATGCAAGAGGAACCCTTTTCTTTGAAGTTGCAGACTGGTTGCAGACAAACGACCTGCGTATTTTCTCCTTGAAAACGTACCCGGTCTGCTTTCGCATGACAAAGGGCGGACGTTTCACACCATCCTCAGTACACTATCTGAACTGGGGTATCATGTCGAATGGAAAGTGCTTAACAGCAAGGATTTCGGAGTCCCCCAGTCAAGGAAGCGGGTGTATATTGTCGGATATCTTGATGGAAGATGTGCCGGAAAAATATTACCTTTCCCAAAAGCAAATGGAACAGCTCTTATACAAGTCCATGCTGGCAAACAGGGAGAAAGAGTCTACGCAGAAGAAGGACTGAGCTGCACGCTGACCAGCGGGGCTGGTGGTATGGGCGGCAAGACCGGATTATACGAAGTCGGTATCCCAATCAAGGAAAACACCCGAAAAGGATACAAGATGGCCTACGAGGGGGACAGCATCGATCTCGGATATCCGGGAATCAACAGTCGCAGGGGGAGAGTAGGGCATGAGATCGCCCATACCCTGACGACCGGAAACCAGCAGGGAACACTGCATTTTGTAGATATCTCCCCTCCGCCGCTGGTGACAGACGTTGCAAGATGTCTGAATACCAGACAGGATTCCAGCATCCATAACCACAGAGGCGAAAGTTCCGGGGTGCTGGTGGAAGAACCGCCAAGGGCAGTGCTGACACCGGCCAAGGAAAAAGTCCGCCAGAATGGAAGAAGGATGAAAGAACCGGAAGAGCCAATGTTCACCATTACGGCAACTGACCGTCATGGAGTGATTTACCACGGCAGAATCCGCAGGCTGACGCCAAGGGAGTGTCTGCGGCTGCAGGGATATCGGGATGGTCAGATTTCCAAGATGGAAAAAGAAACATCGGATAACCAGCTTTACAAGCAGGCCGGTAATGGTGTCACTGTCAATGTCATTGAAGCAATAGGCAGAAATTTGAAAGCAGTAGATGAAGAGATCCAAAGCGGCTCACCTGTTCCAGAAGCGAAGGGTGGGTGAAGCAGATCGACCTAAAAGACCAGTATTTTGGTACAGAGATTGAGATGACAGGTATCAGCCGCTATGATGCGGCTGTTGCGATTGGAAGAATGTTCGGAACAGAGCCATATCATATCCGTTCTTACGATTCCTGGTGTGTAAAAGATTCAGATGGAAAAACGTGGAAATTTTCAAGAGACAGCAGTATCGACTGTGAAAGGCTGGCAAATGGTACTGTAATAGATGCCGATGGAGATTATTCGACAGAAATGGTATCCCCGAAATTGGAATATTCGGAAATGGGGAAACTCCAGGAAGTGGTGCGGTGTGTCAAAAACGCAGGTGCTTTTGTCAATTCATCCTGTGGCATGCATGTCCATGTGGACGCATCTAATCATACACCAAGGAGTCTGAAAAATGCACTGACGATCATGTACTGCAAAGAGGATATTCTGTTCAAAGCCTTAAATGTACAGACGAGAAGGGAAGATGAGTATTGTCAGAAAGTCCGTCCTATGGTATTGGAGAAGATCCGCCGGATGCCAAACAGCACCATCACGATGGAAAAATTCAAAAGGGCATGGTATGAGGGAAATGACGGAAGCTCCGAGCATTACAACTGGACAAGGTATTATGCCTTAAACCTACATGCTGTTTTTTCCAAGGGAACACTGGAATGGCGTTGTTTTGAAAGCACCCTCCATGCAGGAAAAGTCCGGTCAAACATTACGCTGGCACTTGCCATATCCGCACAGGCGGTCAACCAGTCCTGTACCCATGCCAAAAAGACGGAGATCGGGGATAACCCGGCATTTACGTTCCGTACCTTTTTGCTCCGCCTCGGACTAATCGGGGACGAATACAAAAATGTGCGGAAGCATCTGCTTGCTAACCTGGACGGCGATAAAGCATGGCGGTATGACAAAAGCACCTATGCCTGTCTGCAGAAGCCAGGACGGACAGAGGACGCAAGATAACAGAATAACGAGAACAGACAGGCCGGGTGGGAACATCCGGCTGTTCTTATGAGAAATGAAGAAAAATAAGAAAGAGGTAGAAAACATGAAGAGCAAATATCGATTCAGGCGGATCCTTTCAGGGGTGATGGCGGCAGTCACCATCTTATCCACGGTCATTTCACCGTTGACCGTTTATGCTTCGGAAGAGCCGAAAACGGCAGAACCGCCAGCTTATGAATCCGTAAAGGATCTGCTGGATGAAGAGGAAGTGGTAAAAGCCAACGATCTGGAGCTGGAAGTCGGACAGGAGTTTGATGTTTCCAGTGACCGCACGAATCTGGAAATCAAGGACGAAAGCAAAGTCAAAGTGACATTCCAGAAAGCAGAGAGCGACGCCGGGGAGAGTTTCAGCACCAGCCATGCAGACACTTACCATGCCGTTTATTATGTGGAGCCAGTCAACCAGAACCACCCGGTTTATCAGATTGGGAGAAACCTGATCGTAAAAGAGCCTGTGGCAGCGTCTCAGAGTGAACCACAGACAGAACAGGCAGTTACAGAAGAGGATACAGGTTCTGATGATGAGGAAGCTGCCTCGCAGGAAGAAACTGAGACAGAGCCTGTAGAGACAGAAATTGTTGAGCCGGAGACAGCTGAATCTGAAACAGAAGAACCGGAAGAAACAGAACCCGAATTTCAGGGTGGACTTTCTGAATCTGAGTTTGATGCCGCATTAGAGGAAGCCGAAACAGAAAATACAACCGATAAAGAATCCGGGCTGACACTCAGCGATGTTCTGGAGCAGGCAGGGGAACAGGATATTGACCTTATGGCAATGGAAGATGGGGAAACCGTTTCTTTCACCGCAGTCAATACCAGTACAAGAGCAACACAGGATGTAGATGTGACAAGAGGGACTGCATACTATTATGCAGACTACGGTCTGGGTTCTTATGTAACCTATAAATATACCGTAAAATTTGGAAACGTGTCTGCAACTGCCTACTGTGTGCAGCCGTCAAAAGCAGGACCTGGGGATGGTGTTTATAAGATCACTAAACTGGGTGACAGCAAAGCACTGGCAAAAGTATGCTACTACGGCACAAAAGCATCCGGCGAAAATGGATTTTTCTCAGAGAAACATCCTGATTTTTCCGCTGGAAAACAGTTTATCATTGTCCATCTGGCTGCGTCTTATGCCAATAACAGTAGTGACGCTTTTTCCGGTACGAATGCAACCGGACAGGCTCTGGCAATGGAACTCTACAATTATTGCATGAGCCAACCGGAGATACCGGAAGTGGACATGAGTTTCTCCAATGCAGATGTTACCGCATATATCAGCGGCAACAGCCAGAGAACAGAAGAGATCACCTTTAAGGCATCCGAACTGCAGACCATCACCATGAAACTGCCTTCCGGTGTCAAACTGCATAATGTGACAACGAGAAAAACAAGCAGTGCAGGTGCATCCGTGGAGATCTGCGGCGGTACCAAATTCTACTTATCTGCACCGCTGACACAGGCAGTGGATGTCAAAGGGGAATGGTCTGTTACCATGAAGGGAAGCATCATCAAAGACTATTCCGCTTACAAGATCACAACCGGAAGCGAGACACAGGACCTTGCCCTGGTATTTGGCGAGGGCGTGACCGATGAGAAGTATGTAGATTTTAAAGTGTCATGGGTAAAACAGGCAACTCTGGAGATCGTAAAGAAGGACCGCAAGAGCAACAAAGCCATCGCAGGTGCAGTTTATGGCGTTTACAGTGACAAGGATGGAAAGAACTTGATCACAAAGATGCCGGCCACAGATGCCAACGGAGCTTCCAGCGTTACGATCACCAAAACACAGGATACCGTATACCTGAAAGAGATCTCCGTACCAAACGGATATCTGCTGGATACCAAAGCCTACGATGTGAAACTGGTCATCGGAGATACTGTAAAACAAACCGTTACCGATGCAGAGCAGATGGCAAGCCTGACTGTTTATAAATTAGGAGAAGTCCTGACCGGAGCAAAGGTAACTGATGATGGTGTTTCCTTTGTTTATATCGAGCAGAAACAGAAGAGTGCGGTTTACAATGTTTATGCCGCAGCGGATATTGTATCCGCAGACGGAACCGTCATTTATAAAAAAGACGCACTGGTCAAAGCCGGACTTACTACCGGGGATGACGGAAGTGTCACACTGGATAATCTATATCTGGGAAAATATGTGGTAAAAGAAATGCAGGCACCACAAAATCTGGTATGCACAGGCGAAAGCCAGGAAATCACCCTTTCCTATGCCGGAAGCAATGTGGAGAAGGTCATGGGAAGCGTGACATTCAAAAATGACCGCCAAAAAGCAAGCGTAAGCGTATACAAACAGGATAAGGAAACCAGGAAATACCTTCCGGGCGGCACTTATGGCCTGTATGCCGGAAACGACATCAAAGCAGCGGACGGAACCGTTGTGGTCAAAAAAGATACCCTCATTGAGAAGGTAGTGACCGGAACAGACGGAAAAGCCGTATATCAGGCAGACCTGCCGATCGCTAACAGCTACTACATGAAAGAGGTTTCTGCACCGGCCGGATATACCAGAAACAGTGAGGATGTGTACTCTTTTACGTTCCAGTACACCACAGACAAAGAGGCAACCGTTTCTTTCAGCCACACGTTCCAGAACGAGCGTGTCAATGCGAAGATCAAACTGGTAAAAGAGGATTCCGAAACCGGAAAGACCGCACAGGGAGATGCAACCCTTGAGGGTGCGGTTTACGGACTGTATGCCCGTGAGGATATCGTTCATCCGGATGGACAGACAGGTGTCCTTTACCCGGCAGGAACGCAGATTGCAACCCTGACTACGGATGCCGAGGGAAATGCAGAAATCGCAGACCTCTATCTCGGAAAGTATTACGTGAAAGAATTGACGCCGCCTGTTGGTTATCTGGCAGACCCGGAAGAACATGATCTGGAGTGTAATGACGAGGGAGATCTGGTTCAGACGGTAGAACGTACCGCAACTTCTCTGGAAGATGTGATCAAACAGCCGTTCCAGGTCATTAAAGCAGCCAACAATGGTAAGACCGATGCCGATCTGTTAAAAGGTGTGGGATTCAGTGCATATCTGGAGAGCAGCCTGAAGAAAAATAAGGACGGTTCCTATGACTTTGCATCTGCAACTCCGGTTGTACTGACCGCAGACGGACAGACAGAAATGTTCACGGATGAGCGTGGATATGCATGCTCCATTCCGCTTGCATACGGAACCTACATTGTAAGGGAGACCACCACACCGCACAACTTCAAACCAGTCGATGACTTTAAGGTTGTGATCTTGGAAAACAATCCGGATCAGCCGCAGGTATGGCGTGTGCTTCTGGACGAAGAGTTTGAAGCAAAATTAAAGATCGTCAAAAAAGATGACGAGACAAAGAAATCTGTCCTGGTTCCGAATACTGAGTTTAAAGTATACGATCTGGATAACAAGAAATATGTGGAACAGGTGACCACCTACCCATCTACTATGGTACATAAATCTTATTTTACGGATGAGAATGGATACCTGATCCTGCCACAGAATCTGGCTTGTGGAAATTACCGCATCGAAGAAGTGACTGCACCGGATGGATACACCCACAGTGCCAATACCGTGGAAATCAAGGTAGACAGCGATACTGCATACCAGGAAGATCCGGTCAGCGGTGACCTGATCATCGAGGTGGAATTCGAGAACCACCCGGCAAAAGGCAGACTGACCATCCACAAGGAAGGAGAAGTAGTCAAAGGTTTTGACAAGGATTTCACCTATGAGGAAGCCAGCCTTGCAGGAGCCGTGTTTGAGGTTTATGCCGCAGAAGATATCTATACCGCAGACCATCAGAAAGATGAGAACGGCAACCGTTATCTGGAATATGCCAAAGACACACTGGTGGCAACGGTGACAACCGATGAAACCGGAAGTGCCGTAGTAGAGAACATTCCGCTCGGCAAATACCGTGTAGAAGAGAAAAAAACGCCGGAGGGCTACACCTGGAATGCCAAAGGCGAAGAAGTAACTTTTACCTATGCCGGACAGGATACCCCAGTCGTAGACGAAGAAGTGACTTTTACCAATGAACGCCAGAAAGTAAGCATCACCGTGGAAAAACAGGATGCAGAAACAGGAAGCACGGTAGCTGGAGCTACATTCGGTCTTTACAATAAGAACGAGATCAAATCCGGTGACAAGATTATTGTGAAAGCAGATACCTTATTACAGGAGATCACAAGCGATGAAAAAGGACAGGCACACTTCACCCTGGACCTGCCGCTTGGAACTTATTATGTGAAAGAAATTTCTGCACCGGATGGTTTTGTATCTTCTGACGAGATACTGGAATTTGATGCCACCTATCAGGGGCAGGACATTCCGACCATCAAGCTGAAATCTGTGAAGAAGAACCAGCCGACCACCATCGAGGTGACAAAATCCGACCTGACCACAGGCGTAGAGCTGAACGGGGCATCCCTTTCTGTTCTGGACAAGGATGGAAATGTGATCGACAGCTGGACTTCCGTAAAGGATGAGCCTCATGTGATCAAATACCTGACCGTTGGAAAAACTTATACCCTCCGTGAATCTCTTGCACCGCTTGGTTATTTAAAGACCACGGATGTGGAATTCACCGTTCAGGATACCGCAAAAGTACAGAAAGTGGAAATGAAAGACGATGTGCCGAAAGCCCTGCTGATCGTAAACAAGAAGGGTGAATTCCTTGATAAGATCACCCTGCTGGACAATGTCAAAGGCGTTGTAGAGCATCTGTTTGAGTACATCACAGGAAGCCTGTCAGACGTTACCTTTGAGATTTACGCTGCAGAGGATATCAAAGCAGCCGATGGTGTAAGCCCGGATTATTATGCTAAGGACGAGCTGGTGGCAACCGTGACTACTGATGCAAACGGTGTTGCAGAAGTATCTGACTTTCCGGTTGGAAAATACTATGTCAAAGAGGTGGGCACAGCATATGGTTATGTGCTGGATGAAGAACCACGATATGTAGATCTTTCCTACCGTGACCAGGATACCCCGGTTGTCGTATACGATGAGGACTGGCAGAACAACCGTCAGAAAGTAAAAGTGAACGTCCTGAAGAAAGAAAAGGATACCGACCGTGTATTAAAAGGCGGCATCTTTGGACTGTACACCAGAAACGACATCCTGTCCGCATCTGGAAAGGTGCTGATGGAAGCAGATACCCTGATCGAGTTAAAAACAACAGATGCAGATGGAAAGATTTCCTTTATTGCAGACCTGCCGATCGACGGAACCTATTATGTGAAGGAGCTGTATGCACCGGATGGATTTGTCACCACCGGAGAAGAGCAGGAATTTGTTTTTGAGTACCAGGGAGACAAAGAAGCAGAAGTGTCCTATGAGTTCGTATTTGAAGATGAGCCGACAACCGTGGAACTTTCCAAAACCGATCTGACCACAGGCGAGGAACTGCCGGGAGCCAGATTACAGCTGACGGATGAAAACGGGGCTGTTGTTGAGGAATGGACATCCACCAAGGAGCCGCACATCATCAAAGAACTGGTTGTAGGAAAATCGTACACCCTGACAGAAACCAAGCCGGCCGATGGATATGCCACTGCGGAAAGCATCACATTCACCGTGGAGAATACTGTAGAGATCCAGAAACAGGTAATGGAAGATGATGTGACCAAAGTGGAGATCAGCAAAACGGATATTACCGGAGATACTGAGATCGAAGGAGCCAAACTGACCATCATAGATGAAAATGGCAATATCGTAGAAACCTGGACTTCCGGTAAAGAGCCGCATTATATCGAAAAACTTCCAATCGGTAAATACACCCTGAAAGAAGAGCAGGCTCCAAACGGTTATGTCGTTTCGGAAGAGATCACCTTCGAGGTGGCAGACACCGCAGAGATCCAGAAGGTAGCCATGAAAGATGATACCGCAAAGGGACGTCTGATCATTGAGAAAACGGACAAGGATACCGGAGTTGCACTGAAAGGTGCGGAATTTGAATTGAGGGATGCCGATGGCAAAGTGGTAGAAACCCTGACCACTGATGAAAACGGTCATGCAACCAGCGGACTGCTTGCAATCGGAACTTATAAGGATGGCAAATTTGATAAGGCAGCCACTTATTATCTGGTTGAGACCAAAGCACCGGAAGGATATCAGCTGGATGAGACCAAGCATGAAGTGACATTTACTTATGTAGATGACAAAACCCCAGTGATTGAAGTCATCCAGAAAATGACGAACGAGAAGCTGCCGGAGGACACCCCGTCTGTAAGTAACCCGAAAACAGGCGATGACACCAACCTCTGGATTCCGGCCCTGTGCCTGATCCTTTCCACAGGCGGTCTGATCGGCATGGGTGTGGCATCCAGAAGAAAGAAGAAAAAAGGGGGCAGATAGGCTGAAACAATTATATTTTGCGTATGGAAGCAACATGGATCTGGACCAGATGGCATATCGGTGCCCAAAGGCGGAGGTGGTAGAAACCGTCCGCCTGGAGGGGTATCGGCTGACTTTTGCAGCCGCAGGAAGCGGTCTTGCCACCATCTTTCCGGAAGAGGGAAGCCATGTGGACGGCGTCCTCTGGTCACTGACCGGGGACTGCGAAAAGAGCCTGGATCTTTATGAAGGCTATCCTGATTTTTACGACAAACAGGAAATCACCGTCAAGAATAAAGGCGGAAGAGAGATCAAAGCCATTGTCTATATCATGACAAAAGATTACATGCAGAACTTTAATCCGCCCGGACGGTCGTACCTGACCGGAATCTTAAAGGGCTGCAGGCAGAATCAGATCCCAACAGAACCAATCCTGAAAGCAGCAAGGAAACCGCCTGTGCCGGGACAGACACAGAAGAGTCAGCCAAAGAAGAGAAAAGCCGGACAGGAACGATGAAAATCGTGAAAAAACTTTTTCAAGCGGTATGTCTTGCTGCTCTTTTCTTAAGTGCCGGATTTCTGATTTACCACATGGTATATCTTCCAATGGAAAACAAAAAGCTGGTGGCAGAGCTGAAAGGGAATTTCCCGGAGCCGGAAGCTCCGGGAGCCTCAGGCTCTGAAAAGAAAGACCAACCAGCTGGAAGAAAATGCCCGGTGGCTACGGTAGACCTTGTTACTCTTCGGAAACAATACCTGGATGTGCAGGGATGGCTGACGATACCAGATACCGGAATCGATTACCCGGTGCTTCAGTCCGAACAGGAGAATGGGGAGTTTTACCTGAAACGGAATTACAAAAAGGAATATGACATCAACGGAAGCCTGTTTTTACAGGCAGACTGCAAAGTGTCTGAAAGTCGGAACCTTATCATTTACGGTCACAACATGAACAGTGGGGCAATGTTCGGAAATCTGGACTTCTATGCAGATGAAACATATTATCAGGAGCATCCCTTTGCTTATCTTCAGACAGAGGATAGCATTCAGGAATATCGAATTGTCACGGTGCTGAAAGCAGACAGGAATTTGTTCCCGTTCCAGCAGAAACTTCCAGATGTGGCGGCAGTGCAGGAGTACTTAAAAGCAGCTAAGCAGAGGGAAGTGTTCGAAACCGGAGATGATTACCTGAAGTGTATATACGATAAGGTTTTGACGCTCGTCACGTGTTCATATGAATGGAGCGGTGCCAGGAACATCGTCCTGGCGGTGCCGGTTTCCGGGGCAGTGTGGAGTCAGAAGTGTTCGTAAGTACCCGAAAAGTGCAGAAAATGAGACAAATAATGACCGCACGGGCAGGGATGTGTTCAAAACAGGGGGATTATGTAAGGGTGTGCATTGGTAGTATTTAGGTTGAAAAAAGTGTCTGAAAGTACCAGAAAAGTGCAGAATGTGAGACAACTTATAACCCAGATCCGGCAGAAAGTGTTCCAGAAAGGAGCGTTTCCTGCCGTTATTATTTACTTGGAAAGGATGGTAACGATTATGAAACGATTTTATACAGCAGAATCCGTAACAGAAGGACATCCGGATAAGCTCTGCGACCTGATCGCAGACAGCATTCTGGATGCGTGTCTGAAAGAGGACGAAAATTCCAGGGTGGCCTGCGAGGTGCTGGCGACCAAAGGGAACATCATTGTGGCAGGAGAGATTACCAGCCGATTTGAGCCACAGGTGTTTGAAATCATCAAAAAGGTGCTGGAGAGTGCAGGCTATGAAGCAGAGGAAATCCACATGGATGCCCTCATCCACAAACAGAGTCCGGATATCGCCGGGGCAGTGGAGAGATCCAGAGAACGCAGAGCAGGGACTGTTTCTGTTCAGAGCGGACTTGCCAGCGGTGCCGGGGATCAGGGCATCATGATTGGCTACGCCTGTGATGAGACGCCGCAGCTCATGCCAATGCCAGTGGTTTTGGCGAACCGCATTGTGAGGGAACTGTCTGCAAGCCGCAGAAGTGGATATATCACGGGAATCCTGCCAGACGGAAAGGCACAGGTGACCGTGGAATACGAAGATGACAGACCTGTCCGTCTGGATACGGTCGTTGTGTCCTGTCAGCATGAAAAGGAAAAATCTCTTCGGAAGCTGGAGCATGAGATCCGGGAGAAAGTGTTACGCCCGGCACTCCGTATGCTGCCACCGGATGAGGATACCAAGATCCTGATTAACCCATCGGGCAGATTTGTGTGCGGAGGTCTGGATGCAGACACCGGACTGACCGGAAGGAAACTAATGGTGGATACCTACGGCAGCTTGGTACCGCATGGCGGCGGTGCATTCTCCGGGAAGGATTGTTCCAAAGTTGACCGTTCCGGGGCATACATGGCCCGTTACATCGCCAAAAACATGGTAGCTGCCGGACTTGCCAGCCGATGCCAGGTGTCCCTTGCCTATGCCATCGGGGTTGCCCAGCCAGTCATGGTGCAGGTGGATACCTTTGGAACGGGAAAGATCTGTGCGGATGACTGCCTCGCCGCAGCGATCCCTCTGGTGTTCGGGCTTACCCCAAGCCAGATCTGTGACACCCTGCACCTGAAGCGGCCAATCTACCGACAGAGTGCGGTGTTCGGGCATTTTGGAAGAAAGGAATTCCCGTGGGAGAAAACGGATAAGGCAGAGCAGCTCCGGGATACCGTGATGTAATGCCGTGGATTCCGGAAGAAGAGATCAAACGGGCAAGGGAGATCACCGCCATTGAGTACCTGAAGAAATACCAGCCGAACCGCCTGAAAAAATCTTCAGCCAGAAATGAATGGGAGCTGACAGACCACGACAGCTTTAAAATCAACGAGCTCACCAGCCAGTGGCACTGGAAATCCAGAGATATCGGGGGCACCAGTGCTTTAAATTTCCTGATTCATGTAGACGGGTGTTCTTTTCTGGAGGCAGTGCAAATGCTGAAAGATGAGTATCCTGCCTATATCCCTCCGCCTGTGGAGACAAAGCCTAAAAAGCCGTTTGTCCTGCCGCCGGCCAGCCCGGACTGCCGCAGGGTGTTCCGATACCTGAAAGAGCGGGGCATCAGCAGCGAGGTCTTACAGCGGTGTGTTCATCTGGGAATCTTATATGAAAGCCTGCCCTATCACAATGCTGTGTTCGTAGGCCGGGACGAAAATCAGGTGGCAAGGTATGCTTTCCTGCGTGGGATTTACGATGCCAGCGGAAAGTCTTTTAAGATGGAACAGGCCGGAAGCGAAAAGGCATACGCTTTTTGTGTTCCGGCACAAACAGGATGCAGACGGGTTGCCGTTTATGAAGCCTGTGTGGATGTGCTGGCTCACATGACACTGGAACAGGGAAGCCGGGATAAGTACCGTCTGGAGCTTGGCGGGATCAGTGCACCAAAAGAAGGACAGAGCCAGCGGAGTATGAAAAAGCCGCAGGCACTGGAACATTTTCTATCCCAACATCCGGAGATCACCGAGATCGAAGTGTGTACCGACAATGACTTTGCCGGACGGTGGGCGTGTGAACATATCCGAAAAGCCTATGAGGGAAGCTATCGGATCATCGAGAACCTGCCAGAGATCGAAGGGGCAGACTGGGCGGACATGGCAAAGATGGCTGCCCGGACACCGGAGAAACGGCAGAGCAAGGAAGTGAGGTGATGTCTATCAAAGAAAAAATAGAAGTGGAAATGCTGTCCCCTCTGATGGCAGAGTTTATCTCTGACTATTCAGACATTGTGGATCTGGATGATGCGGAACCATTGGAAGGACCTGACCTGGTGCAGTATCAGCCAGCTATAGCAGAAAAAGTTGACGAGATCAACCGGCTCGGTATGCCTGACAACCAGCCATGCAACTTGATTGATTATTTTGAACGAAACAAGGACATTAAGGAAAAAGTGGAACGCATTACAATGGCGGTAAAAGAACAGGATGGTGTTTTATATGGCTGTGCAAACCTGACACTCCGGGAGAATCTGACACCAGAGGAATACCGTGTGGTGGGGCAGTATCTGAGAGGCCAGTACAGCGATGGCTGGGGAGAAAGTCTGGAACAACGGGAGATCAAAGTAGACGGCGGTGAATTATACTTACATTTCTATGTTGGTGCCGGCTCGGATTTCCAGATACAGGTGAAAGCACCGGAAAACGGTGTGCAGGAAAAGCAGCCGGAACAAAAGCCGTCCCGTCCAGAACTTAAGCTCTTAGGGCATGACGGAAATATTTTCTCAATCCTTGGGGATGCCGCAAGACTGCTTAGACGTGCCGGGATGTCCGAACAGGCCAACGAAATGGCGGATCGTGTCCACAAGAGCAGCAATTACTATGAAGCGCTGGGAATCATCAGCGAATACGTGGAAACCGAGCTGTCGGACCACCGTGAACAGCCCAGAACGCCAAGAAAAGAAACACTGAAAAAAGAGGATACCTGCCGATGAGCAGTTCCATAAAGAAAAGCACTTCCAGAGAAATCTGGAAAATAAGCGACCGAAAGGATGATGCCTATGGGAAATACCCTGAAACTTGAAGATCTTTTAAAATCGGACTGTGTGCCGGATGAGTCTGCCGGAGGGGAGAACTGGCGTATCCTGCATGGAGATACCTTAAAACTGGTCAAAGGATTCCTGCCGGGAATTTTTGATGCAGTCGTGACCGATCCGCCTTATGCGTCCGGGGGAACCAAGCAGAATGAACGCAACCGCACCACTAACCAGAAATACAGCAGCATGAAAGCAGAGAATGCCCTGCCGGATTTTGATGGGGATAACAAGGATCAACGTTCCTGGACCCACTGGATGGCAGAATGGCTGTACGATGTGCGGAAAGCCTGCAAGAGAGGGGCTCCGATCTGCCTCTTTATTGACTGGAGACAGTACCCGTCCATCACCGATGCCCTCCAGTGGGCAGGGTGGATCTGGAGAGGGACTGCCGTCTGGGACAAGGGGAACTCCCGTCCGCAGAAAGGCAGATTCCGCCAGCAGGCAGAATATATTGTATGGGGAAGCAACGGACCGATGCCGATCAACCGCCCGGTGTCCTGCCTTCCGGGTGTGTTCCGTTATGGGAATCCCCAGAACCGCATCCATGTGACAGAAAAGCCGCTCCAGCTGATGAAGGATGTCATCCAGATTTGTGAGCCGGGCGGCCTGATCTTAGACCCGTTTGCCGGAGCTGGTACTACCATCCTTGCGGCGGCAGAGTCGGGGTTTCAGGCAGTCGGCATTGAAGTGACCGATGCGTATTATAAGCTGGGAAGCGACCGTGTCCGCATTGCACTGGAAGCTGGGGAAGAAGCGGAAAACAAAGAACCACAGTAGCCGGATGTCTGGCAGACATCTGAAAAAGAGAAGAAAAGAATCCAGATGTCCACAAGACATCCACAGAGCCGGAATGCTTTGTGGGTGTTTCTTTTTGGAAAAACGCCGGGCAGAGGAAACCTGTCCGGCCAGGAAAGGAGATGGTCGTATTGGAACAGGCACTTGCTTATGTCTGCTGTTCTGCAGAAGAAGGAAAGACCAAAGTACAGCGGTACTGCCGGAAGATCTACGAACTGGGATATGTGCCGATCTGCCCGCAGTACAGCTTTTCCCCATTCCTTGATGACGGGGATGCAGAGGATATGCAGGCCATGCGGAGAATGTCCCACCAGATATTAAGGCGGTGCAGGATGGTGGTTGTCTGCGGAAAAGAGACCACCGGGACGATGAACACGGAGATCAGCATGGCTGACAGACTCCATATCATCTGTACCACACTGGATGGGTTGAGCAAAATCAAGGAAAATGAATGATTCAGAAAAACGACTGGTTCAGAGGGGACGAAACCGGATGCGACTGGTTTTGCAAGCATAGCGTTTGGATATCCAAACGCACTTTGGGGAGAACCCCAATCCCCCATACCGAGCCGTAAACAGACGAAAGGAGAACGAAAAAATGTTGGGATTTATACTTGGCACAATGACCGGAGGAGTAATGGGCGTTTTTGCAATGTGTCTTTTCATAGCTGGAAAACGTGAGGATGAGGCACTGGAGCGGTGCCGGATGAAACCAAAGGAGATCATTGACCACGGCGTGTGCATCTGTTTTGTAAACAGCCAGGGAGAGGAACTGTTCCGTCTGGCAGACGGGGAAAGCCTTGTGCAGAATGCCCCAAATGGAGAGCGGAACGTATCCACCTGCCACTATCTGGATGCCGATTCTGCTATGATTGATGGGAAAAAATGGAACCTCCTGGAATTCGCAAAAGAGATGGAAAAGAGAGGGATCATGTTCGCCCCGATGGAGCTGTGCCAGGTATCGGAAAGGGGGTGAGGCCCATATGAAGAAAAAAATCATTGCTGCAGCGGTAGCCATCGGCGTCCTGGCAGGTTTCCTGATCTGGAAAAATCGTGAAATGTAATGGAGCAACAACCAATAACCCGTTGGAAAGCAGGTGAAGAGATGAGAAAAAGAAACCATGTGATACCAGTCCGCCTCAATGCGAAGGAGCTGCGTTTTCTGGAAGAGCAGGTAGAGAAAAGCGGCCTGTCCCGTGAGGAATATATCCGTTCCCTTGTCATGGGCGGCGAAGTCCGGGCAAGACCCTGTGAGCATCATACGGAGCTTTTGCGGAAAATATCCGGTCTGTGCAACAATGCCAACCAGCTTGCCCATGTAGCCAACGGCTGTGGGATGGCCGGGGAAGAGAGTATCCGGGAAATGCTCCGCATGACGAAAGAGACATGGAGGCTGGTCAAAGAGGAATGGTAGCCGATGGCATACACCAGTATCATCCCGGTCAGCCGTCTGGACAATTCCATCACGTACATCCGAAACAAGGATAAGACCACCAAGAAAGGGCAGAGTGCCGGCTCTCTGGAAGAAGCCATCGATTACGCCATGAATCGGGACAAGACGGAGCGTTCCGTTTTTGAGGATGCCATCGGCTGCGTCTGTGAGACTGCCTATCAAGATATGGTAGCTACGAAGAAACGATACCACAAGATGGACGGAGTACAGGGGTACCATCTGGTGCAGAGCTTTGTCAAAGGGGAAGTCACCCCGGAGCTTGCTCACCAGATCGGCATGGAAATGGCAGAAAGGCTCCTTCAGGGAAAATACGAAGCAGTCATCACCACCCATCTGAATACGGAGCATTACCACAACCACATCGTGTTTAATTCCGTGAGCATGGAAGATGGGAAAAAGTACCACAGCAACAGCAGGAGTTACTATGAGGATGTAAGGAAAGCTTCGGATGCCTTATGCCTGAAATACGGCTTATCTGTCATCGAACCGAAAAACGGCAAAGGGAAATCCTATGCACAGTGGATGGCAGAACAGGACGGAAAGCCGACCTGGAGAACCTCGATCCGTCTGGACATCCGGGATGCTGTGGCAGAGAGCTTCACATGGAAACAGTTTCTGGAACAGATGAAGCAGAGGGGATACCAGTGGAAGCTGAACCGGAAGTACATTGCATTAAAAGCACCGGGGATGGAACGGTATATCCGTCTGCGGAGCCTTGGGAAGCATTACTTGGAAGAGAGCATCCGGCAGTGGATCTTGCAGCCCAAGAGCAGGATACCTGTTGGAAAAGAAGGAGATTCCAGATCCCCGAAAAAGAAGTTAAAAGGGATACAGGCCCTGTACTATTCCTATCTGTACCAGATGGGTGCCCTAAAGCAGAAGCCGAAAAGGATCTCCCCGGTGCTCCGGGCAGACATCCGAAAACTGGATGCCAGGATCGAGCAGATGGAATTTCTACAGAAGCATCAGATCACTACCCGTGAAGAGCTGCTTGTCTACCGAATTCCATTGGAAGAACAGGTGCAGGCACTCACCAAAGAACGGAAGCGGCTCTACCGGAGCGAACCGGACAGTGCCAGGATCGGTCAGATCACCGAAGAACTAAAGCCGCTTCGGAAGGATATCCGCCTTTGTATCCGGATCGAACAGCAGTCCAGAGAGATGGAAGAAAAGATGCGTCTGGCAGAGCAGATCCAGAGGCAGGCAGAACAGGAAGAGCAGACGGAGAAAAACAGACAACCGAGAACAGAAAGCAGGTGAATGATATGAATTATGGAGGCGATGCGGCGGACCAGATCGTCCGGTATTCGCTGGACGGCGTGGACCACGGGCTCAGGCTTTCGGGTACGCTGGCAAAGCATCTGGCGGTATTTGTTGCCGCCGTATTAAAAGACCAGAAGAAAACGAGGGGCAGAACCCGGATGGTGCGGATGTTAAAGGAGAACAAGCCATTGAAGTTCTTTACCGTGCCGTCCGACCGCCTGAGAGAATTCTGCAGTGAGGGCAGGAAACGGGGACTGCTCTATGTGATCATCCGGGATAAAAAGAACCCGGAGATGAGCGAGGTCATGGTCTTTGCCGATGACGCAGCCAAAGTCAACCGTGTCATGGATAAGATGAACCTTGATTTTGTAAGAAGCGAAGTCGGGGAAGCTGTCCATGAGGTAACTGCCGGAATGGAAGCACCGGAAACCGAAGCAGTACAGGAAACCGTACAGATGCCGGAGGGTGAGGTGCAGTTCGAGATCAGCGATCTGGACGAAGCATTCCAGGTCGGTGATATGGATTTTTCGGAAGGGGAAAAGAATCAGAACCACCCCGAAAAGGAGTTTTCTGAACTGGAAAATTTTATCCCGGTGCAGGAAGAGGGGGAAGAGAATCTGTCCGGCTCTTCCTTGCACAGCAGAAATATTTCTACCGGGCAGGAAAACGGGACTGATGGAGCAAAGCCAAGGGAACCGGAACGTCCCAGTGTCCGCCGGGAGCTGGAGAACATCAAACGGGAGAAAGCAGAGGAATCCCAGAAGCGGAGCCGGGAAAAGAACCGTGGACCAAAGAAAACGCAGAAGAAAGCAAGAAATAAACGAAAGGTGAAAGCGAGGTAGAAGATGGACCTGACAAAATTTTTAGGGCAGGACACACAGGAACCGTCCACCCAGCGGTTATCGAAAGAGGAATACGCCGCACAGAAAAAGCAGGAGAGGGAAGAAATCTGGGGTATGATCGATGGAAAGGCACAGGAGGTCTTCCAGAATGGGGACTCCTTAAAAGGATTCCTTGATTTTATGGGACAGTGCAAGCCGCAGAGGACAGACAACCTGTTCCTGCTTTATGCACAGAATCCGGAGATCCGGCAGGTCAAGACCTTTGAAAAATGGAAGGAAGAAGGCAAGGTAGTCAAGACCGGAAGCAAGGGATACAACTTTATTGTCGGACAGGAATATGAAAAGGACGGTGTCATCCAGCAGGGGTACTCCATCCAGAAAGCCTATGACATCAGCCAGATCCGTACCAAGCAGCCAGAAGAGGCAGAGCCAAAGCCGATGGACCAGCTGATGGAAGCACTGCTGACCGACAGCGAGGTACGGATTCAGATCGCAGACAATCTGCCGGATAAGGTACAGGCACAGTACATCCCGAACAAGCGGACGATCTATGTCCGAAATGGCATGAGCGAAAATGCAACGTTCCATTCCATCAGCCGGGAGCTGGCCTGTGCATCCCTTGACCATCACGATGGAAGCTACAGCCGGGCAGGGGTATCGGCACAGGCCTATTGTGCGGCGTATGTGACAGCACAGAAATACGGCGTGGATGTCTCCGGTTTTTCCTTTGACAAGGTATGCCAGATGCAGGCATTCGGACAGAAAGATCCGAAAGAACTCCGCTCCTTTATCCAGGATGTAAAGAGTGCAGCCTATTCCATTGGCAAGCAGGTAGACCGCAACCTTGGCAAAAGCGAGCAGGAATTTATGACCGATGAATTTGCCATCCCGGAGGAAAAAACGGAGAAACCTGCCAAGAGTAAAAAGTCCCCGGAACGCTGATAAAAAGGGGCTTTTCCGGCTCTTTTGCAGTAGCTTTCCGGGAGGAAGTGTGGTATGTTGTGGTTGAGAAAAAAGAGGAAAAAAGGAGGCTCGCCTATGACAAGAATGCGATATGTAAAGATGGACCGGATCATGAACCACATGCTGATCCATGCACTCCGGGAAGTGTTCCGGCAGGAAAAAGAACAGGGGCTTCCGGTGGATACCACACGGGATCTGGTTCTGAAGCTGGCAGAGCAGGAAGAGGGAAAGCTCTACCTGACAGAAGCCGAACACAGCAAATCCGTGGAAGCCTTAAACCAGCTCCGGGACACATACCTGAAAAACGGACGCTATTCCGATGGGATCGACAGCGTCCTGTTAAAGATCATGAAATCCAGATACCGCCCATACCGTGGAAGGGGAAGATGAAGAAAGGATGTGGTACAAATATACAGAAATATGACACAAGAAAGAATAGAAGCCATGCGGAGAAGATATCCGCCGGGAACCGAGGTCACGCTTAACAGCATGGAGGGGGAGAGCCACATGCCACCCGGCTTAAAAGGTAAGGTGGATATGGTAGACGATGCAGGGCAGATCCACGTAAACTGGGAGAATGGAAGCAGCCTTGCCCTCGTTCCGGGAGTGGACAGCTTCCACATTACGGACCTGCCAAGAGCAGAGAGGCCCAAACAGCAGCCATCCCGGTAACAAACAGCCGGAAGTCAGACTGGGTGATTTGGCTTGCCGGACTGCCTGTCATCTGGTGGGTAGCAATCCTGCTTGCGGATGCCATCCAGCCGGGCAGGAATCTTTTCGAGCTGATGGAGGTTCTCACAGAAAAGCTGAACCATCCCTTCCAGTTTCATTATACGGAATATACCATCAAGTCGATGCTGGTCTGCACGTTACTTTACGCAGCCGGGATCGGCATTTTTTATTCCAGTCAGAAGAACTACCGCAGAGGGGAAGAACATGGCTCTGCTAGATGGGGCGATGCCCGGCAGATCTGTAAGAAATATAGCCAGAAGCCGTACTCCCAGAACATCCTGCTGACACAGAACTTCCGCATTAGCCTTGACACCCACAAGCACCGCAGATGTCTCAACATTCTCGTAGTGGGAGGCTCCGGTGCAGGAAAATCCAGAGGCTTTGCCCTGCCAAACATCATGCAGTGCTGCTGTTCGATGGTCATCACCGATCCGAAAGCCGAGCTGCTCCGAAAGACAGGCGGTCTGCTGGAAAAGAAAGGATATGAGGTGCGTGTCTTTGACCTCATCAATCCCGACACATCTTTTTGCTACAATCCATTCGAGTATGTCCACGATGACAAAGACGTGCTTCGTCTTATTTCCAATCTGATACAAAACACCACACCCAAAGGTTCCCAGTCCTCTGATCCCTTCTGGGAGAAGAGCGAAACCGCACTGCTTCAGGCACTGATGCTGTATCTGCTCCACGAAGCTCCGCCGGAAGAACAGAACTTCGCCATGATCATGGAGATGTTAGGCTCGGCACAGGTAAAAGAAGAGGACGAGGACTACGAGTCCCCTCTGGACATTTTGTTTGACCGTCTGGAGATGCGGGACCCGGACAGCATTGCCGTCAAGCAGTATCACATTTACAAGCAGGCGGCAGGAAAGACCGCCAAGTCCATCCTGATCAGTGTAGGTGTCCGGCTGGCAGCCTTCAATCTGCCGCAGATCGCCAAGCTGACCAATACTGATGAACTGGATCTTTCCAGCATGGGAGAAAGAAAAGTTGCCCTTTTCTGCTGTATCCCGGATGCAGACACCTCTTTGAATTATCTGGTAGGCATGATCTACAGCCAGCTTTTCCAGACGCTTTATTACATGGCAGATCGTGTGCATGGCGGTGCCCTCCCGGTTCCGGTCAACTGCATCATGGATGAGTTTCCAAACGTATCCCTGCCAAATGAGTTTGAGAAGATCCTGGCAACCTGCCGTTCCCGTTCCATTTACTGCAGCATCATCATCCAGAACATGAGCCAGCTAAAGGCTCTGTTCAAGGACTCCTGGGAAAGTCTGGTGGGCAACTGCGATGAGTTTTTGTACCTGGGCGGCAATGAAAAAGAGACACACAAATATGTATCAGAATTACTGGGGAAAGAAACCATAGACACCAACACCTACGGGCAGACCAAAGGAAAATCCGGCAGCTACTCCACCAACTTCCAGCAGAGCGGAAGGGAGCTGTTACAGCCGGATGAAGTCCGTATGCTGGATAACCAGAATGCACTTCTGTTTATCCGCGGGGAGCGGCCCATACTGGATGCCAAGTATGACCTGATGAAGCATCCCAACATCCGGTATACCGAGGACGGAGGTGCCGGCCCGTTCAATTATGCGAAAGCACCGCTGGCGCATGACGATTTTACATTTGACGAAACAAGATATGACGATTACGAACTGCTTCTGGATGAGGACATCATCGGGGAGCTTTTTTGATGGGAGGAATGCCAATGAATTTACTGAAAAATAAGAAACACACAGAAATCAGGAAAGAGACCGCACCGCTGAAGATGAAGAGAGGGCAGAAGAAACTGTTTGCTCTGTATGCAGTCATGGTACTGTCGATCTGCATTGGGGCGACCTGCGTTTATGCCGCAGGCGATCCGCTGACCGTAGTCAATAACCTGTCCACGTTTATCTTTTCCCTGATCCGCGCCATTGGCCTGATCCTGCTGGGATTTGGTATCGTGCAGGTCGGTCTGTCCTTAAAGAGCCACGATCCAAGCCAGAGGGCAAACGGATTTCTGACACTGGCAGGCGGTATCATCATTACCTTTGCAAAAGAGATCCTGGACCTGATCATGGGATAGGAGAAGAGTCCAGAAGGGGAGCCATGCGAAATGCCGGCTCCCTGCTCACTTTTGAGGATGGGAGGTGAAACTGTTTGAGTGATAACTGGATCGTACAGAATCTAAATTCTGCCTTGCAGACCTGGAGCGACAAGCTGGCTGAAATCTGGACACTGCTGACGCAAAGCCCGGAGAATTTCAAGGGCGGGGCAATCTGGAGCGTGATGACGAACATCAACGGTGGACTGAAAGCCATCGGGTACGGCCTGCTGGTTCTGTTCTTTGCGGCAGGGCTGGTAAAAACCTGTGGGAGCTTCACGGATATGAAAAAGCCGGAACACGTAGTGAAAGCCTTTATCCGTTTTGCACTGGCACAGGGAGCCGTTATGTCCGGCATGGAGCTTCTGACTGCGATCTTTTCCATTGTGCAGGGCATCGTGACAAACATCATGTCCCACTCTGGGATGGCAGGGGGAACCGTAACGGAACTGCCCTCGGAGATCGTGGACAAGATCGAAGCGGTCGGGATGCTGGAATCCATCCCATTGTGGATCGTAACCCTGTTAGGCAGTCTGCTAATTACCGTGCTTTCCTTTGTAATGATCCTGACCGTATATGGAAGAATGTTCAAGCTGTACATGTACACGGCCATCGCACCGATTCCGCTGGCAACCTTTGCTGGGGAGCCAACCCAGTCTGTAGGAAAGAACTTTATCCGTTCCTATGCCGGAGTATGTTTGGAAGGAGCCATCATCGCACTGGCCTGCATCATCTTTTCGGTATTTGCGGCAAGTCCGCCGGCCATCGGGGACACCAGCCTGTCCGCCGTGACCATTGTCTGGAATTATGTCGGGGAACTGGTCTTTAACCTGCTTGTACTTGTCGGGGCAGTCAAGGCATCCGACCGGATCGTAAAAGAAATCATGGGATTATAGGAGGCGAAAAAAATGGAAGAACCAAAGACACTGAGCTACGACTGGCAGTATGGCCGGGAGGAATTATTTCTCAGGGTAGACAGTTACATGAGCGATGACAATCTCTATATCGGGCTTTACCATATGGAAGATGGATACCCGGAAAGCTTTGCAGACCTTACGGTAAACCTGCCTTTTGCTCCGCTGGGCGGTATCAATGAAGCCTATATCGACCACAATTTCAGCAAAGAAAAGCTTCGTTTTATAAAGCAGCATAAGCTGGGAACGATACAGCCGGATACCGCATCCTCCGGTTACTGCATTTTCCAGAGGGTTGCATTCGACCTGAAAAAACTGGCAGAGCTTGATCCGGAAGGAACAAAAAGATTTATGGAAAGAAATGGCATCCGGCAAAGGGATGTACCAAAACAGAAACAAAAGAAAAAACAGAGATTACAAAGAGAAAGGTAGAAAACAACATGGAAGTGAAAATGAATAAAGAAATCCGAGACTATCAGGAGTCAATGTTCTGGGGCTTAAGTTTCCGGCAGTGCCTATTTTCGGTACTGGCGATTCTGGCAGCCCTTGGTATTTATTTCCTCACCCGGAAATATGCCGGGGAACAGGTAACCGGATGGCTGTGCGTGCTTGGGGCGGCTCCCTTTGCAGCCTGCGGCTTTTTCCGTTACCACGGCATGACGGCAGAACAGTTTGCATGGGCAGTCATCAAATCTGAACTGCTGTATCCGAAAAGGCTGGTATTCAAGTCGGAGAACCTGTACTTTTCCTGCATGGAAGAGAGCCTGCGGCTGGGTGAAAAGATGATGGGAAACGGAGCGGAGCTTCTGGAGAAGAAGCGGACGAAACAGAAGAAACCAAAGAAGCCAGGAGGAAGGGGTGATGCCTTTGATTAAAACCTTGAGTCAGACACTGAAACAGGACAAAGAAAAATTCAAAGTACCGAGGTCTGTCCAGCAGGCGATCCCGATCCGCAAGATCTGGCCGGACGGTATTTTTCAGGTGGAGAGCAAGTATTCCCGGACATTCCGGTTTACGGATATCAACTATTCCATTGCCAGCAAAGCGGATAAGACAGAGATGTTCCTGGACTACTCCGAACTTTTAAATGCACTGGATTCCGGCTGTACGGCGAAGATTACCCTGAACAACCGTAAGATCAACAAGGAAGAGTTTGAGCAGTCCCTGCTGATTCCAATGAAAGGAGATGGACTGGACGAGTACCGGAAAGAGTATAACGATATGCTCCTTTCCAAGATCTCCGGTACCAACAACAGCATTTACCAGGAACGCTATCTGACCGTCAGCGTCCACAAGAAGAACATCGATGAAGCCAGGACATACTTTGCCCGTGTGGGAACGGATATCATCACCCATCTGGCCAAGCTGTCCTCCATCGGGGAAGAGCTGGATGCAGAACAGAGGATCCAGATCTTCCGGGACTTTTTCAAGGCAGACGTTCCGCAGAGCTTTCCGTTTGACATGAAAGCCTTTGCGAAAAAGGGACACAGCTTCAAGGACTGGATCTGCCCGGACACGATGGAGTTCCACAACGACCATTTCAAGCTGGGCGAGCAGTACGGCAGAGTTCTTTTTATGGAAGATTACGCCAGCTATGTGAAAGACGAGATGATCTCCGAACTGTGCAGCCTTGGCAGGAATCTGATGCTGTCTATTGACATCATCCCGGTACCAACAGATGAAGCAGTGCGTGAGATCCAGAATCGACTGCTGGGCGTAGAGACCAACGTAACGAACTGGCAGAGACGCCAGAATGCAAACAATAATTTTTCCGCCGTGGTTCCCTATGATATGGAGCTTCAGAGAAAAGAAACCAAGGAGATGCTGGACGACTTGACTACCAGGGACCAGAGGATGATGTTCGGTATCCTGACAATGGTACATATGGCAGAAAGCAAGAAACAACTGGATTCTGATACGGAAACCCTGTATTCCATTGCAAGAAAACACCTCTGCCAGATGGCAACCCTGAAATGGCAACAGGTCGATGGACTGAATACCGTCCTGCCGTATGGTCTGCGGAAGATCGATGCGGTGCGTACCCTTACCACAGAGTCCACTGCCGTCTTGATTCCGTTCCATACACAGGAGATCATGCAGCCGGGCGGCATTTATTATGGGCAGAATGCAGTCAGCAAAAATATGCTGGTGGCAGACCGAAGAAAGCTGTTAAATGGAAATTCCTTCCGACTGGGAGTCAGCGGTTCTGGAAAAAGTTTCTCGGCAAAAGAAGAGATCGTAGACCTTGCCCTTTCCACGGAAGATGACATCCTTATCCTCGATCCGGAGTCCGAGTTTGCTTCACTAGTGGAAGCCTTAAACGGCGAGGTCATCCGGATCTCGGCAACGTCCGATACCCATCTGAATGCACTGGACATGGACTCCGCCTATGGAAATGACCGTAACCCTCTGATTGAAAAGTCCGAATTCATCCTGTCCCTGTTTGAGCAGCTCGTAGGAGCCGGGAACCTTTCGGCAAAGGAGAAATCCATTCTCGACCGCTGCACCGCAGACGTGTACCGGGATTATATGAGGGGCGGATACCAAGGGCAGGTGCCGACCCTAAAGGATCTGTACCGACAGCTCATGCTCCAGCTGGAGGAAGAAGCCAGAGGGCTGGCATTGTCTTCGGAACTGTTTATTAACGGAAGCCTGAACACCTTTGCCCAGGAAACCAATGTCAATACGAAGAGCCGTATCATCGATTATGACATCCGGGAGCTGGGCGAACAGCTGATGCCACTTGGAATGTTGGTCACACTGGATTCCATTTTTAACCGTGTGATCCAGAACTGGAAGAAGGGAAAAACGACATGGATCTTTGCGGATGAGTTTTATCTGCTGTTCCGCTATGAATACAGTGCAGACTTTTTCTACCGCCTGTACAAGCGTATCCGTAAGTATTCGGGATTTGTGACCGGGCTTACCCAGAATGTAGAGGAACTTCTGAAATCCGATACCGCCCGCCTGATGCTGGCAAACAGTGAGTTCCTGATCCTTTTGAATCAGGCAACCACCGACCGGGACGAGCTTGCGGCACTTCTGAATATCTCGGACAATCAGTTATCCTACATCACCAATGTGGGTGCCGGCCACGGACTGATCCGCTGCTCCGGGAATCTGGTGCCGTTTGAAAATTCGTTCCCAAGAAATACAAAGCTGTACCGTCTGATGACGACCAAGCCGGGCGAAGCGTAAGAGCAGTACAGACCGGGACTGGAGGTGAGAGATGAAGGATATCAAAACCAAAGAAGTCACAACAAAACCAAAGACTAAAAATCCTGCCTCCAGAATCCCGAAGGAGCTGATGCGGACGGCCATACTGGAGAGCAAGGAAAAGTCCCAGACCATCGCAAATGCCAGGGATAATGACATGGAGGAACAGTCCCCATCCGAGTATGCCAGTGGAAAAGTCGCATTCGCAGAGGAATGGGCTGCCAGAAAGTCTGGCAGAACTGTAACCAGCGCCGGAAAGACAGCAGCACAGACTTCCTACGAGAAGATCAAACTGAGAGCCGCTGGCAGAAAAGAAGCGGAGGAAGAAGCCGCCAGAGGAACAGGGGACACACAGGCTCCCGATCCGGTCAGTCGGGAAGCACCAGAGCAAAAGAACCGGGAACAGACATCTGAGAACGTGAAGATTAAAAGCCGGGAAGCTCAGGAAGCACAGATCAAAGATGTCCAGATCCAGAAAGCCAAGCGGCAAAAGGCGGTTTCAGATGCTGTCAAAACAAAAGAACAGAAGATTCGGGTAGCCAGAGAGACACCGAGAATCCAGAATGGACAGGAACTATCAGGAACGAAGCAGTTCTCCATCCGAGACCAGAGCCGGAAAAAGGCAGCCGCAGATACTGCAAGACAGAATGCCATCCGCCAGAAACAGCCGGAAACCATCCGGATCAAGGAAAAGCCACGGAAACAGTTGGAGCCGAAGACCATACAGCGGCGTACTATTAAGACCGCCCCTCCATCTGCGAAGATTAGCATCCAGCCAGAGCAGAAGCTCCGTGTAGCCAGTTCCAATGCCCTGACAACCCGGATGCAGAAGCAGATGGAACGAAGGGCAGCGAAACAGGCGGCGAAGAAAGCAGCTTTGCAGACTTCTGATGGAATCCGTCGGATACAGAAAACGGCAAGGGCAGGGGAGAATACATTCAAGGCAGCTAGGGCCGCCGTGGAAGTGGCAGCGAAAACCGTGCAGTCCATGATAGCTGCACTGGGAGCGGCCGGAGCGGTCATGGTTCTGCTTCTGGTTATCATGGTCGGGATCATTGGCGGTGCGGCATTCTCTGGAAGCTCAGAGAGCAACGAAGCACTCAGCCAGGAAGTACTTTCCTATACGGCAGCCATCCAGAAATACGCCAACCAGTATGGAATCCCCGAATACGTTTCCGTGATACAGGCAATCATGATGCAGGAATCTGGCGGCCGGGGGACCGATCCCATGCAGAGCAGTGAGTGCCCATACAACACCCGGTATTCCAACAGCCCGAATGCCATCCAGGATGCGGACTACTCCATACAGGTAGGAATCCAGTATTATGCGGACTGCCTAAGAGAAGCCGGATGCACCAGCCCACAGGACATGGACAAGCTGAAGCTGTCCCTGCAAGGGTATAACTACGGAAACGGGTACATAACGTGGGCGATTCAGAAATATGGCGGCTACAGTGCAGAAAATGCCCTGCAGTTTTCCAATGAGCAGGCTGCTTCGCATGGCTGGAGTGCCTATGGTGATCCAGAATACGTCCCTCACGTTCTGCGGTATTATTCCAGCGGCGGATTGTTTGCCGGCTTGTTTGGAGGCAACGGCCAGATCGTATCCGTGGCACTTACCCAGCTTGGAAATGAAGGAGGCCAGAAGTTCTGGTCATGGTATGGATTTGACAACCATGTGGCGTGGTGTGCCTGCTTTGCCAGCTGGTGTGGGGATCAGGCAGGACTGATCGAGAGCGGCAAGATGCCGAAGTTCTCCCTGTGCGATGACGGAATCGCATGGTTCCAGAGCAAGGGGAAATGGAAGAGCAGAGGATACTCGCCAGCACCCGGAACCCTGATCTTCTTTGACTGGAACGGGGACGGAACCTCAGACCATGTGGGAATCGTGGAGAAAACTGAGGGAAGTACCGTATATACGGTAGAGGGAAACTCCAGTGATGCCGTGAACAAGAGAAGCTATGATATCAATAACGGAACGATCATGGGATACGGCATACTTTGAAAATTAATATGTTGACTCTTAGAGAGTAGTCAATAGTTTAGATTACCTTGACTAAAAAACAAATATAAAGTATTATGTGATTAGCTTCAACTAACTAGAAAAGGAGGGCGCACGATGACAAACCAATATATGACGAAGCTGTATCATGATCTGCTCTCCAACTCTCCACAGACAGTGACAATAGATATTCCGGCTGATATGGGAACAGGTCAGATTTCGCAAGTTGTTACAAAGCAAGGAGCTGTTGTATCAGACTGGAAAATGAACTATTTTTCAGATATGAATGTGCAGGGTGTAAGCTGCGAAGATTATATTCAACTTTTATTCTGCTTCAATGATGGCGTATCGTGGAATATTGCAGATGCACGTCAAAGTGTCAGCATCCAGAAAGGCGAATCCTGCATTTATCGGGGACATGGTAAAATGGAATATTTGTGTTATTCTGGGAAGAAAGATTTCCTTTTTAAGAATATAAAAATTCCCATGCCATATTTTCACAAAATTTTGAATGACTACTTTGAAGATAGTGAAATAAACGCTTATGAAAAGAAATTACTGACAGGGATTTCAAAAGTGAGCGTTACCCCGTATATGGAGCACATTTTTGCGGAGGTAAAAGATTTTACGCAATACCGAGGTGGTTTAGGGTATCTATTCTTGGAAAGTAAAGTTTTTGAATTGCTGTCTGTATATTTAAGTGAAGTATTGGAACTCAGTATTCTTTCATCGAATCATATTAGCATTTCCAAAAGTGACAGGGATTCGATTACCGAAGCAAAAAGGATTATTGACAGTCAGCTTGCTTTTGCACCAAGCTGTGAGGAATTGGCGAAAAAGGTAAATATCAGTGTTTCTAAACTGACGAAAGGATTTAATTCTTTATTTGGAACATCGGTTCACGCATATATTATAGATCAAAGACTGGAAAAGGCTGCGGGGCTTCTTTTGGAAAGTGACTTGAACGTAAGTCAGATCGCGATGCTGGTTGGATATTCAAAACCAAGCAACTTTGCGGCTGCATTCAAAAAGAAATATGGGGTAATACCCAAGAATTATAAAGATGAAAATACGATTGGCTAAACCTAAAAATACCGATTTTGGGTAGAATGAAATCGAGTTTGGGTTGGATGTAACGACGAAAATTGGTACAATTTGCGATGTGGTTAGAGAAGATTAACTACATCGCATTTTTTATTTTCCAAATAAAGGGAGGAGGAATAAGTATTATGAAACAAAAGTTAAATGCGAAAGATTTTATTCTCATCGGTGTTTTAACGGCCCTCATGTGGATTATTTGCATGATTATCAGCACCATTATGAGCGTGGCTGGCCCAGTAACAAATGTATTTTACCCATCCGTTGTTGCAATCCCGAATGGTATCGTTATGATGCTTCTACTGGCTAAGGTACCGAAGAAAGGCGTGTTTACCATTTGCGCCGCAATTCAGGCTATCCTGTTTCTGCTGGTGGGTGCTTTCTGGTTCATTCCTATCGGTTTGATAATTGGCGGTGTCATCTGCGATTTCCTGGTTATGAGCCGGAATGAAATTACAATGAAGTCCATGATGGCAGCCTATGCGCTGTTCAGTGCTATTTTTGCTTTTAGTGCTATCTGCCCTATCAAATTTCTTCAAAGCGCATTTGTCGGAGCAATGGAGAAAAACAATATTGCCCCGGAGTACATTCAGGGGATGTTGAGCATTACTTCCGTTCCCATGCTGGTAGTCATTGTCGCTGCAGGATTGGTGGGCGGTCTGATTGGTGGCTTTATCGGTCAGAAAGCATTGAAAAAACACTTTATCAAAGCTGGACTTGTTTCAGTAAAATAACAGGATCAGCCCCCTGAAACTTTATCTGGTAATACAGGCCAGCGGGCTGCCTGACTTCAGAGCGTGGGGCTGAGAACAGTCCCGCGCTTTGATTTTTATAGGGAGACATTTGAATGGAAGAAGCACAAATTAAACAAATAATTGAGCGTCAGCCTCTACATGGCTCTGCGCTCCTCGACCCACGCTGCAAGATACTTCTTTTGGTCTGCATTGGTTTTGTCAGTTATTTTCTGGCCGGAGAAGTTGTCAGTCTCGCGCTCATGCTGGTGTATGGGCTGTTTATTGCCTTGGGTAACGGTGGAAAATGGGCTGCTAAAATGATAGTGACATATATTGTTGTTGCTTATCTCAATGCTCTGCTCCGTTATGTTCAAGTTCCGGTTTTAAGTGTGATTATGAGTGTGTTCGGCGTGACGGTCTTAAAATTGATCCCTATCATGATGATGGGACTTTGGATATTGCGAACTACATACATGGATGACTTAATGGTGGCACTTCAACGGATGCGGCTGCCCCAGGCAGTTACAATCCCCCTTGTTGTTATGTTCCGATATATCCCTACTTTACGGATTGAATACCGACAAATCCGAAGCACAATGGATATTCGCGGTATCAGTGATACCGTGTGGAAACGGGTATCCCATCCGTTAGCAACCATAGAATACATTTTGATACCTCTGCTGATGCGGTGCTTGAAAGTCACTGATGAACTGGCAGCATCCGGCACAACACGCGGTCTGGAGTTGGAGTGCAAACGATACGCGCTGCGGCCAATCCGTTTTTCGTGGCGGGAAATTGTGGTATCACTGTTGGGTATCCTCTTTTTGGTCGGGTTGCTGTTTATTGACCAGACTAAAATCGGGGAAATCATTTTATGGAGGGTGTGACGATGATCTCATTTCAGAATTTTAGCTTTCGTTATGAAGAAAGCAAAGACTTTACCCTCCGTGGCATTGATATGACCGTACAGACAGGAGAATTTATTCTTTTGACTGGGCGAAGTGGCTGCGGCAAAACAACCCTGATCCGTTCACTCAATGGTCTGATTCCGCACTTTTATCCCGGAGAAATCCAAGGCGATCTGCTCATGGATGGCCATTCGCTGCTGGAAATGAAGCCGTCTGAATTGGCAGGACAGGTTGGAACGGTATTCCAAGATCCACGCTCTCAGTTCTTTATGACGGATACCACGCGGGAATTGGCTTTCGGCTGCGAAAATCTCGGACTGCCACGCGAGGAAACGATTGACCGTATTGCAAAAGCGGCGAAAGAGTTGGAATTGGTAGATTACTTAAACAGAAGTATCTTTGCTTTATCCAGCGGGGAGAAGCAACAGATCGCAATCGGTTCTGTCTATGCGCTGGGGCCAAAAGTATATATTTTTGATGAACCATCGGCCAATCTGGACTATGCCGCTACCAAACGGTTGGCAGAAATTATGGGAAAACTGAAACACGCTGGATACACAATTTTTGTGGTAGAGCATCGTTTTTATTATTTGCGCGATCTGATTGATAGAGCCTTTTTGATTCAGAACGGAAAAATTGAGCATGAGTTCACAGGGGAACAGTTTTGCTCTTTGCCCGAAGAAACACGAATTTCTTATGGTCTGCGGACAGCATACCCGGAACGCGATGCAGAACATTATCAGGAAAAGCCACATACAAAGGACGAGACACATCGGCTGGAAGTTCACAATTTAAGTTTTGCCTACAAGAAAGGGCCGGATATTTTCCACAATGTCAGCTTTGAAGTTCATGCAGGAGATGTGATCGGTATTCTGGGCCATAACGGAGCCGGAAAAACAACCCTCTTATCTATTCTAACGGGTCTGCTAAAGCAGCAGCGTGGCGAGGTCTGCTTTGACGGTAAAAAACTTACACCACGCCAGCGGCGGGCACTTTCCTATCTTGTCATGCAAGATACGGATTATCAGCTTTTTGCCAGCAGTGTGGAGGAAGAACTATCCCTTGGTATGAAGGATGATTGCAAAGAAAAAGTGGATGAAACGCTGAAAGCACTGGAACTGTCAGATTACCGTGAACGGCATCCGGCATCCCTTTCAGGTGGTCAAAAGCAGAGGGTTACTATCGGTGCGGCAATCGTAAAGGGCAGCCCAGTGATCTACTTTGACGAGCCTACCAGTGGTTTGGACTACGATTCTATGGTGCGTGTCAGCAAACTGATCGAACAACTTTCAAGCTCTGGTGTGATCGTGTTTGTGGTGTCACACGATTTTGAATTTATTGTTCGTACCTGTACGGAGGTGGTTCAGTTGGATGATGACGGGGATATTCAAAATCAAAGGCTTTCACCAGAAATTTTGAAAACGCTGTCCGAAAAATATTTTAACTGATAAGGAGGTTGGAATTATGTTTCAAAAAGTATTTGAGTATGCAGGACCTCATAAGAAGGGGCTTTATGCAGCAACGGCCATCGTGCTGGTCAGCGTCCTGATGGGTGTCCTGCCCTTTGTGTTGGCTTATCAGGTGATAGCGCCGCTGGTCATGGGTGAATCTATTGGAGCATCCTTTATCATTTCGCGCGTGGCTCTTGTCTTGGCGTGTCTGGTGCTGCAAGCCCTTTTCTATGGCTGGGGACTGAATCTTTCTCACAAAGCCGCTTATGACACGCTGCTCCGTCTGCGAACGGCACTTCAAAAACGGTTTGAAAAGCTGCCCCTCGGTGTCATTCAGGATAAAGGCACCGGCACAGTCAAAAAGCTGTTCGTGGATGATGTAGACAGTCTGGAAGTTTTACTGGCTCACTCCATGCCGGAGGGAATTGCAAATCTGATGATCCCTATTGCGGTTTATGTGGCAATGTTCTTTGTGGATTGGAAACTGGCGCTTCTGTCGCTGGCATCTATTCCGATCAGTCTGATTGCCATGATGACGATGTATTCCGTCGGCATGAAGAAAATGGGGCCTTACTACATGGCCGGACAGAAGATGAACAATACCATTATTGAGTACATTAACGGTATGGAAGTTGTCAAGGTATTCAATAAGGACGCAGATTCCTATGAGCGGTTCCGCAAAGATGTATCAGATTATCGGGACTATACTCTGGCGTGGTACAAGGCGGCGTGGCCGTGGATGGCAATTTACAGCAGTCTGCTTCCATGCACCATTATTTTGACTTTGCCTGTTGGCGCATGGTTCGTTCTCTCTGGCTGGTCTACTCTGCCTAATTTGATCTTGGTACTGTGTCTTTCTTTAAGTATTGGTATGCCACTGCTGAAATCTCTCGGTTTCCTGCCTACCATGCCCCAGCTCAACTATAAAATTTCTGCATTGGAGCAGGTGTTGGATGCGCCAGAGCTCCAGCAGACAGAAGATGCGTTCTACGGGAAAGATGACACCATTACTTATGACCATGTTTCTTTCGCTTATCAGACCACACAGCCCGGCCCGGATGGAAAGCCTGTTGTAATTGAGGATGAAGTTCTCCATGACATTTCCTTTACGGCAAAAGCTGGACAGAAAACAGCCCTTGTTGGTGAATCTGGCTCCGGCAAGAGTACATTAGCGAAACTGCTGATTCACTATTATGACCCACAGAAAGGCAGTATTTCCATCGGTGGGCAGAAATTATGCGATATGAGCCTTGAAGCACTCAACAGCCGTATTTCCTATGTGGCGCAGGATCAATACCTGTTCAACACCTCTCTGCTCGAAAACATTCGGCTTGGTCGGCTGAACGCAACGGATGAAGAAGTGGTGGAGGCTGCAAAGAAAGCTCAGTGTATGGAGTTCCTTGAGAAACTTCCGCAGGGTATTCATTCGATGGCTGGTGATGCAGGAAAAATGCTCTCCGGCGGTCAGCGCCAGCGTATTTCTCTGGCAAGGGCAATCTTAAAAGATGCTCCTATTGTGGTGCTTGACGAGGCAACTGCCTATGCCGATCCCGAAAATGAGGAAAAGATGGAAGCTGCCATTGCAGAGCTTGTAAAAGGTAAGACCCTTGTGGTTATCGCGCACAAATTACCAGCCATTATGAACGCAGATCAGATTTGTGTTATGGATCACGGAAAGCTGGTTGCAACGGGCAAACATCAGGAGCTGATCCAGTCCTGCCCAGAATATCAAAAGTTGTGGAAAGCGGCACAGGACAGCGCCGAGTGGAAAGTACATACTGCAAAGGAGGGGAAATAAATGTTTGCTTTGTTTTCAAGAATATTGAAACTTTCCGACCATTATAAGAGCCGTATTCAGGGCGCATTTGTTTGTGCGTTTCTGGAATCCATTCTGTCCAAAATGCCGATTTTTCTGGCCTTTGTGGTTTTGAGTGGATTTGCAAATAAGACAATTACCGGGCAGACTTGTCTTTATGTGGGACTTGGCCTTGTCGCTATTGTGCTGGTTCAGATGTTCGTCCACTATCTTAGTGACAGCCTGCAAAGTGCAGCGGGATATTTGATGTTTGCCGACAAGCGTATCGAATTGGGCGGCCATCTGAGGAAACTTCCAATGGGATACTTCACTTCCGGCAATATTGGCAAGATCAGTTCAGTCCTCAGTACCGACATGGTGTTCATTGAAGAAGTTGCTATGAGTACGCTGGGAAACATGATGAGCTATCTGCTATCCTCGTTGGTTTTGCTGGCGTTCATGTTTTATCTGAATTGGCAGCTTGGCTTGATTGCCTTGATAGTTACTATTTTGGCATGGCTGGTATCTAAGGGGATGAACAAAGTTTCCCTGCGAGAAGCAGCAGGCCGTCAGGAGCAGAGCGAACGGCTGACCGATGCGGTGCTGTCTTTTGTGGAGGGCATTGGTGTTATTAAGAGCTATAACCTGCTTGGAGAAAAATCCGAAGAACTGTCCGGCAATTTCAAGCGTTCCAGAAATACATCGCTTGACTTTGAACAGAAAATGACCCCGTGGACAATGGGGCTGAATATCCTTTATGGTATTGGTATTGCGGCAATTTTCGGTCTGTCTATTGTGTTGGAACAGAGCGGTGTGCTTTCTTTGGCTTATGTGTTGGGTGTTCTGCTGTTTGTATTTGATCTTTTTGGCCCGTTGAAGGCTCTCTATGGAGAAGCATCCAGACTGACCGTTATGAACGCTGCCCTTGATCGCATTGAAGCGGTACTGGACGAACCAGAACTTTCCGACAATGGCAAGCAGCATATTCCAGCTCAGGCACAGCCAGGACAGCCAGAAGTCCAGTTCAACGATGTTACATTTGCTTATCAGGACAAAGAGGTTCTGCATCATATCAGTTTTGCCATGAAGAAAAATTCTATGACAGCACTGGTTGGGCCATCCGGTAGTGGTAAGTCCACCATTGCAAACTTGCTGGCGCGACTTTGGGATGTAAAATCTGGCAATGTGACGATAAGGGGCGTGGATATTCGCAATGTACCTCTGTCGGAATTGATGGATCAGATCAGCATGGTATTCCAGCGTGTGTATCTGTTTCAGGACACCATTTACAACAATATCAGTATGGGAAAACCGGATGCTACGGAAGAAGAAGTTTATGAGGCTGCCAGAAAAGCCCGCTGCTATGATTTCATTATGGCTCTGCCTGATGGGTTCAAAACGGTGGTTGGCGAAGGCGGTGCGACACTCTCTGGGGGCGAAAAGCAGCGCATTTCGATTGCCCGCTGTATCCTGAAAGACGCGCCTATCGTCATTTTGGACGAAGCTACCGCAAGTGTGGATACAGACAATGAAAGCTATATTCAGGAAGCTATTTCCGAATTGGTGAAGGGAAAGACCCTGCTTGTAATTGCTCATCGTCTGAATACGATCCAAACTGCTGATCAGATTTTAGTTATAGACAACGGCCAGATTGCACAGCAAGGAAACCATGAGGAACTTTTGAAACAGCCCGGTATCTATCAGGATTTTGTCAATATCCGAAAGAGTGCGGCTGGATGGAGTCTTGCTTAATGGCGAAAGGAGCTGCCTATGAAACTTCATACTGCCGGAGAGGATTATTTGGAGGCCGTGCTTATACTCCAAAAGAAGCTCGGTATGGTGCGCTCTGTGGATGTTGCCCGGTACATGGAAGTTTCAAAACCCAGCGTATGTTACGCAGTAGGAACTTTACGAGAGGGTGGCTTTTTGACAACAGACGAAAACCATTATATACACCTGACCGACCTTGGCTGGGATGTGGCTGAAAAAATTTACGAACGCCATTGTTTTTTTACTCATCAACTTATATCCGTTGGAGTTAATCCACAAATTGCAGAAGTTGATGCTTGTCGCATGGAACATGCAGTCAGTGATGAAAGTTTTCAAAAACTGAAAGAGCATGCGATGAGAGAGATTGCTTCACAAAAAATTGACAATACATTTGATGATTTTCCTGTGAAGAAGTAGAAAATGTTGCTTTGCTAAAATAGATTAAATATGAAAGACACAAAATACAAGATATTAGCATATTTTGACAATCAATCATATCGAAAACTATTCAATGAGATAAACTCAGATTATGCAGAAAATCTACAAATTTTACTGCATAATTTGAGTTTATTTTCTTATGATATGCTTGTAATAGGAGTAATCGTTTATAAAGAGAACATAAGTAATATTATATCTGCTATTAGAAAGATAACGCAGATACCAATTATTATTTTGACGGATGCATCTTCTTTATTGTGTATGTCATGGAAAAAAGAATTAATATACGCTGGTGCAGATTGTGTAATGGATATAAATAGCACTATAGAAGAAGTAGATCTGCAGATTTTTTCATTGGCACGACGAAACAATAAACAAAAAATAACTCAAAAGCAATCCGAAACGATGATTAATAAGGGAAAACTTGTAATGGATCATAAGAAACATAAAGTATTTTGGAATGATGTAGCGTTACATTTAACACGACAAGAATATAATTTTTTATACTTATTAGCGGCGACACCGATGAGAGTATACACGTTTGAACAGATTTACCAGCTTGTCTGGAAAGATTATCCTGTTGGTGATATTAAAAATATCATCTGGTGTCTGGTAAAGCGACTGAGAAAAAAGCTGAATGTTGTTGAAGATGGTGCTGGGAATTGTATCGTCAGTGTCAGGGATATAGGTTACAAATTTGAATTGAATAAAGAAAACGAACAACAGTAAGGCGAATGATCCGTAAAAAGATTGTTCGTCTTATTTTACTTATTCTGGAAAGAAGGTGATAAAAACTGACCGTCAATTGACAGTTTTCTGACCGTTAACTGACAGGTGCATCCGATACACTGTGCCTTTGTAAAGATATGATTACAAAGGAGATCCGTGTTTGCAGGGAGACAGCAGAAATGCCGGACATTCCTGTAGACAGGAAGAACGGACCAGAGCACCGCCACACTCCGATTTGATTTCGCAAAAATTCAGATCGGAGGAAAACATAAGTGGCTTACAATAAAGCAAAAGAAGAATATAGATGGAACCAGTGGAAAGCAGAGGAAGAGAAGATCCTGCGTGAACAGGGCGTGGATGAAGAGACGATCCAGAAGCTTCGGGAGTATGACTGGGACGATTTCAATGCAGAGCGGAGATTCCGGGAACACCAGACCTCGCTTCTGGACTGTATGGAACTGCTCCTGGAAGAAAAAGAAACGAAAGAATCCCAGCCGGAGAGCGTGGAAGCTCTGCTGGATACCGTGGAGAACGAAGAACTGCTTCAGATCCTGTTATCAACTGATAAGAAAACTCTTCAGATGATTGTCCTGAAGATGATGGGATATGCACCAAAAGAGATCAGTCATCACATGGAACTGCCGGAGCAGACGGTTTATACAAGACTGCGGAGATTAAGGGAAAAGATCAAAAAGTCCATGAAATTTGAATAAAACAAAAGGTTCTCATCGGCTGACTATTAGAACGAACAGACAGGAGGATTGATACGATGGATGAGAAAGAAGTGTCCGAAATGCAGGAAGAAATGATGACGGTACTGGTAGTTGAGCCGATGAAAGCACCTTATGTCAAAAGCATCCCGAATGAGCTGGAGAATCTGCAGCAGGCAGTAGGCGGTGACATTGAAATGACCTATCCGTTTGAAGATGAAGTTGGAATCCTTTTAAACGGTAATGGAAAATTTGAGGGATTGCCACTGAATCGGGCGTTATATGATGACCACGGACAGATTTATGATGCCATAGCCGGAACTTTCCTTGTGGTAGGGCTGACAGAAGATGATTTTACTTCGCTGACACCGGAGCAGATTGAAAAGTTTAAAGAAAAATATCAGTCACCGGAAATTTTTACTCTGTTTAACGGAGAACTCCATGTGATGAAGATGCCGCCGCAGGAACAAAAAGAACAGAAGAAAAGCCAGAAGAACGATGCACAGCAGAAGCATCCGGCAAAGAAGAAAAAAAGATCCGGGGATGCAAGATAAAAAAATTTTTCTGTAGGATGAATAAAAATATACACTGCCATCGGCTAGTAAGCAGAGGGACATCCCTCGGCTGTTCTTTGGCAAGTGAATATCGGCACTACAGGTACGTTCCCAACCGTAGAAGCGTGACAGCATGAGCGCCATGATTAAGTATAGGGTAAAGATTCTTAGACTTGGAGCGAGGAAGCATAGCTGTGAATAAGGCGGTGGCAGCCTTTCGCCAGGATCACGGACGGGGGATAATGATACACGTTACCAGCCAAAGAGCGGAAGATGGACTCCGGGTTGTAATCAGAAAGACCCTCAGGACATCTGTGAGAGGCGGCAGGCCAGCCGCCCGCCTGTAGTGTCCCCTTTCCCAGAAGAAAAGCAGGGATGGTTCCGGGGGTGCGAGGTTAAATGCGGAACAACAAGATAAAATAACAGAAATCAATGAAGAAGTGTGTCGTTGATATCAGATACCATGCGGCTGTGGGAAACTACAGCCGCATTCCTGTGGTATTAACGTCACATCAAGGGGAGAGAAAAGATGCAAGAAACAAAAAGAAGTGGAATGAGCAAGGATCAATTCTGGAATCTGATTGAAAAGGCAAAGGAAGTCTGTGGTACTGATCTGGATGCTTCAGCAGTATGGATTAAACAGCAGCTTTTCTATATGACACCGGAAGATGTCCTGCAATTCCACAATCTTGTTTACAGTTACCGGGATGCGGCTTATAAGTACGGCTTATGGACAGCGGCAGGTATTATGATGGAAGCAGGGTGCAGTGATGACAGTTTTTCCGATTTTCGGATGTGGCTGATCGCCCAGGGAAAAGAAGTTTATCTGAATGCCTTAAAAGATCCGGATTCCCTTTCCGGCGTGACTCCGTATGGGTACTGTAGTTTTGAAGCGTTGGGATACATCTCATCGCAGGTCTACAGTGCCATGAAAGGGAAAAATATCTATCAGGACAGTACGGCAAGAATGCAGATGGAATGTTATGAGCAGGTGATCCGGGATATTGTGTACCATCCCATGATCGAGTATCCGCTGGAATTACCGGAAGCAATGGTGGTATATCCGAAACTCTGTGAATGCCATTTGTCCGAGCAGGTAAGGAAAGCTCCTCAGAAAGTAAGGACATGGAATGTTTCCCGGACGGATATCCGAAGGATGATGGCAAGAGGGAATGCTGCCATAAAGAAAATGCAGGAACAGGGACAGAATACACCGGAAGCGACCAGACTCGTCCGTAAGGGTACGGTAAGATAAGCTTTCTGGCAAGGAGAAGTAATGTGTTATAAAAATGAATATCAGAAAAGGGCACATGGCGAAGTGGAACAGATCTTTCGGGAGCTTCTACCGGAAGCCGGGCTTCACGTAAGAGAAGAACAGATCCGTCTCTGCCATGAAATGCTGGATGCCCTTATGAAAAATGAGATCACGCTCTGTGATGCAGGAGTGGGCATTGGAAAAACCTATGCCTATCTGACTGCCTGCATCCTGATGCGGAAATATAGTGTACTGCATTCCGGTTATTCGGGATGTGACAGGCGGCCTGTGGTGGTATCCACTTCCAGCATTGCCCTACAGAAAGCTATCATAGAGGAATATGTTCCTTTTTTATCGGATGTACTGTTAAAAGCAGATCTGCTTCAGGGAGAATTAAAGGCAGTTGTCCGCAAGGGAAAGGAACATTTTGTGTGCGATTACAGGCTGGCCCAAAGACTGGAGGCAGTCCGGGATAAGAATAAAAATCAGGCACAGATGGAGGCATTGAAGTCCCTCCGGCATAACTTTGATTTAGATTCCGTACATAACCTGAGCGGTTTTGACCGCAGGCTGGTGTGCGTACCGAAATTCTGCTCCAGGGAGTGTCCGGGGAAAGCAGGATGCCGTTATCAGAAATATTTGGATGTTTCCAAAAAAGAGGAAGTTTTTATACAGATATGCAATCACAATTATCTTCTGGCAGACGCCATGCACCGGATGAATGAATACCGGCCTCTGCTGGCAGATTACAGAGCATTGGTAGTAGATGAAGCACATAAGCTCCCAGAAGCTGCCAGCCAGATGTATGGGAGAAGTATTGGAAGAGAGGATGTGCAGGAAATCTCGCATTTCTTAAACAGGGAGCATAAAAGTTCGGAAGGTAAGAGACTACAGGATTGGTTTAATACACTTTCAATGGAAATCCGTAAGGATCAGGCCGGGATGGGAGATGACATAGCTGGAAAAGAAAATTTCTATTTTCCGGCAAAGTGCCGATCTTCTCTGGAGCAGGTAAGGGGGAATCTCAGTCTTATGCTTAAAAGACTTGCTGGAAATGTCCCTTACTGGATCTTCCGGCGGCTGGAAGAGATGGAAGAGCTGTTCGGCTGGTTTCTGAAGAAGGATACCAGATACGTTTTATTTCTTCAGCCAGACGGCAGGGGAGATCCTGTGTTTATGGCTGTTAGCAGAGAGATTCCAAGGTTTCTCCATGATTCCTTATGGGACAGGGGATTTCCCTCGATTCTCACCAGTGGAACTTTAAAAGCCGGAAATGGGTTTGTAAGGACCAGACAGATGACCGGGCTGGAAAAGAAAAGCAGAGTCCGGGAGTGTGTAGCAGAATCCCCATTTTGTTACAGAGAGAACTGTCTGCTTTATATTCCTGAGAATTTAAAAGCGACGCTCAAGGGAAGCCGGGAAGAGGCCGAGCAACTTGCAGGCCAGATCCGTGATCTGGTGTGTTCTACTTTTGGGCATACACTGGTACTGTTTACATCTTATACCCTGATGGGAAATGTGCAGCAGCTCCTGCGGGATCAGATCCCGTTCCCGATGGTGCAGGTATGGAGAAACTCACAGGAAGAAATCGCACGGTTTAAGAAGATGGAAAATGCCGTTCTGTTTGCAGCCGGCTCCTGTTGGGAAGGTGTGGATTTTCCGGGGGATATGGTATCGTCCCTGATCATTGTAAAATTGCCGTTTGCTGTACCGGATCCCATCCATGAAGCACAAAGGGAACAATACCGATCACTGGAATCCTACATTCAAAATGTTGTTGTTCCAGATATGCAGAAGAAACTGCGCCAGGGATTCGGACGGGCGATCCGGACGGAGCAGGACACCTGTGTAGTGTCCATTTTAGACCACCGAGCGGCAAAGAAAGGAAAGTACCGGGGAGATGTTCTGGACGCCCTGCCAAAGTGCCAGATGGCAGAAAAAATCGATGAAGTAGAGGACTTTATCCGAAGCCGGAAAGTGGAGCGTTACTACAGCTGATAACATCCGTGGTGTTGTTGGTTCTGCCCAGATCTGGACAGAAAATAAGACAAAAAGTTTAGTGGTATTTCAGGAGCGGTTTTGAACGAATTGGTGGTATTTGTGATAGCTTTATCGGCATGAGTTGGGTATACTGTGTATAGCGTTAGAGGAAAGGAAGTGAGCAGGAATGAGACGATATGAACTGGAAAAAGAAAGAGAGGGTTCCACCGTTTATTTCTTTATCAGAGATGTGGAAACACTGGATATCGTCCTGCTTCCAACCAAATATCTGATGCACAAGATACGGAGTAAATGTTCACCGAATACGGTGCGGCGCTCCGCACTTGCAATCCTGTACTATCTGGAATACATCCATGAAAAGAAAAAGGAATTGACAGACGTATATCAAATGCCTTATGTTGAACAGACAAATCACTTTGTGGAATTTTTATACTGGCTGAAAGCCGGGAAGCATACCAGAGATAAAAATCACAGATCTCCAAACAATGGAACCTGCAACGCATACTTAAGAGATGTGTTCAGGTTCTATCTTTTTATAGAAGAAGAGTACCAGCAGTTCGGGGAGCTGAAAGTCCTGTCCTATAATTATTTTGTAGCCGTGGATGCAGTAGGCGTAAAGAAAAGCATACGATCAAAGAGTTTCAAAGGCTATTTAAAAGAGGAAGAGCATAAGGCGAGAGCAGCAAAGAAAGATGAAATTGTGGAAATCTTGAAAGCGTGTACCAATATAAGAGATCGGCTTCTCATGCTGCTTCTGGCAGAGACAGGCTACCGAATCGGTGAGATCTTAGGAATTGATTACAGTAAGGACATTGATTATCAGAACCACATAATCCGGGTATATTTCCGTGAGGACAATGAAAATGGAGCGAGAGCAAAGAATGCAGAATACCGAAGTGCGAAGATCAGCAAAGATACCTTCGGCTTTTTAAATCTGTATATCGCAGAGTACCGAAAACTACTTCAGCACCAGACAAGCCTGTTTGTGAATATTTCCGGGGATAATATCGGAAAACCAATGAACGTGGAAGCAGTATACTCCATGCTAAAAAGAATGGATAAGAAAACAGGGATTAAGATCACGCCTCATATGCTCCGGCATTACTTTGGAAATGAGCGGAGAAAAGCAGGATGGTCGCTGGAACTGATACAGCTGGCCTATGGACACCGCCACATCCAGACAACCATCAATTATCTGGACATTGTGGATGATGAACTGCTGGATGCCAGCCAGGAATTCTACGAGAAACACTCCTCCCTGTATGGGATTGAGGAATTGCTATAGGAGGTGGTTTTTATGCCTGCGTTTTTACAGTCTTTTATAGAGGCAGAACAAGAACGGAGCAGGCGGATTGAGCAGCTACGAAAAGAAATCCGGGAGTTTGCAAAAGAGGAAGCAGGAAGTTCCATTACAGAACAGATTCTGCTGTTTCTGGCAGATGAGATGGTAGAACATCTTTCGGAAATAGATTATGAACTGCGAATGAAATTTGAATTATACATAACACCGCTGATAAAGCGAAATTACATTTACCGATATACCGGAACGTTCGACCGGATACGGCAGGCGTACATCCGGGAACGGATGAAAACTCCGGCTGGACAGAGGGAATGTGAATGGAAATATAAAAATGAAATACTTTTTGTTCCATACCACTCAGATCCTGTAATCGTAAAGAGTGTGGAAACGGTACGGTGTCGGAGCAACATGGTCTGGAATTTTAAAGCGGCAGCCAGTGAGAAACTGAAACGTCAGATTTTTACCGTGCTGGAATATATTCTGGAGAATTATGAAATTTCCAGACTGAGGGAATATAAACTGACCGGGCTACAGCTTTTTTACGAATTTTGCATCCGGGAGCAGATTACAGATATCCAGCTTCTGGAGCTGGAACAGGAAACAGCATTTCAGGACTACCTGAAGCAGAAAGTCGAGAAAGAGCAACGGCGAAAACGACTGAAGAGCATTGTGGAAACTGCCCGTAAAGTGATTTTTATAGAAACTGATGAAACAAGATGGGATGCTACCATCTGGTATTTAGAGCGGTTTCGTATTGCCAAAGAAAGAATAAACCAGAGTGACAGTATAGAAAAAATATCATTTCAGGAAGTTTTACAGCCCAAGAATCGATTGCTGCTTCAGGAATATATGAAGTACGAAATTGGAATCGGAGAACTGGCGCTCAGTACGGTGTACGAAAGATTCCGAACCATTCGAAATTTTTTGCAGGAGATCAGCGAACTGGAAGTTACCAAGTGTGATGCCAGCCTGATTGATGTATATTTAAAGAATTTGCAGAATGGTGCTATGGGAGCAAAGACATTTAATACCAATGTTTCGGGAATACAGTTTTTTATGAAATTTCTGGAAGTAAAGGGGTATATAAAAAAGGTTCCGTTTTATGCATCGTATTACTTGGAAAAACAGATCCCAGTCCACCATGACAGAAGTGTGGAAGAGGATGTGTATATGGAAATTATCCAAAACCTCTCACAGTTTCCTGAACACCTGAGAATGATGTTTTTACATCTCTGGTGTGTGGGACTCCGGATCAGTGAGGTCTGCACCTTAAAAGGGGATGCGTATTATATCCAGAATGGTGACTGCTGGATGAAGGTCTACCAGGTGAAAATGAAAAATTATAAAAGGGTTCCCATTCCGGTAACATTGTATCGTCTGATGCAGGTTTATCTGAAAAAGCACCCTACCGAAAAAGAAGCATACATTTTTCGGAATCGGAAAGGTGGAGCATTTTCCAAAAGCACCTTCATGGGGCAGATGAAAAAATACTGCTCCCAGATAGGCATACAGAATAGAGAATATATTTTTAAGTCTCATGATTACCGACATACCGTAGCAACCAATTTTTATGAGCATGGCGTATCAATCCAAAGCATCCGGGACTATCTGGGACATACGTTTGAGGAAATGACCATGCAGTATATAGATTATATGCCAAGAAAAATTGCTAAAGAAAATGACGCATACTTTGAGGAAGAGGAAAACAGCCTGCTTGCCTGTATGCAGAAAGGAGAGAAGCATGGATAATAAACTGAAATTCCAACAACTGGAATGTTATAAGCTGGCTACCGATGAGCAAAAGGAAAAGCTGAATAAGGAACAATATTTTGATCTGGATAAACTGCCGGGAAACCAGCTTCAGACAGAATTTGTCGAATACATTTACTACCGTGGAACGCAGGTATCCATCCTGACCATAAAAAGGGAAAGGCATTATTTTAACAGCTTATGTGAATTTTTTCAGAAGTCGTCCCATCAGGAAAACAGCCTGCTTGACAGAGAAAAAGACTTCTGGATAAAGCAGTTGAAAATGTGGATGATACAAAACGGTAGGGCTTTGACGAAGCATAAAGTGACGAACATTCAGACTGAATCGGTGGAAAAAGCTGCCCTGATCCGGTATTTTGAAAGCCTTCTGGAATTTACACTGGACCGATCAGAAACCAATGAGCTGGCAAAGGATATCTGGCATCTGGAAAGGCTTCCGCTTATCCTGCGGACAAATCCGATTGTCAACCATAAGACACTAAATTTCAGAGGAATCCGGCAACCAGATATTCGGGAAGAAGTAAAAAAAGCAATTTACCATCATCTGAAAACCGAAGCCCTTGGCAGTATAAAACGTGAACTGTCCGCCATGAATAAATTTTCAAAGTATTTGGATGAAAAGCATTCCAAGATCAGCACCTGCGAAGAGATTGACCGGGAGATCATAGAACAATTTTTAATCAACATCAAGGTAGAATCAAACGGAGGGAATGGCATCCGGGATGACCTGCTAAAGCTTCGAAATGTGCTGGAAACAATCGGAAAAATTTATGATTTTCCACATCTTACAAAACTGTTTTTAAAATCTGATTTTCCGCCAGAACGGAAAGCAGAATTCAAATCTTATTCGGACAGTGAGCTGAAAAGACTGAATGCCCAGATTGTAAAAATGGAAGAGCAGATAGCAAGGGCAATGATCATCCACCAGATGCTTGGAACCAGAATTTCCGACACGCTGACCTTGCGGAAAGACTGCCTTTATAAACATGACCGTCAGGATATGATTATCATATACCAGCCGAAAACAAGAAGATATGAAAAACCGATCAGCCGGGAGCTGGCACAGCTGATTGGAAAGGCAGTCAGTTATGCAAATGAGCATTATCCTGAAAGCATTTATATCTTTGCGGACGAGAACAAACCGGAGAGACCAATCAGTTACCAAACCTTGCAGGATAAAGTGCTTCGAATGATCTATGAAAAAGATATCCGAGATGACAGCGGGAAATTATTCGGATTTGGAACGCATATGTTCCGGCACTGTTATGGGGTAAAGCTGACAGAACTCCATGTGGATGATTGGACCATAGCAAAGCTCCTGGGTCATAAAGGAGTGAAAAGCGTCCAGTACTACCGGAAAATGAGCAATCAGCGACTGGCAGATGAGACAAGGGAAGTAAGAAATCTTATGTCACAGATTATCTTAGCAAATCTGGACGGATGGGGAGAAGAATATGAGCAAATACGACAAGATGCTGGAATTGAATAAAAGAAAGAGCGAAGAAAAAGTGGAACGGGCAGTCCTGACAATACGGACAATGGTGTTGGAGAGAGAAAAGGTGTCCGTACCAGCACTGATGCAAAAGACTGGTTTATCTAGAGGATTCTTTTACAAGAATCCGATTGTAAGAGGTGAGATTGATACAGCAATGGAACAGCAGGCTGGTATGGTGGATCCAAGGAGAAACATTATCAGTCAGGCGATGGAAGCGGAAATGAATCTGCTCCGGCAACAGCTACAGAAACTGAAAAGCGAAAATGAGAATCTAATAAAGGAAAACCAGAAGTTAAAAAAAGCACTATCCAAGAAAGAGTTGAATCTTATCAAACAGATTTAAGCTATATCATAATGCAAAGTAGGTCTGCCAGAATACAGCAGATCTGTTTTGCATTGTGATATAGAAACAGATTATGCTTAAAAGGCATTAAGCAACCCATAATAATGGGTATTGGACATAGAAAGCAATATGGGAGTATGATGATACCGATAAGAAATAGAGTGTACCTGAAATGCAAACTGTCACAGAAAAATTATGAACTTTATGTAAAAAGTTGCAAAATCTATTGACCTAGAGCTTACTTCAGGTTGTACCATAAAATAAAAAGAGCAAGGAGGAATTTTTTATGGATATCGAACAGATGAAAAAAGACTTAGGTGGAGGTAACGTATTTCCAATCGGTGAAGAAAACGTAGCATTCGCAAAGTATTTTACAGGTGAATGCTATTTGAATATGCTTACAACAGAGAGAGTACCAGTTGGTCTGGTTACTTTCGCTCCGGGAACAATCAATGCATACCACATCCATCATAAAGGTGGACAGATCCTTCTGGTTACTGGTGGAAGAGGATGGTACCAGGAAGAAGGAAAACCAGCTCGTGAATTGAAAGCTGGAGATGTAGTAAATATTTCACCAGAAGTAAAACACTGGCACGGGGCAGCGAAAGACAGCTGGTTCCAGCATTTGGCTGTTGAAGTTCCAGCAGAGGGAGCTTCCAACGAATGGCTGGAGTTTTTACCAGAAGAAGAGTACAACAAATTACCATAAATAAAAAGACGGAGGTTTGATGTCATGGCAAAGATTACACAGACAGCAGGAAGAAATGCTCTGGGAACATTTGCACCGGAGTTTGCACATTTCAACGATGATGTTCTGTTCGGAGAGAACTGGAACAATGAAGATATTGATTTAAAGACAAGAAGCATTATCACAGTCGTAGCACTGATGGCACAGGGAATTACAGATTCTTCTTTAAAATTCCATTTACAGAATGCAAAGGATCATGGGGTAACACAAAAAGAAATCGCAGCGATTATTACTCACGTAGCATTCTATGCAGGATGGCCAAAGGGCTGGGCAGTATTCAACCTTGCAAAAGAGGTTTGGAACGAGGAAGAAACAGAAAAATAACCTGGCAGAAACTGCTCGTCAGGACAGATTCGCACAAAGCACAGATGTGTATGCCGTTAAAGCCAGCAACTACAAGAGATTGCGGAGAGGTAGTCCAGTTTAATGCAGGAATAACTGGCATATTCATCATGCAAAAAGCGGAGGCGGACAGATTCTTATCTGCATTGCAGGACGTGGATACTATCAGGAAGAAGGAAAAGAAGCAGTAGAAATGAAACCCGGAGATTGTGTCAATATTCCGGCAGAAGTAAAACACTGGCATGGAGCAGCACCAGATGAATGGTTTTCACATCTGGCAATTGAAGTACCGGGAGAAAAAACATCATCCGAATGGTGTGAAACAGTAACGGATGAGATATATGGAAAATAAACTTGATGCAGTCCAGTACTATCAGGATCACAAAGATCTCGGAATACGTGGATGTGCAGAAAATCTTGGCATCGGATACAGCACATTAACAAAATGGCTGAAAGACTTCCGGGAATCAGGTGATATTCCTGTTCGTGGTTCTGGTAATTATGCATCTGATAAGCAGAAGGAAATTGCCCGTCTCAGACGTGAATTACGTGATGCCCAAGATGCACTTGATGTGTTAAAAAAGCAATCAACATTCTGGGAAAATGACGGAAGTCATTTATTTTGAAGTGTCTGAGAAGACGGAAACTGCCAAAAAGGCTGGATGCCGGGTTTCCGTCTCCGGGATGTTGAAATTTTTAGGTGTCTTTCGCTCAGGATTACATGTAAGTATAGATGATGTTTGGGATGCAACATGATAGAAGAGCTGTAAGATTTTGAAAAGAAAATCTTATGGCTTTTTTTGCAAACAAATAGAAGAGGAAAATAGTGTTAAAATGTAAAAAAATATTTTACAATAATAAAAAAGAAAAATGCTGATGAGGTATCAATTACGATTTAGTTTGAGCTAATATCATGGTATTACCCTGAAACAAAGACACTATATTATCAAGAGGGTAATACATTGTACAAGATTCCAATATACTAAAAAAGTTATTGACATACGCCACAAATATAGTTATAATTCCAAATGTTTGAATTATAACTATTTATATGATAAAAGAAGGAGCTAAATAATAAATGGATGATTCATTTCACTACCTGTCTATGATAAACCATATGACTGTCCAGAAAAAACTAATGGAACAGCTGGCAGACACAGGCCTTACCTTGGGACAGCCCAAAGTATTGGATTACCTGAAAGATCGCGATGGTGCCAGCCAGAAAGAGATTGCGGCAGGATGCCTCATCGAGGCAGGATCTTTAACGTCCATTTTGAACCGTATGGAAGAAAAAGGTCTGATCGAAAGAAAAATGCTCAATGGAAACCGTCGTACTTTTCATATTTTTATGACAGAATCCGGAAAGAAAAATCAGAAGCTTGTGGAGGAGGCTTTTAAGAAAATAGAAAAAACTGCATTAAATGGTATTTCCGAAGAAGAGCAGAAGTTGTTTATGGATATTTTTTGCCGGATCTATCGAAATCTTGCAGATATGAAATGAGGAGGAAATAAAAAATGGAGAAACTAAAACGATATTTAATATTTCTGGTGGGATTGTTTGTAAACTCCCTGGGAGTCAGTCTGATCACAAAGGCAAACCTAGGAACATCCCCGATTTCATCAATTCCTTACGTATTAAGTCTTAATTTTCCATTTACACTTGGAAATTTTACCATCTTTTTCAGTATCTTTCTGATCGTACTGCAGTTGATCATCCTGAGAAAGAACTTTAAATTGGAGCACATCCTTCAGATTCCGGTATCCATCATATTTGGATATTTTATTGATCTTACCATGATTCTTTTTTCCTGGGTCAATCCGGAAGCGTACATCATGAAGATTGTATATCTTCTCATGGGATGTCTGATTCTTGGCGTAGGTGTATATATGGAGGTCTTGGCAGACGTTGTCATGCTTCCGGGAGAATCTTTTGTCCGTGCTATTGTTCTTACATGGAAAACAAATTTCGGAACAACCAAGATCTGTTTTGATGTATCCATGTCAGTGATCGCTGCTGTACTTTCTTTCGTATTTGCAGGAAGACTGGCTGGTGTAAGAGAAGGTACCGTTATTGCTGCCCTTCTGGTAGGCTTTATCGCTAGACTCATCGGTAAGAAACTTGTATTCCTGAAAGATATGATTTTCCCGGAAAGCGTATCTGCAGAAAACGAGAACGAAGCAAAAGAACAGACAGCAGGAACCTATGGAAAAAATGTTATCGCCATTGGAAGACAGTTTGGAAGTGGCGGCCACGATATTGGCAAGATTCTTGCAGAAAAGTTGGGATATGATTTTTATGATGCGGAGATTATCCAGATGACAGCAGGAACCACCGGATACACACCGGAATTTATCAAGAAAAACGAAGAGATCATGACAAACAGTCTCATCTATGATCTGGTTAATCAGATGTATCTGAATGCGGATATGCAGGATGAAGCACCGAAGGATAAGATTTTCGAGGCAGAATGTCAGGTTGTACGTAATCTTGCGAAAAAAGGCAACTGCGTGATAGTAGGCCGTTGTGCAGATTACGTTCTCAGAAATTCCGGAAACTGTCTGAAAGTATTTTTTTCAGCGCCTCTTGTGAGCAGAATTAGAAGAGTGGCACAGAGACAGAATATCTCCGAGGGAGAAGCCAAAGCTACGGTTCAGAAAAATGAAAAACTCCGTGCAGATAACTACCGTTATTACACCCGCCGTATGTGGGGTGCAGCCGGAAACTTTGATCTCAGCCTGAATACAGATTTGGGAGAAGAATATATTGAGAACTGCATCCGCAGTGCTATGAAACTGTAAAAATATATAAAGCCTTATAATATTTGTCGTAAATGATATAGCCCCTTAAGGAACAGTCAATCTAAAAATCATATTTGAGGGACATATTATTTGCAGTAATATTATAAGGCTTTTTCTTTTCTATTGTATACAGATAAGACACATACAGGACTTATAAAGTATTTCGGTATTCCGCTGGTGTCATATGGAACTTTTTCTCAAAAATTTTATAAAAATGCGTAATGTTGGAATAACCGATCTCTTCCATGACAGCAGTAACAGAACGATCAGGCTGCTTTAACATTTTCGCCGCTCTGGACAGACGTATATTCTGGATAAGAGAAGAAAAAGTCTGTCCCGTATAATTTTTTAGGATAAAAAGCAGGAATCCTCGGCAATCAATTACCGAGATGAAAGCGTAAACTGTGCATGTCTACACTCATAATAAATGAAAAGATTGCAGAAAAGTACAACACAACACCAGAAGAGGTACGCAGAGAAATGCAGATAGCCATAGATGCAAGATTTGATAATCCTGATCCGGCTGTGCAGGAAGTATTTATGGGAAACCTGAATCCGGTCATAAGGAAGGTGAACCGGATGTAGTAGGAACACTTTCCGTAAATCGGGATGAAAATTTAACCGTGATGGCTAACCGGGGAGATATTGAGGATTGATGTTCGCTGATAATAGGTATCTATGATATCCTGTAAAGTAATCATATTCATTTTTTCTTCAGCAGTTTTTTGGATTTCATTATAGAATTCCTGTAAAGACAACTGAATATTAATGCCAACGCCGCAATCAGGGTTGGTATGAGTATCTAAATGAAGCAGCGGCTTCTCACCTTCAACTGCTTTATAAATATCCAGCAATGTAATCTGATCTGCAGGTTTTGAAAGAGAAGGACGGGCATGTCCGGCTACACTGGTCATAAGTCCGGCTTTTTTTAGTTTTAACATAAGCTGGCGTACAAAGCCGGGATTTGTATGGACACTTTCTGCAATTGAGGCACTGGAGAGAGATTTTTCCTGGTTGATAGCAATCAGAACCATCACATGAACAGTATCGCTTAATTTTGTTGAATATTTCATGATAAGAAACTCCTTATAGTATGATATAATGATTTTTTTCACATTTTTGAGACAAAAATATTTCTGGTTTGTCTAAAACATTTCAAGTTCTCAACAGTTCTTTTCAATGTGTTGAGAAACTGTGCATATTTATTATTTTGATGATTGTAAATAATATAATTACAACTATAATGAAATTTAAAGGAAAAGTCAACACAGTAATGAAACTTACGGAGGAGTGTATAATATGCTGATCGTAGACAAATCTATGAAACTATGACTGAGGTAATGAGTTTTGTCCAAGAATGGATAAAAGAGAATCCGGACAAAGTTAGATTTATGAGAACACTAAAATCCTTGTATAAACATTGATTATTACATGATACTATAAATGTTCACAAAGGAGAGCTTATGGAATACAAAAATCAAACAGAAAATCGTGCATTTCAGGAAATGTTGCAGTCAGCAGTAAAACGGCTGCAAAATCGTTCCGGAGAGGATCTTGCTGCAAAAAGTGGGGCTGTTTTTCATAGCAGTCGAAATGTGCTTGAAGTACTGAGTTTTTATGAAACGATTGAAATTCAACTCCCTGAGTTTCGTATTAACTCAAACATGGACGAATGGCATTATCTGACATTGCTGCATTATCTGGATATGGCCGATGGAACAGAAGGTTCACAGAAGCTCATTACTTTTGGTAACCTGAAAGATGGATTGATTCGAGGAACCAAGTTTGACCGGACTGCAGAGCAGAAACTGGAAAAGCTTTTGCAGGATAAAGATCCTGAGAAAATTCAGAAAGCATGTAAAAACCTGGGTGCAGAATTCACAGAGACAAAGGCGGATTTGTGTGCTGTTTTTCCAGTCCTGCCAAGATATCCGGTAACTTTAAAGATATGGTTTGCAGATGAAGAATTTCCTGCATCTGGCAAAATATTTCTTCAGGATCATGCCGATCATTATCTGAGTGTAGAAGTTGCGGTAACAGTTGGAGAAATTTTGCTGCAAAAATTATCGGAAGCATTTTCTTCCCTCTGATCATGGATCAGAAAACTTTCCAGTCCGGCTTTGATAAATTTGTCAATTGTTGTCTGAATCTGTTTCCAGTCATTACAGTGATTACGTAGCATCAGTCTGTTGATGGAAAGGCAGCCATTCATTTGAAAATAAAAAACCGATTCTGCCTGCTCAAAGGTCAGGAGGCTGTGTGACATAAGCCAGGTCACATAGCCTTCTTTTGTATTTTCTGCTAATTTTTCCAGAAGAATGGGGGCAATTGCATCATCCAGAAACAGTGCCCTGTATTGTGATTCCATCTGTATTTTCTGACAGAACGGATAGGAACAGCTTTTTTGATTTAGACAGAATAAATGATCTACAGTTGTTAACATATCCTGAGTCATATCATTAAAAATATCTGATAATACATCATGGATATCGTAGTAATGAAGATAAAAAGTGCCACGGTTGATTTCAGCATTTTTGCAGATCTCTGTAACTGTAATTTTCGTAAAACTCTTCTGTTTTAACAATTCTAAGAACGTATCTTTTATGGTTTGCCTGGTATAGCGGGTACGGCGATCTTGTTTTCTCGTTTTTTCTGACATTATATACTCCTGTATGAATTGGTATCATATGATTCCTCAACAATTTTTCTGATGTGTTGAGTAGCCATACAAATCTCACAGATTGATTATTGTAATTTATATAGTAACAACTATAATGAGATTTAAAGAAAAAGTCAACAGATTGTTCAGAATTTTAGGAGGAAAAACATGGGACATGTAATTGCTGTATCAGGAAAAGGCGGTGTAGGGAAAACAACCCTTTGTGGATTGTTGATTCAATATTTATGTGAAAATGGAAAACATCCGGTTTTAGCTGTAGATGCAGATGCAAATGCGAATTTGAATGAAGTGCTCGGCGTTGAACCGGAGATTACACTCGGAGAACTGAGAGAAGAGATTGAACGTGCAGGAGTTGATCCACGGTATCAGATTCCGACAGGAATAACAAAACAGGCTTATCTGGAAATGCGTCTCTCCGATGCAATTGCAGAAGAAGATGATTATGATTTGATGGTAATGGGGCGAACCCAGGGACAGGGCTGCTATTGTTTTGTAAATGGTCTTGTGCAGACCCAGGTTCAGAAACTGCAAAGCCATTATCCATATATTGTGGTTGATAACGAAGCAGGTATGGAACATATCAGCAGAGGAATCCTGCCAATGATGGAAGTTGCGATTCTTGTAAGTGACTGTTCCAGAAGAGGTGTTCAGGCGGCCGGACGTATTGCAAAGCTGATGAAGGAGTTAAACTTTAAACCACAGAAAACCGGATTGATCGTGAATCGTGTTCCAGATGGAAAACTGGATGCCGGAACTCTGGAAGAAATCCGAAATCAGGGACTGGAACTGTTAGGGGTTGTACCACATGATGACCAGGTATATCAGTATGACTGTGCTGGAAAGCCGATCATACGGCTTCCGAAAGATTCTCCTGTAAGAAGTGCACTGGGAGAAATTGTAAAGAAATTAGGATTGTGAGTTGGAGGATTGAAAGTTTGAAGATTAAGTAAACAGAAATATTATCTGATTTGGTATAACCAATTGCAAAGAAAGGAAAATCCTCATGAGAAATCATTGGACAGAAATAGAAAAATATTTAGAAGACCAGAAGATAGCGCAGGAACTGATTGGAGAACTGAGAGATTTTCACATGCGTTATGAGGTAAAGGATCAGGTAAAGGAACGGGTAGAAAAACCGGATATCCTATTTTATGGGAAAAAGATTCTGGAAATGTCAATAGCAGCGCTTCTTCAGGGAGATAACCTGTTACTTTCCGGTGCGAAAGCTACAGGAAAAAATGTACTATGCGAGACACTGGCATGGATATTCGGAAGACCGGAATACGACATTTCTTTTCATGTAAATACAGACAGTGCCGATCTGATCGGAACGGATACCTTTATAAATAATGAGGTTCGCCTTCGGAAAGGCCCCATCTACCAATGCGCGGAATTTGGAGGATTTGGAATCCTGGATGAAATCAATATGGCAAAAAATGATGCGGTTTCTGTATTGCATGCCACACTGGATCATCGGCGCAGAATCGATATTCCAGGATATAACAGGATTTTACTTCATCCGGCAACACGATTTATCGGCACGATGAATTATGGTTACGCAGGTACCAGAGAGCTAAATGAAGCATTGGTTTCAAGGTTTATGGTAATTGATATGCCTGAAATGGATGAGGATAGTGTCCTTTTTGTATTAAGACAACATTTTCCAGATGGGAAAAAAAGTGCACTGAAAGCCTTTGCAGGACTGTTTCTGGATTTGCAGATCAAAGCTTATCATGGAGAAATCTCAACAAAATCTCTTGACCTGAGAGGATTGGTTTCTGCTGTAAAAGCAACAAGAAGCGGACTTTCTCCAATTGATGCAATCCAGATGGGGATCATAAATAAAAGTTTTGATGTATTTGAAAAAGAGATCGTAGAAGATGTGGTTTCTACCAGAATCCCATCTTCCTGGACCGGAAAAGATATATGGGGGTAAGCTTGTATGGAGGATGTCAGATGGCCGGCGGAACAACTGGAAGAACATCGTCTGGAGATCAGCAATCGTATCAGAAATCTTTTTTGGACAGTCAGTGGTGATTATGATATGGAATTTGAACCGGATACAGAAAAATATGTTTATTCAAAACAAACAGTTCTGTATGAGGCAGTGAAGCAGGGTGCCTTTGCACGATATTTTGATCAGAAGAAACTTGGCATGTATTTGATGAAAAAATTACATTTTTCTGCTGGAGAAGATATGCTTTTGCCTCTTGCCGGATTATGCATGGATGCTGCAGTGAATCGTTTTATCATTCGAGAACGTTTGGGAACAAAGGAAATCAGAGAACGGGCGTTCAGAGAATTGGAAAAGGCCGAGGAAGAGCAGGTATCAGACAAAGCTGGAACAGACCTGATTCACAGGATTAGGCTTCTGTATATAAGGCATGTTCTGGAGAACACAGACGATGAGGGAATGGATCCACAGGCAGAGATTGCATTGTACAAGATTCTTTCTTTGAAGGATGCGGAAAATACGGAAGAGGTCATAAACGTGATAGATGAGATTTATAATCATGTTCTGGATCCCTCTTTTGAAAAAAGGAATGGAAATCTGGAGAAGATTCTGAATTTACCGGATATGGCATTGGCCAATGACGCGTGGCAGGAATGCATGACGGATGAACAGATGGAAGACATCATTCAAAAATATCTTTCTAATCTCAAAAAAAAGATGATGAGTCTGGATATCAGAAACAAAAAGAAAAAAAGATTTTATTTCTCTCCGGAAAATGAAGAAGTTCCGGAAAACTCGGAGAATATAAATCCACAGGCAGTGCGACGGATACGGGAATATGTGGAACTGAATTACGGAAAATCGTATCTAAGTGAATCGGAGCAGGCCAGAGTCAACCGGAAATTTTGTACAGGAATCCACAAAAACTGTATCCTGTATCTTACAGATGGAATTTTACAGAACCCTGTGATAAAAAATAATCAATACCGTTTTTCTCAGCTGCAGTTTGAAAAAAATAAAGCCTATTATGGAAATAATCACTGGATCATCAAAAGAAATATTTCTGTGTTGGCAGAGTCACTGAAACGGGCACTTATAATCCGAAAGGATGATTTTGTCAGCAGATCTGATGCAGGGCAGCTTGTTCCTGAAAGGTTATGGAAAATTGGAAGAACAGACGATGACAAGTTATTTAATAGAAAAAAGAGATCAGAAGATTCTGAGTTTGTAATAGACGTCCTGATTGATTCCAGTGGTTCCCAAGCTGGCAGACAGGCTCAGGTAGCGGCGCAGGGATATATTATCAGTGAAGCATTAAGCCAGGCAGGAATTCCTCATCGGGTGACAGGATACTGTGCTTTCTGGGGATATACAGTACTTCAGAGATTTCGGGATTATGAAGATCCAAGGGAAACAAATGAAAGAATTTTTCAATTTCGGGCATATGCCAATAACAGAGATGGGCTTGCACTGAAAAACGTTTGTTCCTCTCTCATGGAGCGACCGGAAAAAAATAAGATTTTAATCGTATTAAGTGATGGAAAACCATGTGATATGAGCATACAACGACCAGGAACCCGCCAGCCCAAGATCTATGACGGAGAAGGAGCTGTGAAAGATACTGCATATGAGGTGCGCCGAGCCAGAAATCAGGGAATTTTCGTAATTGGTATTTTTGTAGGGAATGAAGAAGAACTCTCCGTGGAAAAGAGAATCTATGGAAAAGATTTTGCCTATATTCGTAATATCAGCAATTTTTCCCGTATGGTAGGAACTTTTTTGCGAAGACAAATTGATATGGAATGAAAATGGAGGAATCACTATGGGTAAAATTGGATTTGCCAATTGCCAGGATGTAAGAAATCAGAAAAAGATACGGGAATTAGATTGTCCACGCTGTCATGAAACGGGAGGCATTGAAGCCTTTGTGAAAGACGGAATACTTGCAGAGGATGGAGTATGTGATAACTGCGGATATATTCTTCCAGAAGGAACAGAACTGGAGGAAGTGGAGTAAGAAGCATTTAAGGAGATAACAGATGAAAATTGCTGTAACTGGAAAAGGCGGAGTAGGGAAAACCACGATATCTGCAGTATTAGCACGGCTGTATGCAGAAGAAGGGAAAAAAGTATTTGCTGTAGATGTGGATCCAGATGCAAATCTTGGACTTGCACTGGGTTTTTCAGAGGAAGAACTGGAGAGTATTACGCCTATCAGTAAAATGAGAAGGTTGATTGAGGAGAGAACAGGTGCAGATAAAAGTAATACTTTTTATAAAGTCAATCCAAAAGTGGATGATATTCCTGAAATTTACGGAAAAGAAAATAATGGTGTTCGACTTCTGGTTCTGGGAACTGGTCCTATGTCAAGATTTAGTACAAGTTAAAAAAACAAAATATCTGCTGTTGGAGCAAACTCATTATACATCAGAAAGCCCTGTACGATATTTTTTTATGAAAAAGTTGTAAAGTGGTGTAAAGATTAATGATCTTTGTATTGGCACCGAAAATATATTTATTTCTCCGCGGCTTTTCTTCCAGGATGTGAGAGTGCCGCGGAGAATTTTTTGCGAAGAAAGAATTGCTATAGCTTTTGTAATTCCGGGAAAACCTTTATCTAAGAAAAAAATACAATATTAACATGAATATCATGAATATAATATTGGAGGCTGTGAATATTCCCAAATACTTCCCTCTCAGATTCCTGTTTTCTTTTGCAATATATTTGAAACTTATCAGGCTTGCCATGGATGCAATCAGAGTGCCGAGACCTCCAATATTGGTTCCGACAATTAAAGCCCGGTAATTATCTGTAAAGCCGGATAAAAGAAGCGCAGCGGGAACATTGCTCATAATCTGACTGGCAAGAACAGCAGTAAGTGTTTCCCTTCCTGCCATGATTCTTTCCAGAAAACTGCTGAATTGCGGAATCCTTCCAAGGTTGCCGATAAAAATAAATAATGCGATAAAGGTGGCAAGCAGGGAGTAATCCACCCTGCTTATATTTTCCCTGTTTCTTAGCAGCATATATATAAGAACCAATACAAGAGGAATCTGGTATGGAATGATACGTGCAACAGTGAGCAGGCAGATTGTAAATAAGATCAGGTAAGCGGCCAGGTATTCCATGTTAAGTTCTTTTCTGTCAGAGAATCCCAAAAGAGTTTTATCTTTTTCGGAACCGCATGCGTGAGGTGCTTTGGCAGCAGCTACCTGTATCCATATCAGAAGAATGATAAGTGCTGTGGCGGAATAGGGAAGCATCAGGGTTATTAATTCTGCCGCGGACATCCCTGCTCTGGCATATAGATAAAGGTTCTGCGGATTTCCGATTGGTGTGAGCATGCTTCCGAGATTAGCAGCGATTGTCTGCATGGCTACTATTTTAAGAAGCCAGTAATTGCCCAGTTCCTTTGGCAGTTTATGCACAATGATCAGTGCAAGAGGAACAAAAGTAATCAATGCCACATCATTGGTGATCACCATTGACAGGAAGAAACATAAGAGTACCAACAGCCTGATCACACCCACAGTTCCCGATGTTCCCATAAGCAATTTTTTGGCAAGTATATCAAAAACACCAACAGCCTTCAAACCAGCTACAATTGCCATCAAACAGAATAGGAGCCCGAGAGTCCTGAAATCGATATAAGTAAAATAAGCCTTATCCGGTCTGACCCAGAACATAGAAAGAAGCGCCAGGATCACTGCAATTGACAAAACGGTTTCTTTCCTGAAAAAAACATATAATTTTTGTAACATAATATTTCCTTTCCGGTCTGATACGATCGCGTATAAGTATATCACAGAAACATCCAGAAAAAAAGAATATCATTTTGTATTGTGGATTGTGTTTGCGATTACCGCCTCATTCCTGTATAATAAAAATGTTATCAATGGCGACATCATTTCAAAAGTTCAGAATATGAAAGGAAAACGTTTTGGAAGAACTATACAGAAAATATCAGGGAAAAACAATAAAAGATGACTATGGGAAAAAATTCCAAGGAATTTATAGATTTTGCAAATGACATGAAAAAGAGCATGAAAATTAATGCCGCAAAATATGGATTAAGGCTTATTACCTTTGAGACGGGGCATTACGATATGTGCGGATATTTTAAGGACAACGAAACAAAAAAAGTATGCATATTTTTCATTCCATGAAGAGACTGTGAGAAAAAGTCTGTAAATAAGATTCTTCTATGATATGCAAGGGTGGCAAGCCTGAAAATCAGGCTTCTCACCCTTGTTTTATATATAACAGTTATTGAATGGCATGTCAAGAGCAGGCGGTTTTCCGCCCGTCTTATTCGCCTGTTTATTCGTTACTCTGGGAGGCGTCCTTCGTACATAATACTCAGTTCACCATACACCTGTGCCCAGTTGCGGATCGTACTGGTCCATTTCTTCGTAGCTTCAAATGTGGCAAGATACAGTGCCTTTAATAGAGCTGTATCGCTTGGAAATACGCTTCTCTGGCGATTCAGTTTCCGGTAGGTAGAATTCAGGGATTCAATAGCATTTGTAGTATAAATCACCGTTCTGACCGTCGTTGAAAATTTAAAGATCGGCGAGATTGCGTCCCAGTTATCCTTCCAGCGCTTCATGGAATTCGGATATTTCGGTGTCCATTTTTCTGTTACACGCTCTAAGGCTGCCAGAGCTTTCTTTTCATCCGTGGCCTGATAAATGGTTTTCAGATCTGTAGCGAAGGCTTTTCTGTCTTTATCCGGGACATATTTCAACGTGTTTCTTACCTGGTGTACAATACAGCGCTGGTATTCCGTCTTTGGAAAAGCTGCTGCGATCGCTTCTTTGATTCCGGTTAAACCATCGGCACAGATGATTAATACATCTTTGACACCACGATTTTTCAGTTCATTCATAATAGAAAGCCAGTATTTTGCGCTTTCATTATCGCCAATACTGATGGTTAAAACTTCTTTTTTTTCTTCCGTGTTGATTCCCAGAATCACGTAAGCAGCAAGCTTTCGGATCACGCCATTATCCCTTACAGAATAATGGATTGCATCAATGTAGAGAATGGGATAGACCTCGTCCAGTGGCCGGTTCTGCCAGTCTTCGATCTGTGGCAGGATCTTATCAGTCACATCAGAAATAAAGCTTTCAGAAGTTTCAAAGCCATAAATATCTTCGATGGTTTCGGAAATCTGCCGGGTAGTCATTCCTTTGGCATACATGGAAATGATCTTCTGATCAATATCGGAAATATCTTTCTGACGTTTTTTCACAACCTGTGGTTCAAACGTTGATTTGCGATCCTGTGGCACTTCGATTTCCATCGAGCCATACCGGCTGTTGACCTGTTTCCGCTTATAACCATTGCGAGAATCATCATTATCTGAGCGTTCGGATTTTTCGTAACCAAGATGATCATCCATTTCAGCTTCCATCATTTCCTTAATGGTGCCGCCTAAAAGATCCTTGAGCGCATCCTGAATGTCTTCTGCAGATTGGATATCGTACTCTTCCAGGAGCTGATGGATGATGTTTCGTTTTCCTTCTGTCATTTGTACACGATGTACAGGTTTCTTTTGTCTTGCCATAATAAAAGGCCCTCCTAATGATATTTATTGTATCATAGAAGAACCTTATAAACATTATTTTACAGAAAAAGTTTCATACTCTCGCAAGAACACAGGGATTGTGGCTTTTACTAACATAGCTATTGCAAGTCGGCTAAATTTGCAGTTGTGTTATTGAGATAGTGATTGAACATAAAAGTAGGTGAAAGCATACGAACCTCGACTACACCTAGACCAATATTAACATCTAAGTCTTTAAGTACATTGAATTTCACATAGCCCATTACTTTAGGATCGTTCTCGCGTTGTGGCATGAGAAAATAATTTTTTACTTCCACTGTTTGATGTTGAACCTCGCGAAGTTGCTTCAGTATGTCTTTGTATGCAATGAAATACATGTATTGTTTTGCCACATCCTCAACACCAGGTTGACCTTCAATTTTATTATCAGTCCATACAGGGCAGTAGTACTTGGCATCTAAGATATAAAAAATATAGTGATTTCTCTGCCCTGTATTTTCGAATCTTAAATAATCAGGTTTTAAAGTAGCGGTAGGAAGCCCGGTACTTCCTTTTTTATATTTTTTCCATATTGGTTGCTTTATTAGCTCAACTAAAGTCGGTGGTTTTTGTGCAAATTCCTTATTTATAACGGAGTAATCTATATTAGGCTCAATCTCTGTTACGTCAGGATGTCTGGATTTATCAGCTTTTTGACTTTTGAATACTTTTGCGCATACTTCTTCCCAAATTAAGTTGAAAGAACGAGTTCCTATAAGTTGGATTTCAGTATCACCAACAAGTATTTTACTACTCTTGAAATATAATTTCATAGCTTTTAATACCATTATCTTTCGATCATCAAATGTCTCCGATAAAGCTAAATCTAATTTTTCAAGAATATAATCAGTGTCACCAAATGAATCTATTTCATCATCTGAGATTTCAGCATACGGTAGGCTAAAAAAATCACTTAATCCAGCAGCATCTATTTCATAGGAACAGGATGTTACAACATAGGCATGCAGTCTTTTAATAAAATCGTAATCATCACATACATTGCGTTGGGTGTATAATTCGACATACAAAGGCCTGTTATCTGTGATAATAGGATATGTATCATCGATTGTTTTTTGCCACAAAATATTATCACTACCATTTATTTCTATAATAGCTTCATCTGTTTCATAAGGACCGTTCGTAGCGTAATCTTCAAGTAGAAATAACATTACAGATAAGGTGTTCGGTTTGCCGTTATCATCTTCATCAACAAATAAATTTATATCTCGAATATCCTGTTTTGTTTTTTCTCTACTATACTTTTCAATAACACGTACAACTTGTGTTAATTCTTTTTGAGGCTCATAAGTTGGAAGAGCAGTGGCGCTTCCGATATATTTGGGATAAACATATATTATTCGATTTTGGCATATGGCTATGCCCACAAAGGAAAATTTATATCTTTTAGTATTTGCAACAAGATCGCTATCATCATAATTTTCAAATTCGATATCGGCTTCATCAGGTTGTTGTTTTTTTTCGGCTTTTAAAATATTTCTACTGAGTAATTCCTTTATATAAGATTTCAAATGCCTAGAGGCTTCTTCCTCTGTGGAGTAGCTTTCTTTATTGAAAAGAAACATCTCCTTAATGCTTTCGATGGAATAATACCAGTCTTCCCTTACATAAGCGGAAATAACAGACATAGTATCAACTCCTTAATTAGTGTGTTAAATCGATTCTTTTATTATTTCGTTCTGTTTCTTGATTGGCATATTCTTTAGTCCTAAAATTGTCACCAAAAATACCAAGACCTATTCGTCTAAACTCTGAGCAGACAAAAGAATATCTGTTTAGCTTTTCTTTCGGGCGAATGCCTTCAAATAGGTCTGGTCGTTTGGTCTTTGCAGCATCTTCAAATAGGTACATAAGCACTTTGTCACAGAACAATTTAATGAAATCTGCATCTTTCGTTGCAGGAGAAAAGATACTATTGCAACTCGCATCTAATATTTTTATAAAGAAAGGTCCCATTAGTTTATCTTCATGCATTCTTATTTTTTCATTTGAAAGTTTCAGATTTATTGCTCTTCTTAGAACATTCCATTCAATTGGTCCATCGGCTAAGTTGAATGTGTCATTTTGATTCTCTACAGGTGTTACATGACCTCCGCTTCCAGGAATTGGTACAATTTTAAATTCTTCATCATCTACACCAATATAATTAAATCCCCATCTACGTTTGAATGCAGTATCCATAGGAAATACACCTTGGTCAGCGCTGTTCATAGTAGCATAGATATACATATTGTTTGGAATACGCAACTCAGAGTAATCATTTGACGATCCGCCAAAAGTATCGGCCAAGTATGCTCTGACATCTTCACTAGCATTGATCGAGTATTCACTTTTGCCGCTGTCGTCTCTATCTAAAAGTTGAAACATATCTCCAAATACGGCAGCAGCCTTTGCACGATTTATTTCTTCTATAATAAGGTAAAAATTTTCGGGTGTGTTGGTTAATCCACTTTCTAATGCTTTTTTTAATATTCTCATAAATGGACCGGGAACGAATTTATATGTAATTGTGCCACCAATTTCAATAGGTTTGTAAGTTCCAACAAATTGAGAGTAAGAATAGTCTGCAAAAAAAGTAACTCTTTCGTAATTTGTTGACGAAACGCCCAAATCATCAAGTTTTTTCTTGAAACCATAGCTTTTCCCTGTTCCAGGTGCTCCAAATGCAATTATGTTTTTCTTATCAGTATTTGTGTTTGGTTCATAGTTGAAAGCTCTTAATGCAGTTACAAAATATGGCCTCAAATCAAACATTCCAAAGTATTCTTTCATTTTTGTGGTCAAATTAGTGGTTCTATTTTTGATTCTTATGAAAGATGCCTGGAAGATGCTACAGGTATGGTCTGATTTATTACATCTTACATAGTCTTGTGGACCGTGGGTGGCGGTATAATTATCTAACCATTCGTATAGGCTTCTGATATCCATACGACCTGACATATTGTTCATATTTGTTTCAATAGAAATAATGTATTCATCTAGTGTGATATTGGACATGTATGCTACATATGTCATTGCTTTACTATAAATAGTCAAACAAAAAAAGCGTTTTCCTTCGGTGCGTGCAGTCTTAAAGGCTTCAACTGCCTTGTCTGCAAAGATTCTGATTTGTGGCTTTGATCTATTTGTGCCAGTGATAGAAACATCGACATATGAGATGATTACATTTTCTCCGGAAGGGAGTATAATTTCATCCATATTCAAACTACTATTTCGTATAGTTCTTGTATATCCTAATTGATTGTCTATATAGTCTCTTATAATATCTGTTGAATTCATAAGCAAGCCTCCTCTAATAATTAGTGACAACAATATGAGTGGTGTCGGTATCAAAACGATTTCGGATGTTAACGGAATATCTTACCGGATATTCTGAGACAATATGTCCGGCATATAATTCTTCGGTTAATGGAGTTCTTCCAATTACCATAAGAATTCTGCAATTGACGTTTTGTATAGCAGAAGCTAGTCTCCTGTGTTCATCTTCACCGAAATTAGTTGTCATATTGCCGTAGTCGTGAAATATACAGTCATATGGTGGATCTAAAAACATAAAATCGTTTGCATTTGCTAGTGCAAATATATTTTCAAAATCAGTTTGCAATATTTGCGCATTCTGAAGTAATGTACTGTGTTGAGGTAATATGTTATTTACGCGAAAATGTTTATATCTTCCAAAAGGAACATTATATTGGCCTTGAGCATTATAACGAATCATTCCAGAGTAGGCTGTCTTATTAATGAAATAGTACAAGGTGCCATCTAAGTAAGGGGAAGGTGTTAATCCATTATACATATCACGCAATTGATAATATAAGGGCTCATTATCATTTGGCACTCTGGCTTCGGGATGTAAGGTCTTTTGCCTTGCATATTCAGTTTCGTTTTGCTCATAGAGCACATGTAATTCAGTTAGTTCTTGCATTAACTGAGGATAATTGTTGGCAACTTGCTGATAAAAATTAATCAATGGATGGTTTATGTCGTTTATAATTGATTGGACTGGTTCTTGATCAAAAAAAACTGCACCTCCACCAAAGAATGGTTCAATATATGTTGTGTAGTTTTGAGGGATAAGATTTCTGAAATTTGGTATTTCACGTCTTTTTCCACCTCTATATTTAAGTAATGGCTCCATGTATTCCTCCTTACCCCCAGGGGGAGTATTATCTTTGTGACTATTCATCTTAAAGACCGATTCCCCCTCAAATACGTTTTTTCGCGAAATTGCATAGGGGGGGATTCCGGTGTCCTTTAACATATTTTATATAATATCATAGCACATAATTGCATGTAACTGGCTGACATCAGATACAATAATCTATTTGCTTTTTCGCCAAATCATATAAATTAATGTGCATTTTTCTTGCTTTTTTGAGCCTTTTCGATGGCTTTTCGCTCACGATAGGCTTTTTGCTTTCGGGCATTTCGAACCTTCTGGCATTCTTCGGCGTCACAAAATTCCTGTCGATTGCTTTTTCGGATTATGAATTTACCACAGTTCCGACAACGAATCATAATGCCTTCTGGACGATTATCTGATTTCCCTTTATCTTCTGGTGCAGGATCCTCGGAAAGCATTCTTGCAAGTGTCAGCCATGCAATATCAAACACAGAATTAATATCGGTAGAAAATTCTAATCGGTTAGTGCGTGGATCTACCTTTAATTTCATGGTAAATTCCGGGATGATGTCAATAAGTGCATTCCTTAATTCATCGTAATCGTCATATGGTGTAGTAGCAAATTCTCCAGTTGAAGGTTTTTCTGCCGGATGATTTTTAATGTACTCATTATCAATTCGCATTTCTTCTATGAGATTTCCTTTTGCATCCCCATAATCTAAGTCATCCGGTACTGCAATAATAGGATGCTTATATTTATCAAAGAAAGAGTAGCCTTCAAAGTATTTTCCTTCTTTTGATAAATTGTATGCAGCTTCGTCATCGGCAATACAGACACCTTCGAGAGCAACATAAAACATGACTGCATTATATAATTTCCCAAGATCATCTAGGAAGGTGTTAATCTCAAATGTTCCGTCTCGTTCTACCATTTCTGCATCGAAGCTGTTTATATCAAATGATTCATTCAATTCAGAATAGATGAAATCAATATTATATGGATGCATATTATTTGTACACCATTTCATTATGAGCTGAGTATATGGGATTTTGTTATCAAAGCTGTTTATCTGCATTGCTAGATTGCAAAGGCTGGCAAGCAGTCCCTGCCCGGAAAGAAAATCTTCTTTAGGGAAAACTGGTTCATATCCGGGACGGCAAAATGGTATTGCACAGTAATCACTGCTTTTATCAATATCAAGTTCGTATTTTTTGAAACGAAAAGGGTGATAAATCAGTTGTCCGATACCACCGACTTCTTTAAATCCTAATATATCTGTTGTTTTATCTGTTTCGGATGGAATCGTTTCATCATTCCAGTTTAATGGCATATCATACCTCATTCCAATCGTTAATTCGTAACCGTTAGCGTTACCGTCAGTTTTTGGGCTTCGGTTACATTATAGCTTAAAATATTCATGAAAACAATAAAAAGTTACACAAAATGATGTAACGGATTTGTACTTTGACAATTTCATCCCGTTCTAAATGAACAAGCCTTTGTTACTGCGGGGACTGGTAGCCGCCAAGAGCGGTAGCAGAGAAACGACCATTGAAGAGACGGACGCAACAAAATCTAAGAAAGGAACAACATCTTATGGAAAAAACAACTATGAGTGTGCAGGAATTATTTGCACAGATGGGAATCAGTCTGCCAAAGGCATATGAACTGGTAAAGACACCGGGATTTCCTACAATACGAATCGGAGTCAGAATTCTGATTCCGATTGAAGCCTATAAAGAATGGCTTGTAAGAACATCTATTAACCATTAAAAAGAATTGCAGAAAAGGAGGAGGTGAGCAGGATGGGAGATATGACAGTGGATGAATTAAAGAGTAAAAAGCTGTGGTTTTTATGGTCAGCGAAACCCGGCAAGAATGGGAAAGTTACCAAAGTTCCATTCGCAGCAAACGGAGGAGCTACAGGAACAGATGATGCACATAAGGGAACATGGGTATCTTTTGATGATGCAGAATCAGCCAGAAATCAGTTTCAGGCATCGGGGATTGGCTTGAAGATTCCGACAGGTTTCTTCTTACTAGATATAGACCATAAGGATATTTCAGATCCATTTGCACAGCTTATGTTATCTCGGTTTTCTTCCTATGCAGAAGTATCTCCAAGTGGCAAAGGAATTCATCTTATTGGTCAGTGTGATATTACAAAACTTCCGGTACATTTTGATGACAGAAGGAAGAGACTTGTGCTGGATAGTGAATATTATCAGAAACGCTCTGATATTGGATTGGAACTTTATATCGGTGATATTACAAACCGATATGGCACTTTTACAGGAAATGCGATTAACAGTCTGCCGATAGCTGACTGTACACAGGCGGTTCTTACCACATTGGATAAGGAAATGAGGAAAAAGCCGAAAGCGAAGTACAGTGCAAAGCGTGATGGTGATAGGGCCGTATTTGATATTGTCTGTGATCTTCGTAAGCAGAAGAACGGAGATAAGTTCATCCGGCTTTATGATAAAGGTGATTTCAGTGAATATGGTTCCCAGTCTGAGGCGGATGCTGCCCTTTGTGCTTTGATAGCATTTAGGACAGGAGCAGACCCGGATGCGATTGATGAAGTGTTTCGCAGCTCTGCTTTATACCGAAGCAAATGGGAAAGGGACGATTACAGGGAAAACACAATCAATGCAGGAATTTCAGTCTGTAATGGTGTGTTTCACAGGTCAAAAATGGAACATCCTGATTTCATAAAGTTTAATGAACAGACAGGAGAACCATATGTGAGTGTACCGCTTCTTGCAAAATATGTAAGAGAACATCTGCAATATATTTTAGTCCGGGACAATGGTAAACAGGGACTTTTGAAATATGTATATGAAGGTGGATGTTACAGGCTTTATGCAGATAATATGCTGCTTGGAATCATAAAAAAGTATATTGCTGATTATGACGAGGAACTTGTAAAGATGAGTAAGGTCAATGAGGTGCTTTTGCATATTACCACAGACCTTACATATGTAAGTCAGGATGCATTGAATGCAGATGAGGATATCATCAATTTCCAGAATGGAATTTTGAAGATTACTGCAACTGATACCACATTCAGCAGATATACTTTCCACTATACAACTTCCTTGTGAATGGTCAGATGAGGATATTGATGCACCTGTATTTGATTCTTATATGGACACGCTTACCAATGGAGATGAGATGGTAAAGCAGTTGCTGATGGAATTTATTGGTGTCTGTATTTCCAATGTGAAAGGCTGGCGGATGAAAAAAGCATTATTTCTTGTAGGGCAGGGAGATACAGGAAAATCACAGCTTAAAAGCCTTGTGGAGCGTCTGCTTGGCAGGGGCAACTTTATAGGCATTGATCTGAAAGAAATTGAATCCCGGTTTGGAACAGGGGCAGTGTATGGAACAAGGCTTGCAGGAAGTTCGGATATGAGTTTTTTGTCTGTGGATGAACTGAAAACATTCAAGAAAATGACAGGCGGGGACAGCCTTTTTGCAGAATTTAAAGGACAGCAGGCATTTGAATTTACATTTAATGGATTGCTGTGGTTCTGCATGAACCGGCTGCCGAAGTTCGGGGGAGATGACGGCAAATGGGTATATGACCGCATCATGGTGGTGGATTGCCCGAATGTGATACCGAAAGAACAGCAGGACAAGCAGCTTTTAGAAAAATGTATGCAGAGCGCAGAGGTATTGTGAAAAAAGCTGTGAAAGCGTTGCAGACTGTTATAGCAAATGGATATCGATTTACAGAGCCGGACAGCATTGCAGAGGCAAGAAGAGATTACCAGAGCGCAAACAGTACCGTGATATCTTTTTATAAAGAATGTATGTGCCCTTGGGAGAATGGAAAGATTGTCAGACATTGTACCACAGGGAGAATATACAAGGTATATCAGGCATGGTGCAGGGAGAACAATCATGGTTATACCAGAACTGCAAAAGAGTTCAGAGAACAGCTTGCAGGATATCTTGGTGGTACGTTTGCTGATGTGACAACAAGGCAGAAGGGTAATACCTATTACAAAAATTTCACGATAACAGAGGAAACCAAGGAACTTTATGCCAAGGAATATGGATATGAGGAAACAGAGTTCCTTGCCGGGTAGCAGTTACAAGAATTGCTGCTACCTGTACTGCTACCTCGGAAGATAGAACTGCTACCCACAGATAAAAGGAAGGAGAGAAGAAGATGTCGAAACGAGACACAATGATCCGAGCATTATGTAAGAGCCTCGGAGTTGATTACAGAGTAACAACTATAGATTTTGAAAGAGTAATTTACAGAGATTTTGGAAATGGATTTAACGTAGAAATCAGTGGAATGCATACGTCCAGCATGAAGAAAAAGGCAACAATATATCTCTGGTATGGAGATACAATGACCGAATGCATCATCGTAAAAACTGTCAGAGATATTCCAAGAGAGCTGATTGGCGAGAGTGTTGAAGAACTGATGAAATATAGTAATTTGCTGATTGCACAAGGCTATGACCGCTACGATAAGTTATTCCGCTTAAAATATGGAAAAACAATAAATTATGCAGGAGGAGTGAAGAACATGACACACAGAATATTTTATGGAACTGATTTCAAGTTGACAGATTCTGATAAGAAGATGTTTTCAAGAGAGGGATATGAATGCAAGGATTTATTGCAGGGAAGGGCAGGATTGCCTGTGGTGGTATCTCAGAAGCAGGATAAGAATTTTCCAATATGGAAAGTGCAGTATGGATTTTCGTGTCTGGTGTTCCCTACTTATGAAGATGCAATGGATTTCTGCAGAGATAGATTTACAAGATTAGATGGAAAGGCGGTGTAGTGGATGCAGATGATAAGATACCATCCTCTGATTGATGGAGATACAGATGGACTGGAAAAGGTACCGATGTTTTTATCAACAGACAAGGAAACAGTATGGCAGAACAGTAGAATGTACCTGTCGGAGATTATTTCCAATTATTACAGGCTTTATTCAAAAGAGCCGATGAGCCAGAATGCTACTGACAGCATAGAAATTCACTGTCCTTTGTGTGGTGCAGTATTAAGGCAGATGGCTCAGAATCATGATGCAAATAAACTTGGTCTGTACACCTGTGATAAGTGCAGACGATAGAGCGAAGGAGGATTTTATTATGGTATTTCCATTAACTAAACTGAATAAGGAAGGAACATTGTTGAATGCGTCAAATGCATATTATTCTGAAGAATATGCACAGAGAATGTGCAGTTTATATCTGACGGATGAACTGAGCCGGGATGAGAATGGAAAGATAAAGAAAACGTACAGACTTCATGCGAGCAATGATCATACAGAGGAAATGGCATTTGCGTATGAAATTCATTGCCCGAAGTGTGGCAATCATTTGAAACAGATTGGAAGACAGCTGACATTAAATACACTTGGACTTTATAAATGTCCTGTGTGTGATAGAAATTAAGGAGGAGAAAAGCATGATTAGCAATACACAGATTACGGCACAGCCAGAATATGATATTCAGTTCTGGAATGCGATGAGAAACAAAGAGGCGAGAGAGGATATTCTTGCAAAGGGTAGGGATATTAGTATAGGAACTTACAGTATGCCGACTGTTGCAGCCGGAAAGGTTATGAATGAAATTGAAAAGGAATCTGATTTGAAACCAAAGACAGGAGTAAGGCAAAGCACGAAACAGGGATATGTTACAGTACAGAGATTACTTGCGAAGGAAACATTTGGCAAAAAGATGATACGAAGTGTGAAAACATCCGATGCAAAGCTGTTCCTTATTAAATTACAGCAGGAAGATGGAAAAAGCTACAGTTCCATTCATACCATCAGGGGAGTGTTGCGACCAGCCTTTCAGATGGCGGTGGATGATGACATTCTGGTAAAGAATCCATTCGGATTTCAGCTTGCCGGAGTATTGGTAAATGACGCAGTCACAAGAGAGGCAATTTCCAAAGACCAGATGAGAAAGTTCCTAAAGTTTGTGCATGACGATGTGGTGTACTGTAAATACTATGAAGTTGTGTACATACTCTTTCATACAGGAATGCGAATATCGGAATTTTGTGGACTGACACTAAAGGATATTGATCTTGAGAACAGAACTGTAAATATCGACCATCAGTTGCAGAGAACATCAGATATGCGGTATATCATAGAAAGCACAAAGACGGATGCCGGAACAAGAGTATTGCCAATCACAGAGGATGTGGCACAGATGTTTCAGGCAATCATTGAGGACAGAAATGCACCTAAAGTGGAGAAAGCTATAGACGGATATAGCGGATTCCTGTTTTACGATGATAATGGAATGCCACTTGTGGCAATGCACTGGCAACATCGTTTCAATCATATGGTCGGCAGATACAATGACATCTACCGGGTGCAGATGCCAAACATTACACCTCATGTATGCCGACATACGTATTGTTCGAATATGGCAAAATCGGGAATGAATCCAAAGACACTGCAGTACCTCATGGGGCATTCGGATATATCGGTCACAATGAATGTGTACACGCATATCGGATTTGATGATGCAGAGGAAGAATTGAAACGGATGGAAGAGTTTAGGAAAGCACAGGCGGAGGTTGAGCAGAAGAAGGAGAAACCGATGTCACAGAAAATGTTTAAAGTTGTATAATATGGAAATGGGATGACGCTCTGGCTTAGGCTAGGGCGTTTTTTTTCTATGGAAAAGAAGTGAAAAAGACGATATAATAATTGAAACAGACAATATTGAAATTATATTCAGAAAGGGTGAAATTATATGAGCTATAGAGTTACTAAAAATGAGCATGTGATTGATTTAGATACACGATCATTGATATCAGTGCGATATAAAAGAATTACAAAAGCGGTGAATCAGACATTTTGGAATAGTATAAGTGATACGGCACATAGTTTTTATGTCGGATCATATGGAAGAGGAACAGCAATCAATACAAGTGATTTGGATGTGTTAATTGAATTACCAGATGCCGAATATAATCACTTTTCGAATATATATGGAAATGGACCATCAAGACTTTTACAGTCTGTTAAAAATGCAATATTGGACACATATCCTAGAACAGATATTAGGGGAGATGGACAAGTTGTTGTTATAAAGTTTTCGGATGGTATGAAATTTGAAATATTACCAGCTTTTAAAAATAATACTATTTGGGGATGGGATGGAACATATAAATATCCGGATAGCCATATGGGAGGAAATTGGATGTCAACCAATCCCAAAGCAGAGCAGGATGCGATAAAAGAAAAAAATGAACAATCGAATGGACTTCTGTATGATGCGTGTAAACATATTGGTTATATTAGAGACAACAATTTCCAAAGTTATCATTTGTCAGGAATATTGATTGATTCTTTTATGCACAATGCTATTAAGGGATGGCATTTTTTACGTGATGGAGAGCAACCGTCTGGATGTAGAGAAACTTTCGAGGAAGCAATGTTGAAATATTATAATGAAATTTCTTTGAATGGATATATTACACCGCAGATACAAGCACCCGGAAGCAATATGAAGGTGGATGCATCAAAAGGCTGGGATGTATTGGGAAAAGTGCTTAGATATATGGTATAGTGCAGAAAGGTAGAAAGTGCTATGGAGGAAAATCAGGAATTATTATTGAATCAGATAATAGATTTGCATGGGAAGGTTGTTTATACATACACAACTCACCATAAAATACAGAATAGATTAGAGCGTATAAATAAAGGAGTTAAGATTAGTCAGATAATACTTACGGCAGTTTCAACGGTAGGATTTTTGGCGACTGTTATAACAAATCAGTATCTGTTAGCGTGGATAGGTGGGATTACATCAGCATTGTCATTAGGATTTAATTTATATATGAAAGATAGTAACTTGGATGATCGAATAAAAAAACATAAGGATGCAGCAGATGAATTGTGGGATGTTCGAGAAGCATATTCGTCTTTGATAACAGATTTTTGTGATTTGCCTTTGAGTGATATAAGGTCAAGAAGAGATGAAATTCAGTGCATATGGTCAGAGATAAATAAAAAATATCCGGGAACAGATAAAAAAGGATACAAAGAGGCTCAAAAGTCATTGAAAGATGAAGAGGAACAGACTTTTAATGAGGGAGAAGCTGAAAATTTTTTGCCTGTAGCAAGCAGGAAGAAAAGGAGTTGACGCATAATGGGAAGAAGAATAAGCAATTCAAAAGAACAATTTTATTATTCATTGATTGAAAATGAAAGACTAAAGGATATGGAGATTTTCAATGTATTAAAAGAAAAATACATGGATTTTTATAATGTGTGTGAAAAATTTGCTGATATTTCGTTGAATGCACCGAAGTATAGGGTGCCTAGTACTTGTGAGGTCCAAGGATATTTTCAATTTAAAGATATTGAAAGGGCAAAGCGTAGTGCAAAAGCATTTTTTGCTGATAATTCTTTGAAAAATGTTGATGAATATATGTTAGCAATTAGGACGATGTACAGACTTGCAGTAGATTTTAATGATTCAAGATGCTTGGGAGGGATTGTAAAACCAGAAAATGCAGATTCGTCATATGGTTCTTTTGGAACTTATTATAACTTTGCTGAGATGCCTTCTAATATATGGCAGGATGTAGAAAAAGAAACAAAAGAATTTATTCAAAATCCTTAGTAGTAAACCTTTCCCTTTTACTACCAATTTTACTACTAACAGGTAGTAATAACTTGCTTAATTCTGCTCTGATTTGCCACAATCTGTAATTTCAGAGCATATCACAATAACCCCGGAAACCCTTGCAAAACGGGGCATTCCGGGACAAATCAAGGAGAAACAAAACTATGATTAAAATACTTTTCGTATGCCACGGCAATATCTGCAGATCAACCATGGCCGAGAGTGTTTTTACGCACAAGGTAAAAACGCTCGGCCTTTCAGATCAGTTTTTGATCGATAGTTTTGCAACAAGTACAGAGGAGATTGGGAATCCACCTCACAGAGGAACAGTGAACAAGCTGAGAGAAGTGGGAATACCACTGGTTCCGCACAGAGCGAAGCAGATTACGTGGGCAGATTATGAAAAATCCGATTATATTATTGGTATGGATTCTGCTAATATGCGTAATCTTAACAGGATGCTGAAGAATGACCCGGAAGAGAAGCTTTATAAGTTTCTGACTTTTGCCGGATCAGGACGGGATATTGCGGATCCTTGGTATACAGGAAATTTTGACGAAACTTATGAAGATATACAGGAAGGTTGTGAGGGATTTCTGGATTATCTGGAGAAACATGGAGAAATCCATTACTGATATTTCGGAATGAGACACAAATCTGAAACAATACAAAAGGTATGACAGCAAAAGGCAGCGGAAGCTGCTTTTTCTGTCGATGAAAACTTCTTTACAAATCTGAAAACTTCTATTATACTTGTCCATACAGCAAGCAACTCAAATTCAGCAGAGAAATCTGCTCTCTGCAATTCTACAGTGGAAGTTCTTTCCACAGAAATATCTAATCATGTTATCAGATCAGAATCATTTTGTGCGTCGTTGTGAGAGCGCACAGGATTTTGTCGGGACATTCGTCCGCTTTGTTTCACAGAAAGGAAATTAAATATGGAAAAAAGTTATGAAACTTTTGTCACGGACCTGAGAAAGCTTCTTCTTGCGGCTATGGACCTGAAGGAAGAAGAAATTTATTTTTCAAACGATGGAGAAAAATATGGCTGTTTGGGAGATAGGCTATTTGTAGAGAGTGGTCATATGGAAAAGGCAAAAACAGTCTGCGGGTTGCATACAGAAGAGCTTTATAAAAGGTACTGTCAGGAAGATTCTTTTGAAAATATCGTTCATGATTGTGTTAGGGAGATAAAAAAAGTCAGTGAAAATTGTGTGCTATGTGATTTGGATGATCTGAAAGATTATGAGAAGGTAAAAAGCAGACTTTTTATTCGACTTCTGAATGCAGATAAAAACAGGACTATACTGAAGGAGTTGGTTCATCACAAAATCGGAGATATTGCTTTAGTGGTTTATTATCTTGCAGGAGAAAAAGAGGGATATGTTCTGAGTGCAAAGATCAAGAAAAGCTTTGTGGAGAAATGGGGAAAAGATGCGGATACTGTTTTCGAAGCTGCTCTAATAAATACATATTTTATCAGTCCACCAAGAATCTATCATTGGGAAAAAATGCTGTTTGATAAAACATATGAAGGAGATAATTTCATGGATATCCTTGGAACATACCATCCAAATAAAGGGATTGCCGGGAATTGCCTGAGTACAGAAAAGCGTACTAATGGAGCGGCAGCAATCTTTTTGCCCGGGGTAGCCAGACGTCTTTCTGAACTTCTGGGGTCAGACCTGTATCTGGTTTTTACCAGTGTTCATGAAGTAATGGTCCATAATGCGGATGTGGTTTATCCGGAAGATTTGAAAGAAGTTCTAAGTGATACGCTCGAGAAAGCAACTCCGGAAGAGGATTATCTGACATCTTCCATTTATCGATACAGCAGAAGGAGTGGTGAATTCTCTGTGGAATTGAAATGAGCTAAAGAGAGGTGACATGTGGAAGTGCTTTGAGTTTATCGTTATTTGGCATTAGAACAGAAATTAAGGCCGGAATCCATCATAAAGAATGAAATTCCGGCCAGGTTTTTTCCATGTGTTATGCTGTTTGTTTAACTATTATAAGAGTTCTTTTTTTGTGGTTTAGCTGAGAAGTGCGGAATCGTTGGAAAATTCTTCACCGCTGGCTTCTTCGAATTTGTCCAGGAGATCTTTGACTGTAAGCTTTTTCTTTTCTTCGCCCTGGATATCCAAAATGATCTTTCCCTCCCACATCATGATCAGACGATTGCCGTGAGTGATTGCATCACGCATGTTATGGGTGATCATCATGGTTGTCAGATGATCGCGGTTTACGATCATGTCTGTGATCTCGAGAACCTTGGCTGCAGTCTTCGGATCAAGAGCAGCAGTGTGCTCATCCAGAAGAAGAAGCTGAGGCTTCTTTAAAGTTGCCATCAGAAGTGTCAATGCCTGACGCTGGCCACCGGAGAGGAGTCCGACTTTGGAAGTGAGCCGGTCCTCAAGACCAAGACCGAGAATCTTCAGGAGTTCGTGGTATTCTTCCCGTTCCTGGCGGGTAATGCCCGGACGGAGAAGGCGGGATTTTCCGCGGCGTTTGGCAAGAGCGAGATTTTCTTCAATTCCCATAGTTGCAGCAGTTCCGGTCATAGGATCCTGGAATACACGGCCAAGATACGCGGCTCTTTTATATTCGGAAAGTTTTGTGACATCGGTTCCACCGATAATGATCTTTCCGGAATCTACAGGCCAGGCACCTGCAACTGCATTCAGCATAGTAGATTTTCCGGCGCCGTTTCCTCCGATGACTGTAACAAAATCACCTTCGTTCAGATGAAGATCCACGCCGTTTAAAGCAACCTTTTCATTGATGGTGCCCGGATTAAATGTTTTATGTATATCGATCAGTTTCAGCATGATCATTTACCTCCCTGTTTGGCTTTTGTAAAGTATTTGCCCTTCCAGTATGGGAAAGCAAGGAAAAATGCAACGACGAGTGCGGAAAGCATTTTCAGAAGGTCTGTATCAATTCCCATCCAGATAACAATCTGAAGTACCAGATAATAAAGAATAGAACCAAATACAACGCTTAACAGCTTCAGTGCAAAGTTGCGGAAAATACGGCTGAAGATCGCTTCACCGATAATTACTGCAGCAAGACCGATAACGATAGAACCACGTCCCATGTTGATATCTGCAAATCCCTGGTACTGTGTGAGAAGAGCGCCGGAAAGAGCAACAAGTCCGTTGGAAAGCATCAGTCCCAGAACCTTATTGCGGTCTGTGTTGATACCCTGTGCACGGGACATGCTTGGATTACATCCGGTCGCACGCAGGGAACATCCGAGTTCAGTTCCGAAGAACCAGTAAAGGACTGCAATCAGAATGATGATCATAATTGCTACGATAAAAAGCGTATTCTGTGTCAGAGCAACACCCTTGACACGTCGAAGGGATACCAGAAGATTAAATTTATCAACATTGATCGCCTGGTTTGCTTTTCCCATGATCTTCAGGTTGACAGAGTAAAGGGAAAGCTGTGTCAGGATTCCGGCAAGGATAGCCGGGATGCCCATAAAGGTATGAAAAATACCGGTGGCAAGACCGGCCAGAAGTCCGGCTCCTGTTGCAACCAGCATGGACACCCATACATTGTGTCCGCTGAGCATCATCATGATACAAACAGCGCCGCCTGTACATAAAGTTCCGTCAACGGTAAGATCCGCAATATCAAGAATGCGGAATGTAATGTACACACCGATCGCCATGATTCCCCAGATAAGCCCCTGTGCGGCAGCTCCTGGAAGTGCGGTTATTAAACTCATAATCTGCATGTTAAATTATCCTCCTCTTTTTTATGCACGAACAGCGAGAAGGGGAACTCCCTTCTCGCTGTATCAGTGTATAATAGGTTTTTTACCGATTATTCAGCTGTTTTATCTGTTTCGATTGCTTCATATCCATCCGGAATTTTAATACCAAGCTCGTCACAGATGTCTTTGTTGTATTCTTTTGTGAATTTTGGTGCATATTCAATCGGCATTTTGGAGATATCTTTACCATCCTGAAGGATGCTGACTGCCATTTCGCCGGTTTTGTATCCAAGATCATAGTAGCTGATGGAAAGTGTTGCAACACCACATGCCTGGCAGATACCTTCTTCACCAGCGATTACCGGGACCTTTGCCGGAAGACAGATGTTGTTGATGATCTCAGTATTGGATGCTACAGTATTATCTGTAGGTGCATAGATCACATCACTGTCATTGGCAGCTGTGGTAACAACGGATGAAAGATCGTTGGAATCAGAGAATGCATAATCTTCACAGGTATAACCAAGCTTCTCGAGAGCATCTTTTACTGTATCTACCTGATACTGGGAGTTTGGCTCTGCTGAGCAGTAGAGAAGTCCGACATTTTTTGCATCCGGGAAAAGCTCATGGAGCATATCGGCCTGCTCATCAAGAGGAGCAAGATCAGAAGTACCGGAAATGTTCCCGCCTACTGTTCCGTCAAAGTCATCGATTCCAAGAGCGACACCATATTCGGTAACGGCTGTTCCAAGGATTGGGATATCGGAAGTTCCGGCAGCTGCAGCCTGAAGAGATGCGGTTGCGTTTGCAAGGATCAGGTCTGCCCCTTCTGAAACAAAGCTGTTGATAATGGTAGAACAGGTATTAGAATCACCCTGTGCATTTTGCTCGTCAAATTTTACGGAATCACCCATCTTTTCAGTGATGGCATCCTCAAAACCCTTGGTTGCGGCATCCAGTGCGTCATGCTGGACCAGCTGGCAGATACCTATTGTGTAAGTCTTTTCTTCTTTGGCGCTTACTGTGGCAGCACAGGTTCCTGTTACAAGAGCTGCTGCGAGTACAGCTGTTAAAATACGCTTTTTCATATTGTTTTCCTCCTCACGATGTTGCTGCATTTTTGGATTATTTAAAAATACAACGCTGATTGTGTTAATATAACACTTTAACGCTTAAAAGTCAAGAAGAATTAACGTGAAAATATGTTGAGTAAACAGATCCGGAAAACAAAATAAAGCATGAAATGAAATGCAGGCACAGGAAAAAACATACAGTCATATCATATTGTGAATGAAATTCTCAAGGAGAAAGAACATGGCATATAAAATCGTTCTGGATGCCGGACATGGTGGAGAAGATCCGGGTGCTGTTTATAAAGATCGCAAGGAAAAGGATGACAATCTGAAACTGACCCTTGCAGTAGGAAAGATCCTGGAAGAGAACGGCGTGGATGTGGTTTATACCAGGACTACAGATGTTTATCAGACTCCTTTTGAAAAAGCGAAAGCTGCAAATGAAGCTGGAGCAGATTTTTTTATTTCTTTTCATCGCAACAGCAGTTCCAAGCCGGAACAATACAATGGAGTTGAAGTACTGGTCTATGATAAGAAAGGCATTAAATATCAGATGGCACAGAATATCCTGGGAGCATTGGGAGAACTGGGGTTTCGGGAACTGGGCGTAAAAGAACGTCCGGGGCTGGTAGTGCTCCGGCGCACAAAAATGCCGGCACTTTTGATCGAGACCGGATTTATAAACTCGGAAAAGGATAATCAGCTTTTTGAAAAAAAATTCGAAGAGATTGCCAGAAGCATCGCAGATGCCATTCTGGGAACATTGAATGAGGAAACGGTGGAAGAGCCATTGTATTATCGGGTACAGACAGGAGCATTTCGAAATCGGGAAAATGCAGACAGGATGTTGTATCAGCTGACAGATCAGGGATTTCCGGCGTTTATCCTGAGAGAGAATGATCTTTACAAAGTTCAGGTAGGAGCATATATGCAGCTTGGAAATGCGGTCAATATGGAACAAAGGCTGAGGGACAGTGGATATAGCACAGTGATCGTTACAAAATAGAAAACAGATGATCTGTTAGTGCATCTGCCACGAAAGAGTGATATGATTAGGCAATACAGAAAGCTGGATAAGGGATACCTGTCAGATAAATATCTTTTGATCCGGGATTTAGTTGCAGATGGTAAAGAAAGGACATAGAAAATAATGTACGAAGAGTTTCTGAAACAGATAGAAGATTTCATGTTTATAGAAGATAAGCCGGAAAAAGCGGATGTGATCTTTGTTCCGGGAAACGGATATCCTCAAATGGCGGAAAAAGCAGCGGAGCTTTACAGGAATGGGTTTGCACCAAAGATCCTGCCCAGTGGAAGATACAGTATCACAGCAGGGAGATTTACAGGAGTTCTTGACAAGAAAGAATGTTATTGTGGGACATACAAAACGGAATGGGATTTTTTGAAAGATGTTCTGATGCAGAATGGTGTACCGGAAGAAGCGATTCTGAAAGAAGATCAGGCAACCTACACTTATGAGAACGCAATTTATTCCCGGCAGGTAACAGACAGAGAATACCTGGATATCAAAAAGGCGATTCTCTGCTGTAAAACCTGTCATGCAAGACGTGCGTTGATGTATTACAAGTTGCTTTATCCGGATACGGAATTCTTTGTGAGTTCGTGTTGTGTGGATTCTATAGATAAAAATACGTGGATTATGACAAATGATGGAATTGATGAGGTAATGAGGGAAATAACTAGAATAATTAAACAATTTTCATTGATGCTCAAAAAAAATTAATTTAGGGGTGTCGTAAAAAAAAGAATTGTGTTATAATGCATTTGACGAAAAAAAGAAATATCTGTTACGAAAGATTAACAAGATATTAATTTTTGGAGAAATATTGGTTCGAGCGCATGTTACATGCGTTCGATATTTTATATAACTGAATTTTTTGACAAAAGGCAAATATGAATCTTAGATTTTGAATATAGAGGTGCAGATTATTATGAAAAAGAACACAAAGATTACATTTAGCAGAAGCTTTTCAATACTGGCAGCAGCGGCATTGTCCATGACACTGATCGGAGGACAGACCTTTCCGGCATATGCGGAGAACTCTTCAGGTATAGAATCCGGTGCTGTGATCCCGGATAATATAACTATTGACAGCCCTACAGCTCTTGCTAACATTGCGCTCCCATCTAATGCGTATGGAACTCTTTCCTGGGCAGATAGTTCTTATGTTCCGGACAAACGTGTGCAATCCTGTGGGGTAGTGTTCAAACCTGCTGCAGGTGCTGACCTTTCAGGCCTTCCGGGGTGGGATAGTAATTCAGGAACACTTACAGGTTCCGTGACAGTTGTGGTCAGCAGCATTGACAGTACAGAGGAAAATTCCGGAAGTGAGGAAAGTTCCGATTCTTCTGATTCAGATTCAGGAGAATCCTATGGAACCGATGATAAAGAGGAAAATGGAACCGACGTCAATGAGAGTGATGCAGATACTTCTGTAAAAGAAACAGAGGACAGCACTGCAGAGAATGAGAAGAAGAACGAAGGTCTGCAGGATGACAGTGCCCAGAAAAATAAAGAAGATCCGGAGACAACAGGAAAAACGGAGCAGTCTTCTTCAGATTCTTCAGATGCAGCAGATGCCAGTGGAGAGGAAAAAAGGGATCCGGAGATAACAGAAGCTCCGGAGGTAACAGCTGCACCATCTGAGGATAATAAAACTCAGGATGGGGAAGAAGCAGAAGCTGTGGAAACTCCTGCTGTAACGATAACTCCGGCGGCAGAAGATGGTATGGATCCTGATGCAGCATCTGAGAATAGAGACGATGAGAAGCATGAAAAAAATAACGATGCTGAAATTACTGCGATTCCAGAAATTACGGAGACTCCTGATACTGAAGAAAACAAGGATAATATTTTTGACAGGAAAGATGATACAGAGGATAAACGCCCTCAGAATGCAGCTACCGATCTGACAGAAACAGAAAAAGAGGAAATTGCGTCTCAAAATCATACCTGTGATGGAATAACTGTATCAGGAATCGATCTTCCGTGGTATGTACAGTTTCGTGTTTCTGGTGGTGAGGACTATCAGTTTACCAATGAAGAAGATGCAACAATCTTTAAATCCTATGAGTTTGAACTCTGGGATACACAGAATAATACAGAGTATAAAATTCCGGATGGGGAGTATATCAGTGTGACTGTACCTGTAAAGGCCGGCTATACATATTCTATTGAACACCTTCTTGATAATGGCGCAATGGAGACTATCATTCCAAGCATGGATGGTGCCACAATGACTTTCAGTACACATTCATTCAGCCCATTTGGCATCGCTGGAAGTAAATCTCTGGTAGGGCCAGATGCTGAAAGCAATACCGGTGCAACGGTTACACCTGCAGCTGATGCTTCATCTTCAGATACTGCATCTTCAGGTACTGCAGATTCTGCAGAAACAGACAGTACAGACACCAATACGGCAGAGACATCTCAGAATCTGACTTCAGATAGCACAGATCAGGAACAGTCTTCTTCTCAGAACAGTGATACGGCGGAGAATGAGGCTGAAGAACAGTCTTCTGCAACAACATCCAAGAAACAGGTAAATACCGGAGATAACACTCAGATCCTTCCGTTTGTGATCTTGTTTGTGGCAGCGGCAGTTGTAGCTGGTGTAGCAGTGTTTTTTAAGAAAAGAAAGAAGTAATGAATAAGAGAAAAAGCTCTCCCATATAATGACTGTGGGAGGGCTTTTTTATGAAGGGAAAAGCAATATTACGATCATTGCTGCTAGCCTATGGAGTGACAGGACTTTTTCTTCTGATACTGGCGTTTCTGCTCTTTCAGTTTGAATTTGGAGGAGGGACGGCGGCGGTGGGGATCATTATTATTTATGTAGTATCCTGCCTGGTCGGAGGTTTTATGGCGGGAAAGATCATACGGAAAGACCGATATATATGGGGGATCGTTACCGGGCTTTCCTATTATGTTCTGCTGCTTCTGGTATCTTTTCTGGCACAGGGGAAATGGGATATGACCTTTGCCCATGCGTTGACTACTTTTTTCATGTGTCTTGGTGGCGGAGCCATTGGTGGGATGCTGTCGTAAAAGCTTACAAAAAAATGCTTTGAAAATCGATGATTTTATGCTATACTAGGCGAAGAATAGAATACATAAAGGAGGATATATCATGGAACATATCAAGACATTAAATACAAAGAACCTTCAGAACACGGTTAAGAAGGGTGGATGTGGCGAATGTCAGACATCCTGTCAGTCTGCTTGCAAGACTTCCTGTACAGTAGGAAACCAGAGCTGCGAGCACAAATAAGAAGCAGCCGTTGAATGAGTGGAAAGCAGCGGGAGATCCGCTGCTTCACTTGTTTTATCTGAAAGTAACAGGTATCCAGCAAAACGCGCCGGAGGGCGCGTTTTGTCGGGTTATAAAAGAATTTTAGAAAGGATTGCGGGAAGATGAGTCTGATTCACCGTTATCAAAGTAATGGATATAATATTGTGCTGGATATCAACAGCGGCTGTATCCACCTAGTAGATGAAGTAACCTATGAGGTGCTGCCGTATCTTGAAGAAGGCATGGAAGCGGCTGCCATTGCTGAGAAGCTTGGCGACCGTTTTAAGAAAGAGGATGTGGAAACCTCTGTAACTGAATGTAAGAAGCTTCAGGAACAGGGAATGCTTTTTACAAAAGATATTTATGAGAATATCATTGATGAATTTACCAAAAACCGCCAGACCGTTGTAAAGGCTCTTTGCCTTCATATTGCTCATGACTGTAATCTGGCATGTAGATATTGTTTTGCAGAAGAAGGAGAGTATCACGGAAGACGTGCGCTGATGTCTTTTGAGGTAGGAAAAAAAGCGTTGGATTTCCTGATCGCTAATTCCGGCTCCAGAAAGAATCTGGAAGTGGATTTCTTTGGCGGCGAGCCTCTTATGAACTGGCAGGTTGTAAAGGATCTTGTGAAATATGGAAGAGAACAGGAGAAACTTCATAACAAAAAATTCCGCTTCACACTGACAACCAACGGCGTTCTTTTAAATGATGAGGTGATGGAATTCTGCAATAAGGAAATGGGAAATGTTGTCTTAAGCGTGGACGGTAGAAAAGAAGTTCATGACTACATGCGCCCGTTCCGTAAGGGTGCAGGAAGCTATGATCTGATCATGCCGAAATTTGAGAAATTTGCGGAATCCAGAAATCAGGACAAGTATTATGTAAGAGGAACCTTTACTCATCATAATCTTGATTTCTCTCAGGATGTTCTGCATCTGGCAGATCTTGGCTTCAAGCAGATTTCTGTTGAGCCGGTCGTGGCAGCAGATACAGAAGAGTATGCGATCCGTGAGGAGGATATCCCACAGATCCTGGAACAGTATGATATTCTTGCAAAAGAAATGATCAAAAGAGAAAAAGAGGGAAAAGGATTCAACTTCTTCCACTTTATGATAGACCTTACCGGTGGTCCGTGTGTATACAAACGACTTTCCGGATGCGGTTCAGGAACCGAGTACCTGGCTGTTACTCCGTGGGGAGATTTTTATCCATGTCACCAGTTTGTGGGTGAGGAACAGTACCTTATGGGTAATGTAGACGAGGGAATCACAAAGCCTGAAATCGTAAAAGACTTTGGAAGATGTAACGTCTATACGAAACCGGACTGTAAAGACTGTTTTGCCAGATTCTACTGCAGCGGCGGCTGTGCGGCAAATGGTTACCATTTCGGCGGGGATATCCGGGGGAATTATAAGATCGGATGCGAACTCCAGAGGAAGCGTGTGGAGTGCGCTATCATGATAAAAGCCGCTTTGGCGGAATAAGAGAGGAAAAAGAAAATGAAGAAAAGTAGAGGAATTGCAGTGCTGCTTCTGACAGCAATTGTCACAGTATTCTTCTGCTATGTGGCTGCGGTAGGCATTGGTCCTACAGGAACAGGTTCGGCTAAGAATATCAACACCGGACTTGATCTTGCCGGCGGTGTCAGCATCACATACCAGGCTAAGGACAGCAATCCGAGCAAGGAAGACATGTCCGATACTGTTTACAAGATGCAGCAGCGTGTTTCTCAGTACAGTACTGAGGCACAGGCATATCAGGAAGGTTCCAACCGTATCACCATTGAGATTCCAGGAGTATCAGATGCAAATGCGATCTTGGAAGAACTTGGAAAGCCAGGTTCTCTGTATTTTATCGATCAGACAGATGCAGACGGAAACCAGAATTTTACAACAGGAAACAGTGAGAGTGGATATGTTCTTGCAAGAAGTATTGAGGATATCCAGAAAGCCGGATCTGTTGTACTGGAAGGTACAGACGTTGCAGACGCTGAGGGAGGTGCTTATCAGGATTCATCCACAAGCTCCCAGAAATATGCAGTCAGTCTGACTCTTACAAAGAATGGAAAAACCAAATTTGCGGAAGCTACCAAGGCAAATGTTGGAAAGCAGATCGCAATCGTATATGACGATCAGGTTTTAAGCGCTCCGAATGTAAATGAGGAGATTTCCGGCGGAAAAGCTCAGATCACCGGAATGGCAAGTACAGAAGAGGCACAGAATCTTGCTTCTTACATAAGAATCGGTTCCTTAAGTCTTGAGCTTACCGAGCTTCGTTCCAGCGTAGTTGCTGCACAGCTTGGTGAAGAAGCCATTGCAACAAGTGTAAAAGCCGGAGCAATCGGTCTTGTGATCGTTATGCTGATCATGATCATCGCATACCGTATCCCAGGTCTGGTTGCATCTGTTGCACTGGTTCTTTATACAACCTTAATGCTGATCACACTGAATGCCTTTGATATCACCCTTACGCTTCCGGGTATTGCAGGTATCATCTTGGGCATTGGTATGGCAGTGGATGCCAATGTTATCATCTACGCCAGAATCCGTGAGGAGATCGCGGCAGGCCTTTCTGTCCATGCAGCGATCAAAAGTGGATTCGGCAAAGCGTTTTCCGCTATTTTTGATGGAAACATCACAACACTGATCGCGGCTTGTGTGCTGATGTGGCTTGGCTCCGGTTCTGTTAAGGGGTTTGCCTACACGCTGGCAATGGGTATCGTGATCTCCATGTTTACAGCACTGGTTATATCCAGGCTTGTTATTAATGCGGTATACGCAATTGGTGTTCGTGACCCGAAATTTTATGGCATTGCCAAGGAACGTAAGGTTGTGGATTTTGTTGGAAAGAGAAAAATCTTCTTTGCTGTTTCCATTATCCTGATCCTTTGCGGACCTGTAGGAATGCTGGTCCACAGTAATGTGATCGGTGACAAAGCCATGAATTACAGTCTGGAGTTTTCCGGCGGTACTTCTACCAATGTAACCTTCAATAAAGAGATGGATATCAAGGAGATCGATTCCGAGGTAACACCGGTTGTTGAGGCAGTGACAGGTGATAAGAATGTACAGCCGACCAAGGTGCAGGGAACCAATCAGGTAGTGATCAAAACACGTTCTCTGGATCTTAAGGAACGAGAAGCACTGAATAAGGCATTGGAGGAAAATTTTGATGTAGATACAAGTCTGATCACATCGGAGAATATTTCCGCTACTGTCAGCAATGAGATGAGAAGAGACGCTATCGTAGCGGTTATCGTAGCTGCGATCTTCATGCTTCTTTACATCTGGTTCCGTTTCAAGGATATCCGCTTTGCAAGCAGTGCAGTACTTGCACTTCTTCATGATGTCCTGGTCGTACTTGCGTTTTATGTTATTTCCAGAACATCTGTGGGAAATACATTTATTGCGTGTATGCTGACGATCGTAGGTTATTCCATCAATGCTACTATTGTCATCTTCGACCGTATCCGTGAGAATATGAGAGGCAGAAAGAAAGTTGAGGATGAGAAACTGAAAGAGATCGTAAATACCAGTGTTACAGAAACTCTGACACGAAGCATTTACACATCCCTGACAACATTTGTAATGGTTGCAATTCTTTATGTAATGGGTGTTTCCTCAATTAAAGAATTTGCAGCACCGCTGATGGTAGGTATCATCGGTGGAGCATATTCTTCTGTATGCATCACTGGTGCTCTGTGGTACACCATGAAAACATTCAGAAAAAATCGTGTTGCAGCACCGGCAGCTGTAGCAGCTTCCGCAAAGATTTCTTCCGAGAAATCTGAGAAAAAGGTAAAACAGCCATCCGGACAGCAGACAGCTCAGCAGCCGAAGAAGAAAAACCGTAAAAGAGTTGCCGAGCGCCTTGCAGCGCAGGAGGCAGCAACGCAGCAGAATGATGAGGAGAAATCTGAATAAAATTGCTGAATAACAGAAACGTTCCGTACCGGGAAAGAATATTTCCTGGCGGAACGTTTTTTTTGTGTGGCATAAAAAACTTGCAGCTATGCAGGAGTATGAGTTACAATACGGTTATTGTGTTGCTTTGAAGAAAGAAAGCGGCAAAGCATCAAGGAGGAAACAACATGGAACGATGGGTTGTTGCTGCAAAACGGGCGGACTTTGCGGCAATTGGAAAAGAGTTCGGAATTGATCCGGTGATCGCCAGACTGATCCGAAACCGGGATGTACAGGACAGGGATGAAATTCGCAGATATCTTTATGGAAAGGTGGACGAACTGGCTTCTCCGCATTTGATGAAAGATGTGGATAAGGCAGTGGAGATCCTGCGGAATAAAATAAAGGGAAAAAAACGCATCCGTATTATAGGCGATTATGACATTGATGGGGTAGTATCGACCTTCATTCTGATCAAAGGACTGAAGCGTGCAGGAGCTCTGGCAGATACATATATTCCGGACCGTGTGGCAGATGGATATGGAATCCATGAGCACCTGATCGAAAGAGCAGTGAATGATGGGATTGACGTAATTGTTACCTGTGATAATGGAATTGCGGCGTACAATGAAATCACTATGGCTAAAGAGAAGGGAATGACGGTGATAATAACCGATCATCATGAAATTCCCTATAAAGAAACGGAAGATGGAAGAGAACTGATCCTTCCGCCGGCTGATGCCATTGTAAATCCAAAACAGCCGGACTGTAATTATCCGGAGAAAAGATTGTGCGGAGCAGTTGTTGCGTTGAAGCTGGTGACAGCTCTCTATGAGGCATGCGGGATTCCGGAAAAAGAGCTGGAAGATTTTCTGGAATTAGGAGCCATTGCCACGGTGGGAGACGTGATGGATCTTCAGGGTGAAAACCGCATCCTTGTAAAGGAAGGCCTGAAACGACTTTCCCGCACTTCTAACAAAGGTCTCCGTGAACTGATCCGTGCCAATGGCCTGGAGGATGGGCCGATCACTGCCTATCATGTAGGGTTTGTGCTGGGACCATGTATCAATGCCAGTGGAAGACTGGATACCGCTGCACGTTCCCTGAAACTGCTCTGTGCGGAGACGGAAGATGAAGCAGCAAAACTTGCCGGTGATCTGACTGCGTTGAATCAAAGCAGAAAAGCTCTCACAGAAGAGGGAAAGGAAGCAGCGATCCGTATTGTGGAAGAGACAGAAATCGGACAGGACAGGGTTCTTGTGATCTATTTACCGGACTGTCACGAAAGCCTGGCCGGAATTATTGCGGGACGCATCCGGGAAAAGTACAATAAACCGGTCTTTGTCCTGACAAAAGGTGAAACAATGGTGAAAGGTAGCGGACGTTCCATAGAAAGCTATTCCATGTTTGAGGAACTGGTAAAATGCGGAGATCTGATGGAACAGTATGGCGGTCATCCTATGGCGGCAGGATTATCCATTAAAGAAGAAAATGTGGAAGAGTTCCGCAGACGGTTAAACGAAAACTGTACTCTGACAGAAAAAGATCTGGCTCCAAAGATCCTGATCGATGTGCCAATGCCGGTTTCCTATATAAATAAGGAACTTGTGGAAGAGATATCCCTGCTGGAGCCTTTTGGAAAGGGAAATACCAAACCGATTTTTGCACAGAAGGGACTTCGGGTTTTAAGCAGCCGTATTCTTGGCAAAAATAGGAATGTGGCAAAGCTTCAGCTGTCAGACAGTACCGGCTGTGTAGTGGAAGCAGTATATTTTGGAGAAGCAGATGAATTTGTTGATAGAATAAAAAACTGTGGAAGTATTGCGGTCACATATTATCCTGAGATCAACCGTTATCAGGGAAGAGAGACCTTACAGATCGTAATCCGAAATTATATTACAGAATAACAGGAGAAAGTATCTCTAAAATGCAGATCCTGACAGCAAGTAATTGACTGTAAAACAGGAAAGAAGGCTCTGTACTGGGCAATATGCAGTCCAGGGCCTGTCGTAATTCCGCGAGTTCTGTCGGGTTGCACATTGATTCCCTACAGAAAAAGTGCTATACTATCTAACATCTGATTGACAAATTAAACCATTGGAGGTTATTATGAAAAAAATAGAAGAATATGTAAGAAGTATCCCGGACTTTCCAGAGCCAGGGATTATTTTCCGTGACGTTACCAGCGTCCTTCAGGATGCGGATGGATTACAGCTTGCCATTGATTCTATGCAGGATTGTCTGGAGGGTGAGGAGTTCGATGTGATCACAGGTCTTGAATCCAGAGGCTTTATCTTTGGTATGCCGATCGCATATAATCTTCACAAACCCTTTGTTCTGGTCCGCAAAGCAGGAAAACTTCCATGTGAGACCGTTTCCAGAACCTATGATCTGGAGTATGGAAGTGCAACTATCGAGATGCATAAGGATTCCATCAAGCCGGGACAGAAGGTTGTTATTGTGGATGACCTGATCGCTACGGGCGGAAGCGTGGAAGCAGCCATCAAGCTTGTGGAGGAGCTTGGCGGCGAGGTTGTCAAGGTGGTTTTCCTTATGGAGCTTGCAGGTCTGAAGGGACGTGAGCGTCTCAAAGGTTATGATGTGGCATCTGTGATCTGTTACGACGGAAAATGATTTTTTGTCGGTGGAAGGGGATGTGAACTGTTGTAGTCATACGGCAGTATGAAATTGTGCACAGGCAGGTGGGATTTAATGGCAGAGACAAAAAATACGGAAAAACAAAACATTGAGATACAGAAGGAAGAAGAAAAAAGAGAGTCTGTCCGGAAGGCAGATGCGGCGGTGAAATCCATGCATGATTTTACAAGCCCTGAGGTTCTTTATCAGGAGCTGATAAAAAGTGTGAAGAAATATCATCCGTCTACAGATATTTCCATGATTGAAAAGGCCTATAAAGTGGCCAGTGAGGCACATAAGGATCAGAAACGTAAATCCGGTGAACCTTATATCATTCATCCTCTCTGTGTTGCGATCATCCTTGCGGATCTTGAGCTGGATAAGGAAACCATAGTGGCAGGCCTTCTTCATGATGCGGTAGAGGATACCTGGATGACGTATGAAGAAGTAGAAAAGGAATTTGGTTCTGAGGTAGCACTTCTGGTAGATGGTGTTACCAAGCTGGGACAGCTGTCCTATTCCAAGGACAAGGTAGAGGTTCAGGCTGAGAATTTAAGAAAGATGTTCCTTGCAATGGCTAAGGATATCCGCGTTATCCTGATCAAGCTTGCGGACCGTCTTCATAATATGCGTACCCTGCAATATATGAGACCAGAGAAACAGCAGGAGAAAGCAAGAGAAACCATGGATATCTATGCTCCCATCGCGATGCGGCTTGGTATTTCCAAGATCAAGGTGGAACTGGATGATCTTTCTCTTAAGTATCTGAAGCCGGATGTTTACTATGATCTGGTAGAAAAGGTTGCTCTTCGCAAAAGTGCCCGTGAGGAATTTGTTAATTCTATCGTGAAACAGGTAAAGCAGCATATGGAGGATGCCAATATCAGGGCGCAGGTGGATGGCCGTGTGAAGCATTTCTTCAGCATCTATAAGAAGATGGTCAATCAGGATAAAACCATTGATCAGATTTATGATCTGTTTGCCGTACGTATCATTGTAGATACTGTGAAGGACTGTTATGCAGCTCTTGGTGTTATCCATGAGATGTATAAGCCGATCCCCGGTAGATTTAAAGATTATATCGCAATGCCGAAGGCCAATATGTATCAGTCTCTGCATACAACACTGATCGGCCCTAACGGACAGCCTTTCGAAATCCAGATCCGTACATTTGAAATGCATAAAACCGCAGAATACGGTATTGCGGCTCATTGGAAATATAAGGAAACTTCCGATGGTAAGAAACCTGGAAAGAGTGAGGAAGAGAAGCTGAACTGGCTGCGCCAGATCCTGGAGTGGCAGCGTGACATGTCCGATAACCGGGAGTTCATGAGCCTTCTGAAAAATGATTTGGATCTTTTTGCAGACAGTGTTTACTGTTTCACTCCCCAGGGAGATGTAAAAACACTCCCAAATGGTTCTACACCTATTGATTTTGCATACAGCGTGCACAGTGCAGTAGGAAACAAGATGGTAGGTGCCAGGGTCAATGGCAAACTTGTTCCTATTGAATATAAGATCAAAAACGGTGATCGTATTGAGATCATAACATCCCAGAATTCTCAGGGCCCCAGCCGTGACTGGCTGAAGATCGTAAAGAGCACACAGGCTAAGAATAAGATCAACCAGTGGTTTAAGAAAGAACTGAAGGAAGATAATATCCTGAAGGGTAAGGACATGCTGAATCAGTATGCCAAGACCAAGGGCTTTAAACCAGGCATATATACCAAGCCACAGTATATGGAATCGGTAATGCATAAATATGGTTTCCGAGACTGGGATTCTGTATTGGCAGCGATCGGACATGGCGGCCTGAAAGAAGGTCAGGTGTTTAACAAGCTGGTAGAAGCCTATGAGAGGGAGCATAAGAAGAATCTTACAGATGAACAGGTCCTGGAGGCAGCTTCCGAATCACAGGAGAAGCTTCACATTGCCAAGAGTAAGAGTGGCATTGTAGTAAAAGGCATTCATGATGTGGCAGTTCGTTTTTCCAAATGCTGTAGTCCGATCCCGGGAGATGAGATCGTAGGCTTTGTAACAAGAGGAAGAGGGATCACCATTCATCGTACAGACTGTGTGAATGTGCTCAACATGCCTGAGATTGACCGGAAACGTCTCATTGAAGCAGAGTGGCAGATGCCGGACAGAGCGGATTCCGAGAAATACGAAGCGGAGATCCAGGTTTATGCAAATAACCGTACCGGACTTCTGGTGGATATTTCCAAGATCTTTACAGAGAGGAAGATCGATCTTCGTTCCATTAACAGCCGTACCAACAAGCAGGAACGCGCCACGATTTCCATGTCCTTTAATGTATGCAGCAAACAGGAACTGAATTCCCTGATCGAAAAGATCCGTCAGGTTGAAAGTGTTCTTGATGTAGAGCGAACAACGGGCTGACCCGATAAACGGAGGAATTTTTATGAGTAAACTTGAAATGCAGCAGTGTGTGCTGGGTCAGGTGTTTACCAACTGCTATTTTCTGAAAAATAAAGAGACCGGAGAACTGCTGATCGTAGACCCGGGAGACTATGCAGAAAAAGTTTTTCAGAAAGTATCTCTTATTCAGGGAAAACCGGTGGGGATCCTTCTGACACATGGTCATTTTGATCACATCATGGCTGTAAAGGAAGTGAAGGAAAAATATCAGATCCCGGTTTATGCATGCAGGCAGGAAGAAGTGATGCTGGCAGAGCCCACGATAAATATGACTGCTGTTTATGGAAGTGCCTGTTCAATTAAGCCGGAGGTTCTTCTGGATGACGGGCAGATTTTCGAAGCGGCAGGATTTTCCATCCAGATGTTCCACACACCGGGACATACCAAAGGAAGCTGCTGCTATTATATCAAAGACGAAGGTGTGCTTTTCAGCGGAGATACATTGTTTTGCGGCTCTGTGGGAAGAACCGATTTTCCTGGCGGAAGTTCTGCTGAGATCGTAAGAAGCCTTCACAAGCTTGTGGATACTTTGCCAGAGGATACAGAAGTATTTCCGGGGCATGACGCATCCACAACCATTGGTTATGAAAAGAGGTATAATCCATTTGTATAAGATTGGCATTTTGTTTCAGAACAGAGATTTTGAGCATGATGTGTATGAACTGATCAAAGCGTTTTATCCCGGAAATGAGATCGTTTCTCTTTATGAAGAGGATGATGCGGATTATGATATCCGTTTCCGGGTCTCACGTGATGAAGAAGGTTATACCATCAGTTACAACAACGGAATAGAGAAAGAAACAGCTCATGGGGCTGTGATAGAAGGGCAATCCAGTGGAGAAGCTTCGGATGCCCTTATTTCTTGCAATGATGCCCATGATATCCGCAGAAAAAATAAAGACGCGATCAAATACGCTCTGTATCAGATGCTTTCCAAAGCTACAGGAAAGACACTTCCCTGGGGAAATCTTACAGGCATCCGTCCTGTGAAAATGGCTATGGGAATGCTGGAGTCCGGAATGAAGAATACAGAGATCGCCAGATATATGAGAGAACAGTATCTGGTAAGCCCGGAGAAAACAGCGCTTGCAGTTACCATTGCCAACCGTGAGCGGGATATCCTGAAAAACATTGATTATGAAAACGGTTACAGCCTTTATGTTGGCATTCCTTTCTGTCCGAGTATCTGTCTGTACTGTTCATTCAGTTCCTATCCGCTGGAGAGATGGCGTAAATATGTGGAGGCGTATCTGGATGCGCTGGTAAAGGAAATCCGGGCTGTTTCCGGGATGATGAAAAACCGGAAGCTGGATACGGTCTATATCGGTGGGGGAACACCTACCACACTGGAGCCGGATCAGCTTCGGAGACTTCTTGGCGCGATCACGGAATATTTTCCCTGTGAGGAGCTGGAAGAATTTACGGTTGAGGCAGGAAGACCGGACAGTATAACCTTGGAAAAGCTTCAGGCGATCCGGGAGTTTCCGGTTACCAGGATTTCTGTAAATCCACAGACCATGAATCAGGAAACCCTGGATATCATTGGCAGACGTCATACAGTAGAACAGACAAAGAATGCGTTTCATCTGGCAAGAAAAGCCGGATTCGACAATATCAATATGGATCTGATCGTGGGTCTTCCCGGCGAAGATATCACAAAAGTGCAGCATACACTGGACGAGGTAAAAGCTCTCGGGCCGGACAGCCTGACCGTACATTCTCTTGCTGTGAAGCGTGCGGCAAGACTGAATATTTTCCGTGCTAAATACCAGGAGATGACCTTTGAAAACAATCAGGAGATCATGGATCTGACTATGAAAACGGCCTACGAGATGGGAATGGGTCCTTATTATCTGTACAGACAGAAGAATATGAAGGGGAATTTTGAGAACGTCGGGTATTCAGAGGTTGACAAAGCAGGGATTTACAATATACTGATTATGGAGGAAAAGCAGCCGATCATCGCACTGGGTGCAGGTGGTTCTTCCAAGCTTGTGTTTGATCACGGACAGCGCATTGAGCGTGTGGAGAATGTGAAGGATGTTGTCAATTATATCACACGTATCGATGAAATGATCGAGAGGAAACGCGAGGGCATTGCAAAATGGCTGTAGACGGAAAGGAGAGACGGATCCTTGAAAAGCGTACAGAAGATAAGTGAAACTACGCAGGACCGGATCCTGGAAATGGATCTTTCCGCAGAGCTGAAGCATGGGGTTGTTGTCAGTAACCTTGCCTATGATGTGGCAAAGGAGCTTGGTCTTGGTGAGAAAGAATGTTATCAGCTGGCTATTGCCGGAATGCTCCATGATATAGGCAAGCTGAAACTGGAAGGATACATTAATGGCCAAGAGCAGAATCCGATGGTCATTGAAGAACTGAAATATGTTCGCATGCACTCCACATTAGGTTATGAGATCCTGAAAGACCAGGGATATTCCGATTATGTTCTGGAAAGTATTCTTTATCATCATGAGAATTTTGACGGCAGCGGTTATCCCAGCAACAGAAGCGGAAAGGATATCCCTATGGGTGCAAGGATCCTGAGAGTATGTGATGTATATGCGGCTTTGAGTATGGACAGACCATATCGGAAGGCTCTGGAAAATGATGAAGTTTTAAGACTGATGATCGATGAGATTAAAAACTTTGACATGCAGGTGTTTCTTGCATTTCAGAGGGTGATTCATAAAGGAGGAAACTATGGCATTAAAAAAGAAACCGGTTACAGGAATGAAGGACATTTTACCGAAGGAAATGGCAATCCGTAACTATGTGATGAATATGATCAGAGAGACGTACGGAACCTTTGGTTTTTCCGCAATTGAGACTCCCTGTGTAGAACATATTGAGAATCTCTGCAGCAAGCAGGGCGGTGAAAATGAAAAGCTGATCTTCAAGATCATGAAGAGAGGCGAGAAACTGAAACTGGATACTGCAAAAACAGAGAATGATCTGACAGATTCCGGACTTCGCTATGACCTGACCGTACCGCTTTCCAGATATTATTCCAATAATGCAAACGAGCTTCCGGCTCCGTTTAAGGCACTTCAGATGGGAAATGTATGGAGAGCTGACCGTCCGCAGAGAGGTCGTTTCCGTCAGTTTATGCAGTGTGATATCGATATCCTGGGTGAGCCGACCTATCTTGCTGAGATCGAGCTTGTACTTGCAACTACAACACTTCTTGGAAAACTGGATTTCCATAACTTTACGATCCGTATCAATGACAGAAGGATCCTGAAGGCAATGGCTCAGTACAGTGGATTCCCGGCAGAGAGCTTTGATACTGTCTTTATTATTCTTGACAAGATGGATAAGATCGGCATCGAGGGAGTTGCAGAGGAGCTTGAGAAAGAGGGCTTTGCGAAAGAGAGCATTGACACTTATCTTGGACTTTTCCGTGAGATCACCAACGATGTTGAGGGTGTCCGTTATATTAAAGAAAAACTTTCTGATGTTCTGGAAGCAGGTATTGCAGAGGATCTTGAAACGATCATCAATACTGTAGAATCTGTAAAAACAGCAGACTTCAAAATGTCCTTTGACCCTACACTGGTACGTGGAATGTCCTATTACACAGGTCCGATCTTTGAGATTTCCATGGATGAGTTCGGCGGAAGCGTCGGTGGAGGCGGACGTTACGATGAGATGATCGGTAAATTTACAGGAAATAATATCTGTGCTTGTGGTTTCTCCATTGGATTTGAGAGAATTGTTATGCTGCTTCTTGAGAGAGGCTATGAGATTCCAACCAAGAATGGCAAGAAAGCATATCTGATCGAGAAGAACATGCCGGCAGACAAGCTTCTGAATATCCTGAAACAGGCAACTGAGGAAAGAAGTGCAGGTACACAGATCAATATCTCTATCATGAAAAAGAACAAAAAATTCCAGAAAGACCAGCTGGCAGCAGATGGTTATACAGAGTATGTAGAATTTTTCAACAGAGACTGAAACTGCCCGTCTGAAAACGGAGATAGCAGAGTAAATTAAAATGACTATGAAAAAAATAGTCAGAGGAGGATAAAGAGATGGCTGAAAGCATGCAGGGACTGCACAGAACTTGCCGATGTGCAGAAGTGACCACAGAGATGGTCGGAAAAGAAGTAACATTAATGGGATGGGTGGCAAAAGCCAGAAATAAAGGAGGTCTTGTATTTGTGGATCTTCGTGACCGTTCCGGGATCATGCAGCTGATTTTTGAGAATGGCAGCATTGACGAGGAAGGCTTTACAAAAGCAGGTAAACTGCGTAGTGAGTTTGTTATTGCTGTAACCGGTACCGTAGAGAAACGTGGAGGAGCAGTAAACGAGAATCTTGCAACTGGCGAGATCGAGCTTCGTGTAAAATCCCTCCGTGTTCTTGCTGAGGCAGATGTTCCTCCATTCCCGATCGAGGAGAATAGCAAGACAAAAGATGAGATCCGACTTAAATATCGTTATCTTGATTTAAGAAGACCAGATCTTCAGAGAAATATCATGATGAAGAGCAAGGTTGCCCAGCTTACAAGACAGTTCTTTACAGAAGAGGGATTCCTTGAGATTGAGACACCGATGCTTGGAAAGAGTACTCCTGAGGGAGCCAGAGACTATCTGGTACCATCACGTGTTCATCCGGGAAGCTTCTATGGCCTTCCACAGTCTCCGCAGCTGTACAAACAGCTTCTGATGTGCTCCGGATTTGATCGTTATATCCAGATAGCAAGATGCTTCCGTGATGAGGATCTTCGTGCTGACCGTCAGCCGGAGTTCACACAGATCGATATGGAGCTTTCCTTTGTTGATGTAGACGATGTTATCGATGTTAACGAGAGATATCTTGCATTCCTGTTCAAAGAAGTTCTGGATATCGATGTAAAACTCCCAATCCAGAGAATTACCTGGCAGGAAGCTATGGATCGTTTTGGTTCCGACAAGCCGGATATGCGTTTCGGTATGGAACTTCATGATGTCAGTGATATCGTAAAAGACTGCGGATTTGGTGTGTTCACAGGTGCGCTTGAGAACGGCGGAAGTGTTCGTGGTATCAATGCAGAAGGTCAGGGCGCAATGCCGAGAAAGAAGATCGATAAGCTTGTTGAGTTCGTAAAAGGTTATGGTGCAAAAGGTCTTGCATACATTTCCATTGCAGAGGACGGAACCAGAAAATCTTCTTTCGCCAAGTTTATGACAGATGAAGAGATGGATACTCTTGTAAAAGCTATGGACGGCAAGCCGGGAGATCTTCTTCTTTTTGCAGCAGATAAGACAAAATTGGTATACGATGTACTGGGAGCACTCCGTCTTGAGCTTGCAAAACAGATGGATCTTTTAGATAAAAATGAGTATCGTTTCGTATGGGTAACAGAGTTCCCGCTTCTTGAGTGGAGCGAGGAGGAGAACCGTTTTACAGCAATGCACCATCCGTTCACCATGCTTATGGAGGAGGATCTTCCGCTTCTTGACACAGATCCGGGAAAGGTTCGTGCAAAAGCATACGACATCGTTCTTAACGGAAATGAGATTGGCGGTGGCAGCGTGCGTATCCATCAGGATGATATTCAGGAAAGAATGTTTGAGGCACTTGGCTTCACAAAAGAAGCTGCACATGAGCAGTTCGGATTCCTTCTGGATGCCTTCAAATATGGAGTTCCGCCACACGCAGGACTTGCATATGGCCTTGACAGACTTGTTATGCTTATGGCAAAGGCAGATACGATCCGTGATGTTATTGCATTCCCGAAGGTTAAGGATGCCTCCTGTCTGATGACTCAGTCTCCTAGCCAGGTAAGTGAGGCACAGCTTCATGAGCTGGGACTTGACCTTGAGCCGCAGAAAGAAGAGGAAGAATAAAAAATCATGCAGCCGACAATCTATACATTTCTGATCGTTTGCCCACTTGTATTTCTTGCCGGATTTGTAGATGCTGTAGCAGGCGGGGGAGGACTGATCTCCCTGCCTGCTTATCTTTTGGCCGGAGTTCCTGTACATAATGCTGTTGCCACCAACAAGCTGTCATCAGCAACAGGAACATTGATCTCAACTGTCCGTCTGTGCAAAAATAAATTTGTGGACTGGATCCTGGTGCTTCCATGTATTCCAATGGCACTCCTGGGATCTTCCATAGGAGCTCACCTTGCTCTTATAGCCAGTGATAAGCTCCTGCGTTATATGCTGATCCCTGTTCTTCCGGTGGTTGCTTTTTATGTGCTGCGCAAGAAAAATATGGATGAGAAGGGTGGCGAGATCGCCAGAAAAAAACAGATCCTGCTCTGTGCCGTATGCTCTCTTGCTGTAGGATGCTACGATGGATTTTATGGACCAGGAACAGGAACTTTTCTCCTGCTTTTGTTTACAGGATTGGGAAAAATGAGTGTGGCAAAAGCATCCGGTACCATGAAGGTTACCAACCTCTCTTCTAATGTAGCGGCTCTTGTTGTATTTCTGCTCAGCGGAAAGATTGTGATCATGCTTGGAATTGCAGCGTCAGTGTTCTCGATCGCAGGACATTATACCGGTGCAGGTATGGTTATGAAAAACGGAAGCCGGATCATACGGCCTATTATTCTTATAGTCCTTGCATTGCTTTTTATAAAGATCATATCCGGAATATAAAAAAGAAGAATATAAAAAACCCGTGAAGATCACGCTTTCCTGTCAGAGAAAGCAGATATTCACGGGTTTTCTAGCTTTTATTCTTTATTCGTTATCTTCGGTAGAATCTTCAGGAACCGGTGAAGCGGTAAGAGTTCCGAAGATGGCATTGCCCAGTTCGGTACCTGCATTTTCAAGCTTCCAGGATGCACCATCGTTTGTGAGATGGAAGGTAGCAGTGGCAGTTATGGTTGCCTGATTATTCCTGATACTGTCCAGAAGCAGTTCATGTGATTTGTTGTAACGCTTCTGGGAACCGTCGATCACTGCATCAGCAGAAGCCAGATAAGTATTCAATTCTTTTTCGTACTGTGTAAGAATGGAATTACTGTCAAATGTGGTAAGCTCTGCGTCCACTTCAGCAAGATATCCGGAAACAGAGGTGCTTGATATTTTGTAGTTAAAACAGGAGTGAAACTGTTCCATAAGGGCAGAGGCAATGGCGTTTTTTGCCGAATCTGAAGTGTTCAGAATGGAATCCAGCCCCAAATAATTAGCCATCTGCTTTACATCCATTTCCTGAAGCGTTTTCAGATAGACGGTAAGCGTTTCGGCAGGCGGCACAAGATCAGGATCGGACAGATAGGTGATAAGGCCACCGACCAGATCATTTTCGAGAGAGGAACTGTGCGTAATCTCCCAGTCAGGTTCTGAAGAAGATCCAAGATTGTTTAGTTGGATGGAAGTATTGCGTTCTACAGAACTGTACGTGTTATTCTTGAGAAGCTTGTACAGGAGCAGATAACGCTGCTCCAGGGAATTTCCGTTATCATTTTCTTTACCGGAGGCGGTTTCCAGTATTTCTTCCTGAAGGCTTGCAGAAACAAAATCACTGGCAAGAGCCTCAGCATCCAGAGTAGTAAGCTTAAGCTGCGCAGAAGCATTTTTTTCGTCGCTATCAACGGATATACCTAGGATTTTGTAATCGAAATTCTGAAAGAAGAGAGAAAATACTTCTTTTATGTCAGCAGAAAGCTTTGTGCTGTCATCAGAATCCGGAAACAGTTCCTGATAGGATATGTACTGCATGGTTGTTTCAGAGTCCAGATTTTTAAGAAGATCCAGATCTTTTTTGATCGCCTTCTCCGCATGAGCTTTGGCCGACTGGGAGCAGCTACATAAAAAAACTGAGAGAAGAATGATCATCAAGAAAGCCAGCAGATGTTTCACTGTCTTCATATTGTTCTTTCCTTTCAAAAAAGTTATATTACAACATTTTAGCAGATAAAGTACCGAAAGTCAAAATATCGCAAAAATGGAGAAAAAGGAGACTTTTTTATGAAAAATCTGTGAAATCTGCATCGTTTTCTTCAGGGACTTTTCTTTTTAGAGTGAATCTGCTATGATGTTTGAAGCAACAGATAGTTTTAGTACGATGCTGAGAAAAGGGGACAGATATGAAAAAACGTATTTTGATCGCACTTGGAGTCCTTGTACTTGCAGCCGGTATCGGAGCCGGTGGATGGTATTATTATACACATCATGCAGGGTCCGCAGGAGGCAGCGATATTGTATATGTAACAAAGATAAGCAAGCTTTCGGAAATGGATTCCGGAGTGGAAAACCGATATGCAGGTGTTGTGGAACCGCAGGAAACGGTTCAGGTAAAGATCGAAAGCGGCCGAAAGGTAAAAGAAGTTCAGGTAAAGACCGGTCAGGAAGTCAAGAAAGGGCAGCTTCTTTTTCAGTATGATCTTGGAAGTATCCAGCAAAGTCTTCAGGAAGCACAGCTGGCCTTGGACCGCCTGAAAAACGAACAGTTAAGTATATCTGATCAGATTACTACACTGGAAGCTGAGAAAAAGAAAGCTACAGCAGATAATCAGCTTTCCTATACAATAGAGATCGAAACACAGAAAATGAATCTTAAGAAGAATGAATATGATCAGAAAAGCAAACAGGCAGAGATCGATAAGCTTTCCCAGGCAACGCAGAATACCGAGGTGCGTAGTGAGATCGATGGAGTGATCCAGAAGATCGATACCTCCAAGATGGGCGGTGATGATTCTGAGGGCGTGGAGGATACGCTGACAGAAGGCACGACGGATTCCACAGATTCCAGTTCCGGAAACAGCTCCGGCAATGCATTTATCACGCTCCTGAGTACAGGTGCTTATCGTGTAAAGGGAACGGTAAACGAAATAAACCGTGATTCGATCATAGAGGGAACTCCTGTGATCATTCGTTCCAGGGTGGATTCTTCAAAAACCTGGAAGGGCACCATGGGCTCTGTTGACCTGGATAATTCTACCAGCAACAGCAGTTCGGATATGGCAATGTTCGGAATGTCCAGTGCCAGTGATGATCAGACATCATCCAGTACCTATCCGTTTTATGTGAATCTGGATTCATCTGAGGGTCTGATGCTGGGGCAGCATGTGTATATTGAACCGGACGAAGGACAGGATGAGAAGAAGTCCGGTATCTGGCTGAACGATTATTTTATCGTGGATGCGGATACAGACAGCCCATATGTCTGGATCGCAAACGGTCAGAACAAGCTGGAGAAGAGAGATGTCATATTAGGACAGTATGATGAAGATCTTGGGGAATATGAGATCGCAGACGGACTTTCTGAAAAAGATAAGATCGCATTTCCGACAGATGAGCTGAAAGAAGGTATGTCTGTCACAGAAGGTACTGCAGATCAGACTACAGCGGCGATGTGGGATGATTCCGAGGATGATGAAAGTATTGATGATTCTGCGTACACGGAAAGTGATGGCTCAGAGCCTGAAATGATCGAAGATGGAGCTGTAGACAGTGATATGATGGATGCGACAGACGATATTTCTTCGGGAGATGACCTTGTTCCGATGGAAGGAGCGCCGACAGAATGATTTTGGATTTAAAAGGAATATATAAGGATTATCAACAGGGGAAAATGACGGTACCTGTATTGAAAGATGTAGATTTTTCCATGGAGGAGGGAGAATATGTGGCGATCATGGGACCTTCTGGTTCCGGAAAGACTACACTGATGAATATTATCGGATGCCTGGACAAACCTACCAAGGGAACTTTTCTCCTGAATGGAGAAGATATTGCCAAATGTACAGAGAATGAGATGTCAGATATCCGTCTGAAAACGATCGGATTTGTATTTCAGAGCTTTCATCTCCTTCCAAGGCAGAGTGCGCTGACAAATGTGGAACTGCCGCTGAATTATGCAAGGGTTCCCAAAAAGGAGCGCCGGGAACGTGCACGAAAAGCTCTGGAGCGTGTAGGCCTTGCCGACAGGGTGGATTTTAAGCCCAACCAGCTTTCCGGAGGACAGATGCAGAGAGTGGCTATTGCAAGAGCGATCGTAAACAATCCCAAGCTTTTGCTTGCAGATGAGCCTACCGGGGCACTGGATACGAAATCGGGAGCACAGGTTATGGAACTGTTTCAGAAGCTGAACGATGAGGGAGTTTCTGTGCTGATGATCACACATGACCCGGAGATCGCGGCACATGCCAAACGGGTTGTTATGATCCGTGACGGTGAGCTGCAGGAAAAGAGGTGATAGAATGAAAGTGGTGAAGAGAGTGATCGTTGGTGTACTGGTTGCGGCATTGGCAGCCGGAGGAATCTACACAGGGCTTATGCATGTGAAAGAATCCAAGGTAACAGAGGTGCCGGTAACCAGCGTCAGCAATCTTCAGACGGACTGGTATTCAGAGACAACACTGGATGGAACCATCACCACGAATGTTTCTCAGAATGTAAATATGGATAAAGATATGATCATCGAGAAAATATATGTATCCCAGGGTGATGATGTAAAAAAAGGCGATAATCTGATCTCCTTTGATATGACACTTGTAGAGATGGAACTGAATATTGCAAAGCTGAAACAGCAGAAGCAGGAGCAGGATCTGACCAAAGCACAGAACCGTCTGACAAGTCTTCAGAATGGAGGTCCCATCGAAGACAGTACAGACAGTACTGATGATACGGACCTGAATCTTACAGGTGGTGATACAGGAGGTGACGGAGAAATGACAAATACCGATACACCTTCCGGAAGTGACGGAGACGAGGATATGCAGTCAACTACCGGTTCCGCGGCTACTACAGATGGTAGCTATCTTGCAGCGGCTTCCTCCAGGCCATTACTTCTCAGTGCCTTTACAGATACAGAAGGAGATCTTGAAGATTCTGCAGAGGAAGTTACCGAAGAAATGCCGTCCGGAGAAACGACGGACAGTGAAACAGAGCAGATGACCGGAGATGACACAGCGGATATGGAAGAGGATACAACTGCATCCGATGAGGATCTGATCATGGATCCGACCTACCAGGATCCTACTGCCAATGATATTACAGACGGAGAGACTACGGACTGGGGTTCCGGAGAAGATGACACCCCAACGGTATCTCCGACACCGACTCCCACACTGGGACCCAATGAGCTTCCTGATCCCAATATAACAGAACCGGAAATTCCGGGGATCACAGATGGTGAACCGGAATTTTATCAGAAGCTGGATTATACTTCTCAGCCGTTTACAGGAACCGGTACGGAAGAAGATCCCTATGTTTTTCTTGTAAGCAGTGCCAAAGGCAAAGTTACGGTGATGGGATCCTTCTTTAACAGAATGGCGGGATACAGTGAGGATGGAACCAAAGTGGTCCAGAAAGGCGGCAGCTGGTTCCAGCTGGAGTTTCATGAGAATGATACCATTGCTGATTTTCAGGACAGAACACTTTCCTGTACAGGATATTATCTGATCGATGGAAGTCTTCTTGAAAATCCGGTATATATGTATGCGGAAACAGAATTTACACTGGACGAGGCTTCCAAATATGACAAAAATGATGATGAGATACCGGATGACAGCGGTGATGGAGATGACGGTACTGATGGCACAACCATGTCAAGAGAGGATGCGATCAAGATCCAGAAAAACAAGATCGCAAGTTTGAAACTGGATATTGAGGAAAATAATCTGAAAATCACTAAGCTGGAGAACAAAATAAAAAACAAGCTGATAACAAGCAAACTGGATGGAACGGTTGCTTACATCGGAGATGAAGTCACAGGTTCTTATAATGGAGATGCTTTTCTGAAAGTAAAAAGTAAGGATGGTTTTTATGTTACCGGAACGGTCAGCGAACTGATGCTGGATCAGATGAAGGAGGGAACACTTCTTCAGTGTACCAGTTATAATTCCGGCAGCTTTGAGGCGAAGGTACTGAATGTATCCGATTACCCGGTGGATTCTTCAAATGCTTATTATGGTGGAGATTCTAATCCCAATGTATCGTATTACACCTTTAATGCAGAGATCACAGATCGTTCATTGCAGTTTACCGACCAGGATTATGTGACGGTATCTCTGAAGTCAAATAAACTTGCCGAAGGCAGTATGGTTGTGATGAAGGCATTTATCCGTACGGAAAATGGAACCAGCTATGTATACAAAGACGTGAAGGGAACACTGAAAAAGCAGCAGATCACAGTGGGAAGCATTGTAAACAGCGGATATTATGCAGTTGTAACTTCAGGTCTGAAATCCGATGATCTTCTTGCTTTCCCATATGGTGATGCCGTGAAGGAGGGAGCCAAGACAAAAGAAGTGACTTTGGATGATATGTACAATGAATAAATAACAGGAAGGAGAAATTTCATGTTTGAAAATATACGCCTGGCTTTTCAGGGAATATGGTCACATAAGATGAGATCCTTTCTGACCATGCTGGGTATTATTATTGGTATTGCATCTATTATTGCAATTGTATCTACGATCAAAGGTACCAGTGAGCAGATCAAGGAAGATCTGATCGGGTCCGGAAACAATACCGTACAGGTTATGCTCTATGACGGAGACAGTACATACGATATGGATTATGGTTCTTACGGAAGCTCGGCCACACCGCCGGTTATTTCTGATTCCCAGAAAACGGCGATCGGAGATTTGGATCATGTGATCAGTTCTACATTTTATTACAGTAGCCAGTCTGCCAGTGTTTATTATAAAAACACAAGCTTTCAGGGCGGAACCGTGTACGGGATCGACAGCAATTATCTGAAAACGATGGGATACCTGGTCCAGTCCGGGCGGGGATTTGTACAAAAAGATTATGACAGCTACCGAAAGGTTGCTCTTGTGGATTCCAATGCTGCACAGAATATTTTCGGAAGTGAGAGCCCTGTAGGGAAAACCATTGAGGTGGGATCAGAACCGTATATCATTGTAGGTGTGATCACTCAGAGTGAGGACAGCATGCCGAAGATCAATACGATTTCTGAATACGAGGAATATTCGCAGACGATCATGGGAAGCGTGATGATCCCGGATACTACCTGGCCTGTTGCATTTAAATTTGATCAGCCGCAAAATGTGACAGTCCGTGCAGACAGCACAGATAATATGAGTTCTGTAGGAAAAGCAGCAGAGGATATTCTGAATACAGGGATCCAGAATGAAAAAAACAAATCGAACTTTAAATATAAAGCGGAAGACATTATGGAGAAGGTTAAGAATCTCCAGAAGCTCAGCGAAAGTACCAATCAGCAGCTGATCTGGATCGCAAGTATCTCCCTGCTTGTTGGTGGTATCGGTGTTATGAATATCATGCTTGTATCTGTCACAGAACGTACCAGCGAGATCGGACTGAAAAAAGCTATCGGAGCAAGAAAAAAAGTGATCCTGGGACAGTTTCTGACGGAAGCTTCGGTGCTGACCAGTATCGGAGGAATCATTGGTGTGGTCCTTGGAATCATCCTGTCAAAAATGGTGTCTCAGGTGTCAGGAGCACCAACAGCCATCAGCGTTCCGGCTATCATCGGCTCTGTGGTATTTTCCATGCTGATCGGTCTGATCTTCGGACTTCTCCCATCTGTAAAGGCAGCTAATCTTAATCCGATCGATGCCCTTCGCAGTGAATAAAAAGATATACATACATATAGCATCTGCAATTGCCGGAAGGATTCCGGCGGCAGATGCTTATTTTTATATCTGAAAGTATTGTTCAGGTTTTATGAAGCTCTGCGGTCTTTATTTTGTCACTTTTGCTGTATATATGACAAAAAAAGAAAGTATAAATAGAGTTTTTACAGGTTTTTTAGAGATCATAAAAAAATCGTGGCAGAATCTTTGGATAGTATGATATAATACATCATAAGTGGGCAAATATAAAAACAGAAGGAGATAATTTCATGAAGGTTTTGGAAGGTAAATCTGTATTTTCCGGTATTGCGATCGGTAAGATCTCGATCCTCCAGAAAGTTGACGCCAGTGTTAAACGTGTTCACGTGGAGGATCCGGAAGAAGAGGTAAAGCGTGTGGAGGCAGCCAGAGAGCAGGCTGTGGCACAGCTTCAGAAGCTTTATGACAAGGCTCTTCAGGAAGTTGGAGAGTCCGGAGCGGCAATCTTTGAGGTTCATCAGATGATGCTGGATGATGATGACTATCTGGATTCCATCCACAACATTATCCGTACAGAGTCTGTAAATGCAGAATATGCGGTTGCAACAACTGGTGATAACTTCTCATCAATGTTCGCACAGATGGACGACGATTATATGAAAGCGAGAGCAGCTGATGTAAAGGATATCTCAGACCGTCTGGTACGTGTGCTTTCCGGCCATGGAGATGGAGAGCTTGAAGCATCCGAGCCGGTGATCGTAGTTGCAGAGGATCTTGCACCAAGTGAGACTGTACAGATGGATAAGAGCAAGGTTCTTGCTTTTGTCACAAGAAAAGGTTCTTCTAACTCACATACTGCGATTCTTGCGAGAACCATGAATATTCCGGCGCTGATCAATATTGAATACGATGAGTCCATGGACGGTAAGATGGCAGTCGTAGACGGAAAGAGCGGAAATCTGATCGTTGAGCCGGATGCAGAGACCCTTAAAAAATATGAGGATATGCGTGCCGATGAACTTGCACAGCGTGCAATGCTCAAAGAGCTGAAAGGTAAAGAAACTGTTACCAAGAGCGGTCGTAAGCTCCACCTTTATGCCAACATCGGAAGTACAGGTGATGTTGCGAATGTACTTGCCAATGATGCGGAAGGCATCGGACTTTTCCGAAGTGAGTTCGTATACCTGGAAAAAGAAGACTATCCTACAGAGGAAGAGCAGTTCCAGGTTTACAAGACCGTAGCTCAGAATATGGCCGGCAAAAAAGTTATCATTCGTACTCTGGATATCGGAGCGGACAAGCAGATCGATTATTTTAATATGGCGCATGAGGAGAACCCTGCAATGGGATATCGTGCGATCCGTATCTGTCTGGACCGTCCGGAAGTATTTAAGACACAGTTGAGAGCGCTTTTCCGTGCAAGCATGTTCGGAAATATTTCCATCATGTATCCGATGATCATCTCTGTAACAGAGGTGAAGCAGATCAAGGCTATTGTAGCAGAAGTAAAAGCAGAGCTTAAGGAACAGGGGATCCCGTTCCGTGATGACGTGGAGCAGGGTATCATGATCGAGACTCCGGCAGCTGTTATGATCAGTGATCTTCTTGCAAAAGAGGTTGATTTCTTCAGTATCGGAACCAATGATCTGACCCAGTATACACTGGCTATTGACCGTCAGAATGCAAAGCTTGACAACATTTATGATTCCCATCATGAGGCAGTTCTCCGTATGATCCAGATGGTTGTGGATAATGCACACAAAGAAGGTATCTGGGCCGGAATCTGTGGTGAGCTTGGTGCGGACACTACACTTACTGAGAGATTTGTAGAGATGGGACTGGATGAGTTGTCCGTATCTCCGACATTTGTTCTTCCGGTTCGAAAGATCGTAAGAGAAATGAAATAAGACACAGATCATAAATAGATAAGGATATTTTTGATAAATAGTGTGACAGCTGTTGTGCATAAATATTTGTATGGCAGCTGTTTTTTTTAGTTACTGTTCACTGGTAATATTCCGCGAGGTGTTTTTTATGAGCGAAGGTCACAGAAAATTTCCAATTGTGGTATAGAAAAAAATATGATACACTAACATCATGGATTTCTACAGCAGTTCAAAGAATTAGTCCATCAGGGGCTGATGCATTAATTCTTTGAACTGTGAGATAACAGACCAGGAGGAGAGAAAAGAATGGGCAAAATTGCCATTGTAACAGACAGCAACAGCGGTATCACACAGGCCCAGGCCGAAGAGCTTGGCGTTTATGTGATACCGATGCCGTTTTATATTAATGAAAAAATGTATCTTGAAGGTGTAACTCTCACACAGGAAGAGTTTTATGAGAAGCTTAAGAAGGATGAACCGATCTCCACATCTCAGCCAAGTCCGGCTGATCTCTGTGATCTGTGGGACAAGCTTCTGAGAGATTATGAGGAAATCGTTCATATTCCGATGTCAAGCGGACTGAGTGCATCCTGTTCTACTGCAATGGGACTTGCTATTGATTATAATGGTCGTGTTCAGGTAGTGGACAATCAGCGGATTTCCGTAACACAGAGACAGTCTGTAATGGATGCTAAGATGCTTGCCGAGGCAGGAAAAAGTGCTGCAGAGATCAAGAAGATCCTTACAGATCAGAAACTCGATTCCAGTATTTATATCACACTTGACACCCTGAAATATCTGAAAAAAGGTGGCAGGATCACACCGGCAGCAGCAGCCATCGGAACGGTTCTGAACCTGAAGCCTGTACTTCAGATCCAGGGAGAGAAGCTGGATGCCTACGCCAAGGTCCGTGGCAAGAAGCAGGCCAAACGTGCCATGCTGAAGGCAATGAAGAATGATTGGGAAACACGTTTTAAGGAATACGCATCTGACGGTGAGATGTGTCTTCAGGCTGCTTATACAGGAAATCTGGAAGAAGCAGAAGAATTTAAAAAAGAGATCCAGGAGGTATTTCCGGGAATGGAGATACATATGGATCCCCTTTCTTTAAGTGTTGCCTGCCATATCGGTTATGGTGCCCTTGCAGTCGCATGTTCAAGAAAAGTGACATTATAAGCATAAAATACAGAAACAAAGATATGAGGAGTTTGAAACATGAAGAAGATTATGGAACAGATGGCGGAAGAACTTTCCGCAGCATTTGAAAAAGCAGGTTATGATCCGTCTTACGGAAAAGTTACTGTTTCCAACAGACCGGACTTATGTGAGTATCAGTGTAACGGTGCTATGGCAGGAGCCAAAGCATATCACAAGGCACCGTTTATGATCGCTGATGATGTGGTAGCACAGCTGTCAGACAGCCGGATCTTTTCCAGAGCAGAAGTTGTAAAGCCTGGATTTATCAACCTGGATGTGAAACCGGAATTTGTTGCAGAATACATGAATAAGATGGCAGAGGACGAGAAGCTTTCTGTTGAGACTGCCAAGAATCCGAAGACGATCATTATCGACTATGGCGGACCAAACGTTGCCAAGCCGCTTCACGTAGGACATCTCCGTTCTGCGATCATCGGTGAGAGCATCAAGCGTATCGGACGTTTTGTAGGACATAAGGTGATCGGTGATGTACATCTTGGAGACTGGGGCCTTCAGATGGGACTGATCATCACCGAGCTGAAACACCGGAAACCGGAGCTGGTATATTTTGATGACAGCTTTACCGGTGAATATCCGGCAGAAGCACCGTTTACCATCAGCGAGCTGGAAGAGATCTATCCATGTGCCAGTGGGAAGTCCAAAGAGGATGAGGCTTACCGTAATGAGGCACTGGAGGCAACCCACCTTCTTCAGCAGGGTAAACCCGGATACATGGCTCTCTGGAACCACATCATGAATGTATCTGTAACAGACCTTAAGAGAAACTACGCGAATCTGAACGTAGATTTTGACCTCTGGAAAAAAGAATCCGATGCACAGCCATATATTCCGGATATGGTAGAGGATATGAAGAAGCGAGGATTTGCCTATGAGGACCAGGGTGCTCTTGTTGTAGATGTAAAAGAAGAGAGTGATACCAAGGAGATCCCTCCATGTATGCTTCTGAAATCAGACGGAGCTTCTCTCTATACGACCACAGACCTTGCTACTATCGTAGAGCGTATGAAACTCTTTCAGCCGGATGAGATCCTTTATGTTGTTGACAAGCGTCAGGAGCTGCATTTTATCCAGGTATTCCGCTGCGCAAGAAAAACCGGTCTTGTAAATCCGGAGACCAAGCTTTCCTTCCTTGGTTTCGGTACCATGAATGGAAAAGACGGTAAACCGTTTAAGACAAGAGAAGGCGGTGTTATGCGTCTGGAGAACCTGATCGCAGATATTGATGAGGAAATGTATCGTAAGATCGTGGAGAATCGCAGTGTAAAAGATAAAGATGCAAAGGATACTGCCAAGATCGTAGGACTTTCCGCAATCAAATACGGAGATCTTTCCAACCAGGCGACCAAGGATTACATCTTTGATGTTGACCGCTTTACATCCTTTGAGGGAAATACAGGTCCGTATATCCTTTATACTATCGTTCGTATTAAGTCAATCCTGAACCGTTATGTACAGGAGGGAGGAGATTTAAGTACAGGTAAGATCCTTCCGGCAGTCAATGTCAGTGAGAAGAACCTGATGCTTCAGCTTTCCGGCTTTGCGGCAATGGTTGAGAACGCTTTTGAAGAAAAAGCACCACATAAGATCTGTGCATATATCTATGAGGTATCCAATGCATTTAACAGCTTTTACCATGAGACCAAGATCTTAAGCGAAGAGGATCAGGCACAGAAGGAATCCTTCCTTCAGCTGCTCCAGCTTACAAGAAGAGTGCTTGAGACAAGCATCGATCTTCTTGGATTCTCTGCACCGGATCGTATGTAAGGTATAGCTTTGCAGATACAAACACTATGAATAATGACAGACCGCCGGATAAAGAGATATTTTTGTCTGCTATATCCGGCGGACTTTTTTATATAGAAAGTTCTTTGCAAAAAGAACAGGACGTGCTATAATAGGACTTATCCTAAACGAGGGCAGATCACGAATATCTGCCTGACTATAAGTTATCTGTTTTTTCAAACCGGAATTCACCGGATTATCCCAAATCAATAAGAAATGTAAGCATAAATATTGTCTGACAGAAATGAGAGGAAGGTGATCTGTCTGATCGGAAATGTTCTGAAAGAACGTTATTGTATTGTAGAACAAATTGGACATGGCGGAGGTGGAAGCCTTTATCTGGCAAAAGATATGGAACTTGGTATCTGCCGTGCAGTGAAAGAGATACCGATCGCAAAGAAAAAAGAAGCCAGACTCATGCAGCATCTGGAATATCCTGCAATACCGAAGATTATCGATTATGTGGAAACAGGGGAGTACTGTTATCTGATCATGGAATATATCAAGGGTCAGTCGCTGGGAGAACTTCTCCGTTCAGGAAAACGGTTTTCTTTACGGGAAATCCTTGCTCTGGGAAAGGAGATTGCCAGAGTATTGGAATATCTTCACAGTCGGAAGCCACCGGTCTGTTACGGGGACCTGAAACCGGATAATCTTATGTTTTCTGAAACCGGGCATCTGTATCTGATAGATCTTGGAAGTGCCATGTTCGATCATGGAAAAAGAAAACAGATCTGTGAAGGAACGAAAGGCTATGCGGCGCCGGAGCAGTATCAGGGCTACTTAAGACCGGGAAGTGATATTTATGCTCTGGGGAAGACCCTGGAAAAGCTTTGCGGAAAAAAGAAATGGCAGTGGATTTTATATCCGGATTTTTTCTGGCTTCTGTTCCGATGTACCAGAAAACAGGAAAAATACAGATATTCGGATATGTCAGTGGTTCAGAAGAAAATCCAAAAGCTGGAAAACAGATATCGGATGATCACTTGGAGAAAACGATTTCTGGAAGCGGCAGCTGCAGGGATTCTGATAGGAACACTGATCTTGATAGCAGGATTGCTGAAAACGGAAGAATTTTCTGTGGCGATCTCAGAAGTAACAGATTTGTATTACGAAGCCAGACAGTATCCGGAAGACTCAAAAGATCGGGAAAAGTGCTGTATGGCAGCGGAAAAGAGACTCCAGAGGTTAAGTAGAAATTATGGGGAAAAAGAACAGCAGCGTCGTATTGAGCTATTGCTGGCATGGAATGCGGAGCTTTTGTGTGAACCGGAAAAAGCGGCTTTATATTATGAAAATCTTCTTCTGTATGATGCAGAATATCCTGTGGCTTACGGAGAATATGGGATGTTTCTTATTCGGACCGGGCAGAAAGAGGCCAGCAGAAAGCTGTGGGAAGATTATAAAAAGAAAGAAAAAGCGGAATTACTGGATGACAGTGAAAGCAGAAATCTGCAGCTTTGGGAGGAGATTAATGAGAAAAAGAAGAGAAAGTGATCAGAAAAAACCAAAAGAAATGAAAATTACTAGTAGGAAAACCTGTTTTATTGTTTTGTTTCTGCTGGTCTTATGCAGATGGATGATCCCTTCCATTGCTGTCTATGGATTTGATGTGTCAGGAATGGATAGTTTTGATACCGGCGGATTTGATATGAATGTGGGAGAAGGAACCGGACAGCTACCGGAAGACTGGGAAGAAAGCTATGCAGGAGAAGGAAGTGATGATAGTAATTGGAACAGAGAAGAAGGAAATACTGAGGAGTATTCCGCTGCCTGGGCAGAATCAGAGAATGATCAGGAGGAGTCTGCACAATGGAATTTAGATTTTCAGACAGATGAGGTACGTTCTCAGGAAGAAAGCTTTATGGAAAATGGAGAAGATCCGGGGGTCGGGGGAGAAGGCTATGAAGTTCAGGAACCGGATATCAGACAAGATGAAAATCCGGGGATAACTATTCCGAAAGAAGCAGAGATAGCTGATACGCTTGCGGAAAAACTGACGGAAACGCCGATACCAACAAAACTGCCAATACTGACTGAACAACCAATCCCCATACAGACAGTGACAGCAAGTCCATCTGTAACGTTGACTCAAAAACCAGTTCGAAAGTCAGTGACAGATGCATCAAAGAGGGAGAAGAAGCAAAATCCGGCATTATCTTACTATCGGACAGAACCAACAGGAACGTCGGATAGGAAAAAAGAAAAAGAGCAAAAACCGGTGATCCGAATGAAAACAGACGGTAACAGGATCCGGATAGAGATCAGTCCGGATATTCCGTTCCAGATCCTTTCATTTCGGATCAATGGAAAAGAATGTGATTTTTACTGGCAGGGAAAAAAGCTTCTGGCGGAATTACCGAAAAAAAGCAGAAATCCCTGGAAAGCAGAACTCATGGGTTTTGTGAAATCCGGGAAGCTGTACTATGAAACCATGGACTTACCAGAAAAACAGTGATACAATAGGCATACTTACTGATTATTTTATACAACAGGAGGAATTTATGTATAAGGCAATCTTTTTTGATCTGGACGGAACACTGACAGAATCCGGAGAGGGGATTACGAAATCTGTACAGTATGCACTGGAGAAGCTTGGAGTTTCGGCACCGGAGCTGGAGCCATTGAAGGTTTTTGTGGGTCCGCCGCTTCTGGAACAGTTTATGAAATATGCGGGATTTGATAAAGAGACAGCGCAGAAGGGAATCGAATATTACAGAGAGCGGTATTCAGAAAAAGGAATGTATGAGAATACCGTTTATCCGGGCGTGGAAAACACTCTGGCAGAACTGAAACGTCGTGGCTACAGAATGGCTGTGGCGTCTGCGAAACCGACCTTTTACGTAACACAGATCATGGACCATTTTAATCTGAGCCGGTATTTTGAGGTGATCGCCGGGACGGACCTCAATGGACCGAAAGTAACCAAATCTCAGGTGATCGAGGAAGCTCTGGAAAGAATGAGCCTTTCTGACCACCGTGACCAGGTGATCATGGTGGGTGACAGAGAACATGACATTCTTGGAGCCAGACGATGCGGGATCCAGTGTGTGGCTGTATCTTACGGATATGGAAGCATAGAAGAACTGGAAAAGGCACAGCCTCTTCAGATCGTAGCTTCCGCAGATGAACTTCTGAATTTTTTCGTCTGACCCCTCTGCACAAACAGAATATTTTTCAAATAGTGTGGAGGGAGCTTTATCCGGCAGGAATCCATTATCTTATCGGACAGATCCTCGGAAGCGCCGTGCTTCTCTGGCTGGCAGGGCATGTCGGCAACGCACAGGAAAGGTACTATAGTTATACGCTGGTGATCACCGGACTTACCGGAGTGCTGGTTATGTTTCCGGCAGTATATTTTTACCGGAAGGATCGTATAGGAAGGCTGATCGGCGGTTTGACTTCCGTTGAGGAACAAAGGCTATCTATTCCTGAAATGCTGCTTCTTCTTGCTGCTGGAGCCGGATTTGCCCAGTATGCCAATGTGCTGGTGGCGATTCTGCAGAACTGGATCTCATCCAGCTATGGAGAGACGATGACGAAGATCACCTCAGGAAAGAGTTTGTTTATGATGATCTTTTGGATGGGGATCATAGCGCCCGTTGCAGAAGAAATGATCTTTCGCTGGCTGATCTATCTGCGACTTCGGGATCACTTTTCAGTGCTGGTTTCCGCTGTGATCTCTGCGGCGTTTTTCGGAATTTATCACGGAAATGTCCTGCAGGCTGTGTATGCGTTTGTTCTGGGAGGGATTTCTGCGTGGTTTCTGGAGATGGGCGGTAATAAGTGGACCAGTGTGCTGATGCACATCGGAGCCAATACCTGGATACTTATTTTCAGTGAATACGCCCAGACTCTGGTGGAAAAAGCCGGAGCAGGAAGCCTTCTGATGATCTATGGTGTTTTTGCGGCAGCGATGATCGGAGGATATCAGTATTTTGCGCGCCGGGGAGAAAAACGTGGCTACCGGGCTGTTTGATCCAATGTGGATCACGAATATCTGCCTGCTACTGGATCAGGCAGAGTGATAGATGAATATTTGCTTTACAGAGAATCTGTAGTGGAATCATAGTATAAGGATGCCATTACAGATTTTTTTTATAAAAATATGCCGGAATCTTTTGCTGCCGGTAAATTTATATAGATTTTATATTTATTTAAGAGACCATTTCTTGCGTACCTTTGTATCGTGTGCTATCATAAGTGTATTAAAAGAATTAATACACTTAATACACAGATTACAGAGAAAGGAGCGTCGTATGTTATTCTTGGACTATCAGGACAGACGTCCCATTTACGAGCAGATCGTAGAGAAATTCCGGATGCTGATCCTGTCAGGAGCTGTGGAGCCATCTTCCAAGATGCCGTCTGTGCGGCAGCTGGCCGTGGAATTATCCATCAATCCCAATACCATCCAGCGGGCATATATGGAACTGGAGCAGCAGGGGCTGATCTGTCCGGTGAAGGGAAAAGGCAGTTTTGTCACAGACAGCGGCAGGATCAGGCAGATCGGTATGGAAGAAACCTTAAGTGAGCTGAAAAAGATCACAGAAAAGGGAATGGCTCTGGGAGTAGGGGAGGAAGAAATGATCGGTGTGATCCGCTTATGCTATAAGGAGGGAAACAATGATTGAGATAAAAAACTGCAGCAAAGCTTTTGGTAAGATACAGGCAGTAAATAAGGTCACCATGGATATCGGGGAACGGGAGGTTTTTGGACTGATTGGCTCCAACGGTGCGGGAAAAAGTACTCTGCTCCGTATCATGGCCGGGATCATCCGTCAGGACAGAGGAGAGGTGCTGATGGATGAAGAACCGGTTTTTGAAAATGAAAGGATCAAAGAGCATTTTTTCTACATCCCGGACGATGCATATATTCCGGCAAATTACAATGCTCTGGACATGGCAGAATTTTACCGTTGTATTTATCCGGGATTTCAGCAGGCGCGTTTTGAGACAATGATGAAGCAGTTTCATCTGGATGGAAAACGAAAAATCAGCACTTTTTCCAAGGGAATGAAGAAACAGCTTCTGGTGATCCTGGGAATCAGTACAGGAACGAAATATCTGTTTTGTGATGAAACCTTTGATGGCCTGGACCCGGTAATGCGCCAGGCAGTAAAAAGTATTTTTGCATCGGAGATCATGAGTCGTGAATTTACGCCGGTGATCGCTTCCCATAATCTCCGTGAGCTGGAAGATATCTGCGATCACATCGGGCTTCTTCATCAGGGAGGAATTCTCCTTTCCAGAGATCTGGAGGATATGAAATTCCACATCCATAAGATCCAGTGTGTACTTACTGACAAAAAGAAAGAAGAAGAATTAAAGAAAGAGCTGGAGGTTTTGAAAACAGAGCATCAGGGCTCCCTGTTGCTTATTACTGCAAGGGGAACAAGAAGAGAGATCATGGAGAAGATACAGGCAAAAAATCCTCTTTTCTGCGAAGTGCTCCCACTGACTCTGGAAGAAATATTTATCAGCGAAACGGAGGTGGCAGGCTATGAAGTCAAAAATTTATTCCAGTGAGTATATGAAATCCTCTTCTAAAGGACAAAGATGGATCCCGGCATTTGCCATGATCGCATTTCTCCTTGCATTTCCGGTAGCGGAACTTATTCTGATGGGAAAATGGAATGAGCGCAGTTATACTCAGAGTCAGCTTTCCTATCTGTATTCCAGCCTGTGGAGCAGTGACTTTCTCACAATGGGAGCAGCTGTGGCTGCGGTAACCGCATTTTTGGCAGCAGTAAGCGGCTTCTGGTATCTGTATTCCCCGAGAAAAGTGGATTTCTATCACAGCCTTCCGGTAAAGCGAAGTGCACTGTTTCTGCACAGAGTATTGTTGGCTGTTCTTTATTATCTGGTGCCATATGTGATCATGGAATTTGCTGCGGTATGCATCGGGGCAGCCAGAGGATATTACAGCCTTTCCATTATGAAAAAGGCACTGATCCTGCTGGTGCTCCATCTCCTGATGTATCTTCTGGTGTATTTTTCCACAGTGCTGGTGATCGCCTGCACCGGTACCATGTTGATGGGAGCACTTGCATGGGTAGGGCTGTTTACCTACAGTATCGTTCTGGCAGTGATGCTGCAGTTAAGCGGACATTTATTTTTTGATACCTGGTACGAGGGCAGTTACGGAATTCTGGCAGCAGTGCGGAATCTGGGATCTCCTCTTATGGTGATCGTAAGCTTTATAGATAGATACAGCAGCGGAAGCTTTGGAAAGCAGTTGCTGATACTGATCCTCACGCTGTTTATCATGGCAGCACTTTCCTGGATGGCATTTTGCAGACGAAGGTCAGAGAATACCGGAAAAGCTCTGGTATATACCTGGATGGAGCCGGTCTTAAGTGCCCTGCTCACAATACCATCCGGACTGGGGATCGGTCTGATCTTTTATATGATTCCGGAAGATTCATCCAAAACAGCATGGTGGATCTTCGGAATGATACTGGGAACGATCCTGGTCCATGGAATTCTGGAAGTGATCTATGAAATGGATTTTCGCAGATTTTTCCGCAGAAAAGTGCAGCTTATGATCCTTGGAGGTGTTGTGGCAATCTGTGCGCTGACCATGAAAATGGATCTTCTGGGATATGACAGTTATTTTCCGGCTTATGACAATCTTCAGGGAGTTGTGATAAATGTAAGCAATCTTTCATATACAGAGCAGCTTTGCAATGTGGAAAAAAAAGAAAACGGAATCTATAAGATCCGGTATACTGCCACCTCAGACAATAGTTCCGGTCTGCTGGATCAGCCGGTGATGAAAAGTAAAGCATTATATAACAGTCTGAAGGATATCAGGCTTCAGAATGAAAAAGGAAAAAAATCAGGAAGGCGCATGTATGTGCGCTACATAAATAAACAGGGATTCAGTGTATGCAGAGGCTATATTGTATCCTCTGCACAGGCACAGAATCTTATGGAAGCCCTGTATGATGAGCAGACATGGAAAGAAGACAGATATTCATTTTTCCAGCTGGACAAACAGTATCTGAAAGAGGTTACCGGTATTTTCTGTGACGGAGATATTCATTCTTTATTTGAAAAAAATGCAGAGAAGCGTCAGGCACTGGCAGAGGCACTGAGAAAGGACATTCTGGAAAACGGCGGTCAGACAGTAAAAGACCAGCCATGTGCAATGCTGATGTTCGATTATACGGGAATTCCGTCAGAAGGCTACATGGATGAATGGGGAATGAATGTACCGGCTGTGCAGGAAGGAGAGAATGTGTCCACCTCCGTTCTGGTGTATCCGTCATATAAGAGAACACTTGCAATTTTGGAAGAAACAGGATATCCTCTTTCTATGGATGAGCTGTCTGTTGAGTATATTGATGTTTATTACTTCAGCTCCGAAGCTGCCGGCGAAGATGATGAAGCTTTTTCCGACACTGAGCCCATTTCGGATCTTGAAGAAACAGAGAACGGTTATAAAGTCCGTTACGATAAAAAGGAACAGCTGGAAGCCCTGAAAAAATGTATCCGTCCATCACAGCTGGTAAACGGATGGACTATCTGGAATGCAGATGCCACAATGGAAGTGGTTCTGGAAGGACAAGAGAGCACCGGCGGGGATTCCGGACTTTATATGACATTTGTCGGTGAGATCCCGGATTTTATCAGAGCAGATGCAAAGGCAGCCCATGTAACAGAATGGGAGGTAAATGATTAATGGAAAAACCAGTCCGGCTGGATAAATTTCTGGCAGATGCCGGCGCAGGTACAAGAAGCGAGGTAAAAAAATACATACAGAAGGGTCAGGTGCAGGTTAACGGGAAATCTGTGAAGAAACCGGAGCTGAAGGTAACAGAAGAAGATCAGGTGGTTATGAACGGGCAGGAGCTCCATGCTGCACCGGAATATGTATACTATCTTTTTAACAAGCCGGCAGGCTGTGTCAGCGCAACGGAGGACTTCAGAGATAAAACGGTTCTCGACTACATTGAAGAGAAAGACAGAAGAAAGGGTCTTTTTCCGGTGGGACGCTTGGATAAAGATACAGAAGGCTTTCTTCTGATCACAGATGACGGTCCTCTGGCACACGAGCTTCTTTCTCCGAAAAAGCATGTGGATAAGACCTACTATGCAAAAGTATCCGGGAAAGTGACAGAAGAAGATGTCGTGAAGCTGGCAGAAGGCGTGGATATCGGGGAAAAAGATCTCACACGACCGGCAAGGCTGGAGATCCTTTCTACCTGGGAGTCCGGCACAGAATCTGCAGAAGCCGGTAAGAACTGGGAATCTGAGATCCGACTTACCATCCACGAGGGAAAATTCCATCAGGTAAAACGGATGATGGAGGCACTGGGAAAAAAAGTAACTTATTTGAAAAGACTATCCATGGGGCCGCTGGCGCTTCCTTCAGATCTTCCGACAGGAAAATATCGTTCGCTCACCGAAAAAGAGCTGGAGCTTCTGAAGTCTGCCGGAAACCGCTGAAAAACAGAAAAAAATTGGAAAAATCCCCTTTACATAAGGGGATTTTCTATGCTATAATTCAGAAGTTGCAAAAATAAGCACGCACGGCGATTCTATAAGGATGGTGCCCTACGGTGTGAGGATGGGTCCAGAGAGAAGGCGACCTGTGCGGAAGAATTTAACCAAAAAGGAGAAAAGACATGAGCGTTATTTCAATGAAGCAGCTTTTAGAGGCAGGTGTTCATTTCGGACATCAGACAAGAAGATGGAACCCTAAAATGGCTCCGTACATCTACACAGAGAGAAATGGTATCTATATCATCGATCTTCAGCAGTCTGTAGGAATGGTTGACGATGCTTACAATGCAGTAGCAGATATCGTTGCCAACGGTGGACACATCCTTTTCGTAGGAACTAAGAAACAGGCTCAGGATGCTATCCGTACAGAGGCAGAGCGTTGTGGAGAGTTCTTCGTAAATGAGAGATGGCTTGGTGGTATGCTTACAAACTTCAAGACAATCCAGAGCCGTATCGCAAGACTGAAAGAGATCGAGACAATGGAAGCTGACGGAACATTCGACGTACTTCCTAAGAAAGAAGTTATCGAGCTTCGCAAAGAGCTTGTTAAGCTTCAGAAGAACCTTGGCGGAATCAAAGAGATGAAGAGAATCCCGGATGCTATCTTTATCGTAGATCCTAAGAAAGAGAGAATCTGCGTACAGGAGGCTCATACACTTGGAATCCCGCTTATCGGTATCTGCGATACTAACTGTGATCCGGAAGAGCTTGACTATGTGATCCCGGGAAATGACGATGCTATCCGTGCAGTAAAACTCATCGTTTCCAAGATGGCTGACGCTGTTATCGAGGCTAAGCAGGGAACTGCTGAGGCAGATGGCGAGATCGAGGCTGAGTCTGAGGAGTTTGCAGCTACAGAGGAATAATTCGTATAAACAGAATATTTCAGGAGGAAACGAACAATGGCTATTACAGCAGCACAGGTAAAAGAGTTAAGAGAGATGACCGGCGCCGGAATGATGGATTGTAAGAAAGCTCTTACATCTACAGATGGTGATATGGATAAAGCAGTTGAGTTCCTGCGTGAGAAGGGTCTTGCTACAGCACAGAAGAAAGCAAGCCGTATTGCAGCAGAGGGTCTTTGCAAAACTCTAGTAACAGAGGATGGAAAGAAAGCAGTCGTTGTTGAGGTTAATGCTGAGACAGACTTCGTTGCAAAGAACGAAAAATTCCAGAGCTATGTTGCAGATGTTGCAGCACAGGCACTTAACACAACAGCAGCTGATATCGATGCTTTCCTTGCTGAGGCATGGGCACTTGATACAACTAAGACTGTAAAAGAGGCTCTTGCAGCTCAGATCGCAGTAATCGGCGAGAACATGAACATCCGTAGATTTGCTCAGGTTGAGGAGCAGAACGGATTCATCGCTTCCTACACTCATATGGGTGGAAAGATCGGCGTTCTTGTAGACGTTGAGACAGATGTTGTTAACGATGCTGTTAAAGAGATGGCTAAGAACGTAGCTATGCAGATCGCAGCTCTGAAACCGCAGTACACAAGCGACAAGGAAGTAAGCGCTGACTATATCGAGCATGAGAAAGAGATCCTTATGGCTCAGATTCAGAACGACCCGAAGGAGTCCCAGAAACCGGCTAAGGTTATCGAGGGAATGATCACAGGACGTATTAAGAAAGAGCTCAAAGAGATCTGTCTTCTTGACCAGACATACGTAAAAGCAGAGGACGGAAAACAGTCCGTTGCTAAATACGTAGAGCAGGTAGCAAAAGAGAACGGCGCTAAGATCCAGATCAAAGGCTTCGTTCGCTACGAGACAGGCGATGGTCTTGAGAAAAAAGAAGAGAACTTCGCTGAGGAAGTTGCAAAGCAGATGGGTAAATAATCTGATATCTGCAGATCTTTAATAAGATCCATAAAACCCTTGAAAATCCAGTATTTTCAAGGGTTTTTCTTATATTATCCACTTCATATACTACATTATAAAATATGGATAGACTATAGTAACAGGAAGTTGCTTTTCAGAACATGGATCTATCTTTATAATAGGATAATGGAGGTGACGGCTATGGAAACAAAAAATGTAATCTTAAAACTTAGAACGGAAAGAGGAATGTCACAGGACGAGCTGGCAGATAAAATCATGGTAACGAGACAGGCTGTATCACGCTGGGAAAATGGAGATACCGTTCCGAATACTGATACACTTAAGCTCTTATCGAAAGAATTTGATGTATCGATCAATACGCTTTTGGGAGAACCCAGAAAGCTGATCTGTCAGTGCTGCGGGATGCCAATTGATGATGATTCCATATTGGGACGTGATAAGGATGGCACATTAAATGAGGAGTATTGTAAGTGGTGCTATGCAGATGGAACATACACATATAATGATATGGATGAATTGATTGATGTTTGTGTAAAGAATATGGTAAATGAAAGCTTTACCGAAGAACAGGCACGCACTTATCTGAAAGAAATGCTTCCAAAGTTAGATTACTGGAAAAGGTATGATGAACTTAGTGACAATGGGCAGTTTGAAGAGTTTAAAATGCAATTGATAAATGAAATAAATGATTTACATATAGATGGACTTCCAAGGGTAGACAGACTGAATGCACTTGTAGGTAAATATGTAAATCTGGAATATGCACTGCCAAATGGACAAAAAGTGAAATTTCTGGATGACCAGAAAACTTATCTGGGAAATCAAATGGAATCTGAATTCGGAGGGGACAGATACTTCGGTATTCTGGCAAATATGGATTTTATTATGATATGTACATATGAGAAAGACGGTGAAAATCCTGAATTGGTTATATACAAAAAAAGATGAGTATAGTATGCGGATTAGTGATTAGTTTCGTTACCGTTCAATGATAATATTCCGCATGGAATGAGTAAAATAAAAATTCCGCTTTACAAATGACAGATAAAGTATTAAAATAAACAAAAAGATATCTTCAGGGCAGGGTGTGATTCCCTACCGGCGGTAGAGCCCGCGAGCCGAAAGGTATGATCCGGTGAGATTCCGGGGCCGACAGTATAGTCTGGATGGAAGAAGATGATAGTACAGTTGATTTTTGTATGAATGAATGTAGTATCAGAGCTCTGAGATGGTGATCCATTTCAGAGCTTTTTATGTAGGAAATAATCAGACATTCATTTATTGATCATATGTAACAGATCAATTCCACCCTGCAGATATTTCTGCAGGCTTTTTTTGTATTTGGCACATCGTTTTCGAAATAAATATACCACTCACTTGCCTGTGAATCCGATTGCACAGGTCTAAAAGCCTCGGCGCACCAGGCAAAGAACAGGAATAAGAAAGAAGGAATAAAAATGACGGATCAGGAATATATGCTTCGGGCGATTCAGCTGGCCAAAAAAGGAGAAGGCTGGACGAATCCCAATCCGATGGTAGGGGCAGTGATCGTAAAAGACGGAAGGATCATCGGGGAAGGCTATCATAAAAAGTATGGAGAACTTCATGCGGAACGTAATGCAATTGCTTCCCTCACAGAATCAGCAGAAGGTGCGGTGATTTATGTTACGCTGGAGCCTTGCTGTCATCATGGAAAAACACCTCCATGTACGGAAGCGATCATTGAACAGAAGATCAGAAAAGTGGTGATCGGTTCCCGAGATCCGAATCCGAAAGTGGCAGGAAAAGGTGTACAGATGTTAAGGGAAGCCGGTGTAACAGTAGTTGAAGATTTTATGAGAGAAGAATGTGATCAGCTGAATCCGGTTTTTTTCCATTATATTACTACGAAAACCCCATACGTGGTGATGAAGTATGCCATGACACTGGATGGGAAGATCGCAACGAAGACAGGAGCATCAAAATGGATCACCGGAGAAGCGGCAAGAAAAGAAGTACAGCATATGCGGCATCAGTACATGGGGATCATGGCAGGTATTGGAACTGTGCTTGCAGATGATCCGATGTTGAACGTCCGGGTAGAAGGCTGGAAAAGTCCTGTCAGGATTGTGTGCGACAGTAAGCTCAGGATCCCGCCGGACAGTCAGATCGTAAAAAGTGCGGAAAAGTACCGGACGATCGTGGCTTATGCAGATCAGAAAAATACAGAAGAAAAAATAAAAATATTACATACCATGGGAGTTGAGACCATTTACTGTCCGGATGAAAAGGATCAGATAGACCTTAAAAAGTTGATGACAGATCTTGGAAACAGGGGTATTGACAGCATCCTCCTGGAGGGAGGCGGTACGTTAAATGACAGTGCCCTGCGAGCCGGAATTGTAAAGGAAGTACAGGCTTTTGTGGCACCAAAGCTGTTTGGTGGTGTGGCCGGGAAGACACCGGTAGAAGGTATCGGAGTTGAATTCCCGTCTGAAGCAGTAGAACTGAAATATACAGATATCTGCCAGATCGGTGAGGACATCCGGATAAGATGTCAGGTGTGTGAGAAAAAACAGGAGGAATCATGTTTACAGGAATCGTAGAAGAGAAAGGAAAAGTCCGTTATATACAGCTGACAGGAGAATCAGGGATCCTGGCAGTGAAAGCCCGGAAAGTCCTGGAAGGGACAAGGATCGGTGACAGTATTGCTGTGAATGGTGTGTGTCTGACAGTTACGTCGATCCAGCCGGACGGATTTACTGCCGATGTGATGGCAGAGACGATCAGAAGAAGCAGTCTTGGCAGTTGTAAAGCTGGAAGCCAGGTAAACCTGGAACGTGCAATGGCTGCAGATGGCAGGTTCGGGGGACACATAGTAAGCGGTCATATTGATGGGACTGGAGTGATACGTTCCATGCTCCGGGAAGAAAATGCCATCTGGGTATCAATTGAGACATCGCCACAGATCTTGCATCTGATCGTGGAAAAAGGATCCGTTTGTATTGATGGGATCAGCCTGACAGTTGCAAGGGTTGATGAAACTGGTTTTCAGGTGTCGGTCATTCCACATACAGGAGAAGAAACCACCCTTTTGGAAAAGGTGCCGGGGGATCTGGTTAATCTGGAAAATGATGTGATCGGAAAATATGTAGAAAAATTGCTTGGCATCAGAAAAAACGAAGAAGAGAAAAAAGAATCCGGAATTACGATGGAGTTTCTTGAAGAATTCGGGTTTTAGAACAGGAGGATATACAGTATGTCACAAAATTATCAGTACAACACAATTGAAGAGGCACTTAGGGATCTTAAGGAAGGAAAAATAATTCTGGTCACAGATGATCCGGACAGAGAAAATGAGGGAGATCTGATATGTGCGGCAGAGTTTGCGACCCGGGAAAATATTAATTTCATGGCGACTTATGCAAAGGGTCTTATCTGTACACCGATGAGTGCAGAAATTGCGGCGAGATTGAATTTTCCGCCGATGGTTGCTGAGAACACGGACAATCACAGCACAGCATTTACCGTGGCAGTGGATCACGCAGATACAACCACCGGTATCTCTGCGGCAGAACGCTCCTATACCATTATGAAGTGTGTGGATGATCAGTCAAAACCGGAGGATTTCAGAAGACCGGGACATGTATTTCCGCTTATTTCCAGAAAAGGCGGGGTTCTGGTACGAAATGGCCATACGGAGGCAACAACAGATCTTATGAGACTTGCCGGACTGAAAGAATGCGGCGTGTGCTGTGAAGTTATGAAAGAAGATGGCACTATGATGCGTACATCACAGCTATGGGAAATGGCAAAAGAGCATAACCTTACATTTATTACGATTCGTGATCTGCAGGATTATATAAGAATACATGAAAAGCATGTAAAGGAGGAAGCAGCTGCAAACCTCCCAACGCAGTACGGTGATTTTAAAATGTATGGCTATATCAATGACATTACAGGAGAGCATCATCTGGCACTGGTAAAAGGTGATCTAGGAGATGGTGAGGATGTGCTTTGCCGTGTACATTCGGAGTGCCTGACAGGAGATGCATTCGGATCGCTCAGATGTGACTGCGGCCTGCAGCTGCAGACAGCGATGCGCCAGGTAGAGGCGGAAGGCAGAGGGATCATTCTGTATATGAGACAGGAAGGCAGAGGAATCGGACTGATCAATAAGATCAAAGCCTATGCGCTTCAGGAACAGGGATATGATACCGTGGAGGCTAATGTGAAGTTAGGGTTTGCACCGGATCTCAGAGAGTACTGGGTTGGGGCACAGATACTGTCAGACCTTGGTGTGAAATCATTAAGATTACTGACCAATAACCCGGATAAAGTCTATGGGCTTGGCGAATTCGGGCTGAAGATCAATGAGAGAGTACCATTGGAGATTCCGGTACAAAAATATGACCGGAAGTATATGAAAACGAAGCAGGAAAAGATGGGTCATATTTTTAAGGAAATAAATTTATAAAAAACAGCAAATAGCAGGAGGAAGAAAAAATGAGACAGATCAATTTAGTAGAAGGAAAAGTAGTAGCACCGGAGGGAATGAAGGTTGGTATCGTGGCAGCGAGATTCAATGAGATCATTGTGAATAAATTATTGGGAGGGGCAGTCGACGGACTGGTAAGACATGGAGTAGAAGAAGAGAATATTACTGCAGCATGGGTGCCGGGAGCATTTGAGATTCCGCTTACAGCACAGAAAATGGCACAGTCAGGAAAATATGATGCAGTTATCTGCGTGGGAGCTGTCATTCGTGGAGATACTTCACATTATGATCTGGTGTGCAATGAATCTGCCAAGGGGATCGCACAGGTTGAACTTGCAACAGGGATCCCGGTCTTATTCGGAGTGATCACGACTGAGAATATCGAGCAGGCTATTGCGCGGGCAGGAAGCAAAGCGGGAAATAAAGGCTATGACTGTGCGTTATCTGCGATCGAGATGGTCAATCTGATGAAGCAGCTCTAATAGATAGGGAAATAAATGATGACAAAAACAATCATATTCGATTATGATGGAACGATCCATCATACCATTGGAATCTATGAACCGGCATTTCGTGAAACCTATCAGTGGCTGACAGAACAGAAGGCTGCAGAAGAACGGGAGATAGGCTCGGCGGAAATTGCCGGCTGGCTGGGATTTAACAGTAAGGAGATGTGGAATACATTTTTGCCGGAGCTGGATCAGAGCTATAAAGAGCAGGCGAGCAGGATGGTAGGAGAACTGATGGTCAGACAGATCAGGAAGCATAAGGCAGTGTGGTATCCGGGAGCAGAGGAGATGCTTACAGCCTTGAAGAACCGGGGATATCATCTTGTGATCTTAAGTAACTGTAAAGCTTCCTATCGTGAGGCGCACTGGAAGGAATTTGGGATGGAACGATGGTTCGATCATTTTTATGACTGCGAATCGTATGGATTCCGTCCAAAGACAGAAATTGTGCAGGAAATCATCCGGGAATATACAGGCCCTTATCTGGTGGTCGGAGACAGGAGGCAGGATCTGGAATGTGCCAGAGCCTGCAAAAGCCCATTTATAGGATGCCTGTATGGATATGGTGAGAGCGGGGAGCTGAACGGAGCAGATCGTCTTGCAGAACATATAGAGGATATACCACAGTTGGTGATATGAGGATGAGTTCAGCTTTATCCGAAAGTAGAAGCTGTACACTGACAGAAGGCATAGGACTGACGGGAACGGCATAAATATTATAAAAATCCGAAGGATCCTGAAATATGATTTCCCTCAGTCTATGTATGATCGTAAAAAATGAAGAAGCAGTTCTTGATAGGATCTTGAAGCCGGTTTCTCAGGTGATGGATGCGATCCTGATCGCAGATACCGGTTCTTCAGACAGAACAAAAGAGATCGCGGAGCAGTATACGTCGCAGGTGTTTGATTTTCCTTGGTGTGATGATTTTTCTGCTCCGCGTAATTTTCTTCTGGAAAAAGTCCGCACCGATTACTGGATGTGGCTGGATGCGGATGATGTCCTGGATGAAGAAAATCTGGAAAAACTGAAGAGTCTTAAAGAAACTCTGGATCCCGGAACAGATGTTGTAATGATGGAATATGCGGCAGGGTTTGACCAGAGCGGGAGAACAACATTTTCATATTTTCGGGAGCGGATAATGAAAACATCCAGAAATTTCAGATGGAATGGGGCAGTTCATGAAACTGTGATTCCGGAGGGAAATATCATTTATTCAGATGTGGTGATCCGGCACCGGAAATGTGGAAAAGGTGATCCGGACCGTAATCTTCGCATTTATGAAAAAATGCTGGCAGGAGGAGAAACGCTGGAACCCAGACATCAGCTTTATTATGGGAGAGAACTGTATTATCATCAGCGTTATCCGGAGACAGAGGCTGTGTTGGTGGAGTTCCTGAAAAATCCATCCGGATGGCTGGAAAATAAGATCGATGCCTGTTTTGTACTTGGACAGTGCTACCGGAAAATGGGAGAAAAAAAGTACGCACTGGAAGCTTTTCTGTACAGTCTGACTATGGATGTGCCGAGGGCGGAAATCTGTTGTGAGGTCGGAAAGATTTTTCTGGAAAGAGAGCTTCCCAGACAGGCTGGCTATTGGTATGGGCAGGCGCTTACTGTGCCGTCAGATAAGAAAAAATGTGGATTTTTTATGGCTGAGTGTCATGGATTTGTGCCATATATGCAGCTTTGCGTTTGTTATGATAAGATGGGATGTCCGGAGCAGGCATTCTTTTTTCATAAGAAAGCGAAGGGACTGAAGCCGGAAGATCCGGGAGTATTGTATGACCAGAAATATTTCTGGGAAAAATATGGTCTGGTATAAAAGAAAAGATATCTTTATTATATTTTTCCTGGCAGGGTACAAGCTTGCGGGGATCCTATGCACAGGTAAAAGCTGTTGTCATATACTGTAGGGAAAGTTATTTTCCTATGAGGTGATCGAAGAATGCTGTTCAGGCATCGAAAACGTAAGGAAATGGAAATGCAGCAGGACAGTCATGAGGATTTGTCCTGTATGTCCTGTTATGGAAATCATAGTTCCTGTGGATGTGACAGATGTGGAGCAAGAGGCTGCCCAGGCCCTGTGGGACCTACAGGACCAACCGGTCCCAGAGGCTGTCCGGGAGTTCCGGGTCCTATGGGTCCTCAGGGACCGCAGGGGGAACCGGGAATACAGGGATATACGGGAGCCACGGGCCCGGCTGGAGCAACGGGTCCAGCGGGAGTCATCGGTCCGACGGGAGCAACAGGAGCCACCGGTCCTGCAGGAGTAACAGGTCCGACGGGAGCAACGGGAGCGACAGGAGCAACAGGAGCCACGGGTCCAGCGGGAACGACGGGGGTAACAGGTCCGGCTGGTGCGATCGGAGCCACGGGTCCAGCAGGTCCAACAGGAGCAACAGGAGCCACCGGCCCTGCCGGAACAGTAACCCCGGCAGCTGCTGTTGGAAATGCAACAACGGTAGATGATATTGTGGAGGATTTTAATGCACTTCTTGCAAACCTTCGTGATGCAGGACTCCTGGAAAGATAGTGAAATGATAAACACACGTTACTGTGCGGCTGCGTATTTTATGCAGCCGCTGCATATTCTCCATAAAAATATTTCATTGTAGCTTTCCGATGAAAGGTGCTATAATATTCTTATGTAAGTATGAACATGGGGGATGAAATCGTGAAAAAAAACAAGTATGAGATCGATATGTGTAATGGGTCGATCATGGACAAGCTGATTTCGTTTTCACTGCCGCTGATGCTGTCCGGTATCCTGCAGCTGATGTTCAATGCAGTGGATATCGTGGTAGTGGGACGTTTCAGCGGAAGTGAGGCGCTGGCGGCAGTAGGCTCCACTACCGCACTGATCAATGTGTTTACCAACCTTTTTATCGGGATTTCTCTTGGTGCCAATGTGCTGGCAGCCAGATTTTATGCTGCCGGTAAGGATGAAGAAATGTCAGAAACAGTACATACATCGATCCTGCTGGCTCTGATCAGCGGGATCATCATGGCAGTTCTGGGAGTGATCTTTGCCAGAATCTGCCTGGAACTGATGGATACACCGGACGATGTGATCGATCTTTCTACTCTTTATATGCGTATTTATTTCCTGGGAATGCCGTTTTTTATGCTGTATAACTATGGTGCGGCGATCCTGCGTGCTGTGGGAGATACCAAGCGGCCGCTGGTCTTTCTGATCATTTCCGGCTGTGCCAATGCGCTTTTGAATCTGTTTTTCGTGATCGTGTGTCATTTAAGCGTGGCCGGTGTGGGAATCGGAACGGTGATCTCTCAGCTGATCTCCTGCATTCTTGTCCTTCGGTGTCTGTATCAGACAGAGGGAAGCTATCAGCTGCGTTTTTCAAAACTGTCCATAAAGGGAGAGTACCTGAAGCAGATCTTCCAGGTGGGACTGCCTGCCGGGATCCAGAGTACAGTGATCAATTTTTCCAATGTACTTCTTCAGTCTTCTGTAAACTCCTTTGGTTCCATTGCTATGGCAGGATATACAGCAGCCAATAATATTTTTGGATTTCTGTATGTGTCCGTGAATTCGGTTACCCAGGCCTGCATGAGCTTTACCAGTCAGAATTATGGTGTGCGAAAACCGAAACGTATGGACCGGGTGCTTGTTGACTGTATGATCCTGTCCTTTGTCGTATCCTTTGCCATGGGCTGTGGTGCATACTTTTTCGGTCCGCAGCTTCTGAAGATCTATACGGAAGACCCTAAGGTTATCCAATGCGGAATGGAGATTCTTGCCTATACCACAGTTACCTATTTCCTCTGCGGACAGATGGATCTGTTTCCGGGAGCACTGCGCGGAATGGGACGCTCCGGTGTCCCCATGATCCTGTCTATTATCGGAACGGTCGGCCTTCGAATTGTGTGGATTTTCGGAATTTTCCCGGCTCACAGATCACTGAAAGTACTGTTTATTTCTTATCCGGCATCCTGGATCCTTACGATCATCATGCAGGTGACCTGTTTCTGGTTTGTAAGGCGGAAAGTTCACAGGCAGCTTCTGGGAGAGACTGCAGAATAAAAACGAATACACAGAATATCAGAAAAAGCGGATAGAATTCCGCTTTTCTGTGTTTACGGGGAAAATAAAACAGGTCAACTCATGTCCATTTTGCAAACAGGAGACATTGGAGCTGGAAAATAAAGAATATGGAGGAAACATGGAATTATTAAAACCTGATTATTACGACGAATTTACCTGTATTGCAGACAAATGTACCATCAGCTGCTGCAGGGAATGGAAGATCAACATAGATGATGAAACCTACAGAAACTGGAAAACCATCCAGCCGCCGTCAGAGGTGCCCGGACACAGAAGCTGCCTGCAGGCCTATACCATGAAAAAGGACGGCAGCCGGATCATGAAGATGACGGAAGAGCACGACTGTCCTTTTCTTGCAAAGAACAGACTGTGCTATCTGGTAAGTGCTTATGGGGATTCGATGCTTTCAGAGACCTGCCAGATTTTTCCAAGGGAGATCCATGAATTTCAGGATCATAAGGAAGCGACCATGATGCCCTGTTGCCCGGCTGTCCTGGACATCTGGAAGGAGAAGAAAAGAATCGCTTTTCCGGAAACTCCAAAAGAAAAGGAACAGCCGCTTTTTCTTGTGCGCCGGAAGGTTATGGATCTTATAATGGATCCTGAAAAAACACCGGAGGAAATCCTTCTTGAAAGTTTTTATGTTCTGAAGGAACTTCACCGGAACATGCCGCTTACCACAGAGCTTGTGGAAGATTATTTTTCAGAGAAGACAATTCACCAGCTAGAAAGAGCTATCAGCGAGATAGACCTGCCTGTTCTGGATACTATGGACGAATGCAATGAACTTTTGCAGGATCTGGCTGTAAATTACTGGAAAGAAGGACTTTACCGGAAGTATCTGGAGCCGGTGACGGAGTTGGCGGAGGAATTATCGGAAGAGTATGAGGAAGAGGAAATGACGGAAGCCTGGGAGGATTTTTACCGGGAACTTCGTGCATATGAAAATCTTCTCCGAAGCTTTCTTACCAACGAAGTATATTCGGATCTTCTGACATCAGAAGGAGATCTGGAAGATGCCCTGGTTCATATGCAGTGGATCGGTATGGAATATGCCACCATTCGCCAGGCTGTTTTTCTCCGGTGGCAGAAAGAGGGACGGGGAGCACTTCCCTACGAAACACTCCGGGATTATATGGTGGTGATCTCCAGAATGACCGGATATGAGGAAGAAGATATCCGGGAATATCTTGAGAACAGTTTTGAAGAACTTCTGTGGGAGTGGGGATATTTTGCGCTGATCACAGGAAAATGACTTTATAACTTGAAGTTATATTAAGTATTAAAAATATACATTTTAATTATATGACGTTTTGTGTTAGAATATAGGACGAAAAGGGTAACAGAGGAATGTTAACCCGGAAATGGATAACAATCAGAAAGGAACTTGTTTTATGGATAAGGGAACAATTTTTAAATTTCATAATGACCTTGATACCGATCAGATCATTGCATCCCAGTATCTGCTTCTGCCGAATCTGGATGAAATGAAGGGCCACACATTTGAATCACTGGATCCGGATTTTTCCAAAAAGGTTAAACCGGGAGATTTTGTAGTTGGAGGAGAGAACTTCGGATGCGGATCCTCCAGAGAGCAGGCACCGGGTGTTCTTAAGGCACTTGGAGTAAAGGCAGTTATTGCGAAATCTTTTGCCCGTATTTTTTTCCGCAATGCCATTAATATCGGACTTCCGGCAATTGTCTGTAAGGATCTTCCGGATGCTGTGAAGACAGGAGATACCCTGGAGCTTCATATGTCCGAGGGAACTGCTGTTGCCAATGGTAAGACTTATTCCTGCACAAAACTGCCGGAATACATGCAGAATATACTGAATCAGGGCGGCCTTATCGCTTCTCTGAACCGTGAGGAGGAATAAGAGATGGGAATGACGATCGCAGAAAAAATCATCGCGGCAGCGGCTGGAGTGGACAGTGTAAAACCCGGAGATATCTATACAGTTTCACTGGATCATCTGATGAGTAATGACGGAACCACACATCTGACTGTTGATATGTACAACAATAAATTAAAAAATCCTCATATTGCAGATACAAAGAAGCTGGTATTTATCGTAGACCATAACGTACCGTCTGACAGCCCGAAAACAGCGGCATCCCAGAAAAAGATGAGAGATTTTGCAAGAGAAAATAATATTGATTTCTGGGAAGGAAAGGGTGTCTGCCACCAGATCATGATCGAAAATTATGTCCGTCCGGGACAGTTGATCTTCGGTGCTGACAGCCATACCTGTTCCTACGGAGCACTTGGTGCTTTCGGTACCGGTGTAGGATGTACAGATTTCCTTTACGGAATGGTAACCGGAACTTCCTGGGTCATGGTTCCGGAAACCGTAAAATTTAACCTGACAGGGAAGCTTCCTGAGGGCGTTTACGCAAGAGATCTGATCCTTACCATTATCGGCGAGATCGGGGCAAACGGCTGCAACTATCAGGCAATGGAGTTTACCGGTGAGGGCGCCAGAACATTAAGCATCAGCGACCGTATGGCACTTTGCAACATGGCTGTTGAGGCTGGTGCGAAGACAGGTATCTTTGAGGCTGATGATAAAGCTTTGGAATATCTGAAAGAGCATGGACGTGAGCCAAAAGCGGTATATCACAGCGATCCGGATGCCGTTTACGCAAGAGAGTATACCTTTGATCTTTCAAAAGTCCGTCCGGTTGTAGCGAAGCCAGACTTTGTTGACAATGTGGTTCCGGCTGAGGAAACCTGCGGCATCAAGATCAACGAAGCGTTCCTTGGCTCCTGCAATAACGGCCGTATTGAAGACCTCCGTGTAGGCGCAGAGGTGATCAAAGGCAAAAAAGTTGCAGAAGGCGTTCGTTTCCTGGTCGTTCCTGCAAGCCAGACCATCTACCGCCAGGCATTAAAAGAAGGCCTGATTGATATCTTCATGGAAGCAGGCGCTATTGTGATGAACCCGAACTGCAGTGTATGCTGGGGAAGCTGCCAGGGTGTGATCGGTGAGAACGAGGTTCTTATCAGCACCGGAACACGTAACTTCAAGGGACGTGCCGGACATCCGAGCTCCAAGGTTTATCTGGGATCTGCGGCAACGGTTACCGCATCTGCCATTGCAGGTGAGATCGCAACTGCAGACAGAGTATAAAAACCTCAGAAAAGATATTCAGGAATAAACAGGAGAATATACATATGGAAGCATTTACAGGAAAAGTGTGGGTACTGGGCGATGATATTGACACCGATATCATCATTCCGACCGAGTATCTGGCGCTGAAAACCATTGACGATATGAAACAGTACGGATTCAGTCCCCTTCGCCCGGAGCTGGCAGGACAGATCCAGAAAGGTGACATTATTGTAGCAGGAAAGAACTTCGGCTGCGGTTCCTCCAGAGAGCAGGCACCGGAGATCATTAAAGCACTGGGCGTACAGTGTGTTATTGCGAAATCTTTTGCACGGATCTTTTTCCGCAACTCCATCAACAACGGCCTTCTTCTTATCGAACAGCCGGATCTTCACGACAATGTGAAAGAGGGAGATGAAGTTACAGTTGTGATGAACGAGCATGTAGACCATAACGGAAAACAGTACCCGATTGCTTCTCTTCCGGAGAATCTGATGGATATTATTCAGGCTGGCGGACTTGTAAAAGCCATGCGCAAACTGAACGGTCTGGACTAAGACGGAAAGGAGAGAAATAATGGGTGAGACGATCATTGAGAAAATTATCAGACATAACACAGGCAAAGCAGTAAAGCCTGGCGATATCGTGACGGTCAATGTGGACAGAGTGATGATCCATGATATCTTTATTCCGTTTGTAGCGGAAAAATTTGAGGAGATGGGCTTTCAGAAGCTGTGGGATCCGGACAAGGTTGTTCTGATCTATGACCATCTTGTACCGGCAAGTCAGCAGGATGATACCAGACATTTCCATGTGGGAGATGCTTTTGCAGCTAAATATGGCATGAAAAACGTACACAGAAGTGACGGTATCTGTCATCAGCTTATGACTGAGGCAGGTTATGTTAAACCCGGTAATATTGTATTTGGCACAGACAGCCATACCACGACTTATGGATGTGTCGGTGCGTTTTCTTCCGGCATCGGTTACACAGAGATGGCCAGCATCCTGGGAACAGGAACCATGTGGATCAAGGTTCCGGAAACCATAAAGGTTGTGATCGATGGAGAACTTCCGGAGAATGTCATGTCCAAGGATATCATCCTCCGCCTGATCGGTGACCTTCGTGCAGATGGAGCTACTTACCGTGCTCTGGAATTTTGCGGAAGCACCATTGAAAATATGTCTGTGGCAAGCCGTATGACTATGGCGAATATGGCAATTGAGGCCGGTGCGAAATGTGCACTTTTCACACCGGATGAGAAGACAGCTGCTTACTGCAACGTAGAGCTTGATGATTATCAGAAGAGTCTTGTGGGAGATGAGGATGCTGTCTACATGAAGACCATAAGTTATAAAGCAGAGGATTTTGTGCCGGTAATGGCATGTCCGTCTCAGGTGGACAAGATCCGTGATGTCAGTGAGCTTCAGGGTGAGACCATCGACCAGGTATTCATCGGTTCCTGTACCAACGGACGTCTGGAGGATCTTATGGCGGCAGCAGAGGTGCTGAAGGGCAAAAAGGTTGCAGACTTTGTAAAGCTGGTCGTGACTCCTGCCAGCCGCAAAATTTACCGTCAGGCTATTGAGCTTGGCATTCTGGATACTCTTGCGGAAGCAGGGGCTATCATTACACATCCGGGCTGCGGACTTTGCTGCGGAAGGACCGGCGGAATCCTGACAGACGGTGAAAAGGTCGTGGCAACCAACAATCGTAATTTCCTGGGACGTATGGGAACTTCCAAGGTTCAGATCTATCTGGCATCTCCGAAAACAGCAGCAGCCTGTGCCGTTGCAGGCAAGATCGTAATGCCGGAATAAGAAGCAGAAGATCCTGAGAGAAATACTGTTGCCAGAAACAGATAAAGAAACGTATGAGAAAGACAGATTTTCGCAGAGGCGTCAGTCTGTCTTTTTTTACCGGATCAGAAGGATCCGGGATAAGTCATTTTTACAGAAAATGGGATTTATTGTATTATAATAACAGCCAGTGTGACAACATAACATATATTACATAAGACTCGAGGGATAAGGGTATGGAGAAAAGATCAACCATCAGTAAAAAGACACTGAAGATCATACTTGGAATCTGCATTGGCGTAACGATCCTGGCAGTGGCAGGGTTATTTGTCTATACATACTTGGCAGATCACAATACGCTGGGACGGAAGATTTCCATATGGGGAGTGGATGTTTCCGGACTGGATGCAAAGCAGGCAGAAGAAAAGATCACTGCGGAATTTGCAGATCGTCCGGTATCCTTTCAGGAAAATGATCAGGAAGTTTACAGTACAACTTTGAAAGAGCTGGGCTACAGTCTCAATGAAGAAGCCCTTCTGAGTAAGCTTACAGAAATTCAGAAACAGCGGGAAGAGAGCCGGAAGCTTTTTCCAAAGGAAGAAAATATAGAACCGGAATGTCAGATCGAGGAAGATGAGGAGCAGGAAAAGCAGGCTCTTGATCTTTCAAATTTCGGTACGGAAGAAAGAAAAGCTTCTGTTGATGCAGCCATTCAGTACGATAAGGAGAAAAAAGAATTCACCCTTGTGAAACAGGTACAGGGGACGGAGATCGATCCGGATAAGCTGGAGACTACCGTGGACACAAATCTGAACGCAGCATTTGATACGGCTATGCTTGGGGATACCATCACAGTACCGATCAACAAGCATGTGTATGTAAGCCCGACGGTCACTGTAACAGAGGATATGAAAAATAAGATTACAGATCTGAACAGCCAGCTGAAGAAATACCGCAGCAGTACAGTAACTTATACATTCGGAAGTGAAATGGCTGTTCTGGATTCCGATACGATCACATCCTGGCTGAAGGCTGAGGGGGAGACGCTGACTTTAGATGAAGAAGCCATTAAAGCCTACATCAGTGAGCTCGCCAACAAATACAATACCATTTATGTTCCCCGCATCTTTCATACATCTGCGGGAACGGATGTGACTATTGAGGGAAATGAGTACGGATACCGGATCGATCAGGACGGAGAGTATGCTCAGCTTCTGGAAGACCTGAAAAGTGGTACTGCTGTAACAAGAGAGCCTGTTTACAGCAAAAAAGGATACCAGAGAAACGGAACAGACGATCTGGCAGGCAGTTACATAGAGGTCAGTCTGGATGCACAGCATTTGTGGCTGTATAAGGACGGATGCCTTGTGACGGAAACAGATATTGTCAGCGGTAAGCCGGTGAAGGGGCGTGAAACATATCGTGGTGCATGGCCGATCGCCTACAAGGCGAGTCCCTTTAACCTTACCAGCAATGAATATGGTTACGATGTAAAGGTTAATTACTGGATGCCTTTTGTCTACGGACAGGGACTTCATGATGCGTCCTGGCAGTCATCCTTTGGCGGGAACCGTTATAAAACTAACGGAAGCCACGGCTGCATCAATCTGCCTAAGGATCAGGCAGCACTGATTTATAACACTATTGATGCAGGTTATCCGATTATTATTTACTGATATGAGCAAAAAAGCCTCGGAGAGATCCGGAGCTTTTTTTATGTCTGAAAATGAAAATTATTATGGAAGCAGGATAGTAAATGATAAGGTTTTTCAAAAGTACGTTAAAAAAAACACAAAAAATATTGAAAAAGTCTTGTCGAAACAGAAATAACGTGATATGATGATTTCGGAAATCGAGCTAATACACTTCTTAATTGCGGAGGAAGAGTGTTTTTCTCTTTTATTTGGGTGCAAATTGATAAAAAAACTCAAATAAGTGTTAGTTGAGATTTCATTTTTTTATTCATGTATCGTTAAAAAAAAGACAATATATGAACAAGAATATCTACTATAAACGTCAGATTTTAGACTAAGAAAGGATAATGAAAGGTATGAAGTACAGTTATTATCCGGGTTGCACCCTGAGAACAAAGGCCAAAGATCTGGATGAGTATGCCAGAGCCAGTGCCACAGCCCTTGGGTTTGAGCTTGAGGAGATCGAGGACTGGCAGTGTTGTGGTGGTGTTTATCCGCTTGGCACAGACGAGATCGCCACAAAGCTTTCTTCCGTCCGTGCGTTAAACCAGGCAAAAGAAAAAGGCCAGGATCTGGTGACGATCTGTTCAGCCTGTCATCATGTGATCAAGCGTGTCAATGATGATATGAAAAATGTGGAAGATATCCGGACCAGAGCCAACAATTATATGCAGTTGGAAGCTCCCTATGAAGGAGAGACAACCGTTCTCCATTATCTGGAGGTTCTCCGGGACAGAGTCGGTTTTGATAAACTGAAAGAAAAAGTAGTAAATCCTTTTACCGGAAAGAAGATCGGAGCCTATTACGGATGTCTGCTTCTGAGACCTGGAAAGATCATGGCATTTGATGATCCGGAAAATCCAAGGATCATGGAGGATTTTATCCGTGCCCTTGGCGCTGAGCCTGTGATCTATCCTTACAGAAATGAATGCTGTGGAGGATATATATCCCTGAAAGAAAAAGAAATGTCACAGAATATGTGTGAAAAGATTGAAGAAAGCGCAGCAGGCTTTGGCGCAGATATGCTGATCACTGCCTGTCCGCTCTGCAAATACAATCTGAATAAAAATTCCGGAAATAAAATGCCGGTTTACTATTTTACAGAGCTTCTGGCAGAAGCCCTTGGCGTCAAAGAGGAGGTGGCAAAATGAGAGATAACCATTCTGCTGCGGAAAAAATAAAGGAGATCAGCGGGACCAATCCTCTGAAATGTATGAAGTGTGGCAAATGCTCTGCTACCTGCCCATCCTTTGACGAGATGGATATCAAGCCTCATCAGTTTGTGTCCTACGTGATCAATGAAAATATCGAAGCACTTGTAAATTCAGCATCCCTGTGGAAATGTCTTTCCTGTTTTGCCTGTGTGGAGCGCTGTCCGCGAGACGTAAAACCCGGAAAGATCATTGACGGGGCAAGACAGCTGGTTGTTCGGGAAAAAGGCGGAGACTATCTTTCACCAAATGAAATTCCGGAGCTTCTTGATCCGGAGCTTCCTCAGCAGCTGCTTGTAAGTGCGTTCAGAAGATACAGGAGGTGAGAAAGTGCAGAGAATCGGTGTATTTGTCTGTCATTGCGGAAGTAATATTGCCGCTACGGTAGACGTGAAAAAGGTTGTGGAGATCATTGCAAAAGAGCCAGGAGTTGTCCATGCAGAAGATTATCAGTATATGTGTTCTGAAGCAGGACAGTCCAGGATCCAGGAAGCCATCCGTGAAAAAAATCTCACAGGAGTGGTTGTCTGTTCCTGTTCTCCGCGTATGCATGAGGCAACTTTCCGTAAAGCAGCGGAAAAGGCCGGCCTGAATCCATATATGGTGGAGATCGCAAATATCCGTGAGCACTGTTCCTGGATCCACAAGGATATGCAGGAGGCTACGGAGAAGGCCGTGATCCTTGCAAGAGCAGCAGTAGCAAAAGTCAATTTAAATGCTCCTCTTCAGCCGGGAGAAAGCCAGGTTACAAAGAGAGCCCTGATCATCGGAGGCGGTATCGCCGGAATCCAGACGGCTCTTGATATTGCCGATGCAGGCTATGAAGTTGATATTGTGGAAAAAACACCAAGTATCGGCGGAAGAATGTCACAGCTTGACAAAACCTTCCCTACTCTGGATTGCTCCGCATGTATCCTTACTCCAAAAATGGTAGAGGCTGCAGCTCACGAAAAGATCAATATCTATACATACAGTGAAGTAGAAAAAGTTGCAGGTTTTGTAGGAGATTTTACTGTTGATATCCGCAAAAAAGCGCGAAGTGTCAACATGGACAAATGTACAGGCTGTGGAGTCTGCCAGGAAAAATGTCCTTCCAAAAAGATTCCAAATGAGTTCAACAGAGGGCTGAACAACCGGTCAGCTATTTATACTCCGTTTGCACAGGCGATTCCAAATGTTCCTGTGATCGACAGAGAGCATTGCCTGAAATTTAAGACAGGCAAATGTGGTGTCTGCTCCAAAGTATGTCAGGCAGGAGCCATTGATTACGACCAGCAGGATGAGATCGTAACACAGAAATACGGAGCAATCGTGGTGGCAACCGGATTTGATACCATCAAGCTTGACAAATATGATGAATACGCATACAGCCAGAGCAAGGATGTGATCACATCTCTGGAGCTGGAGCGTATCATGAATGCTGCAGGACCTACAAAAGGACATCTTGAGCGTCTTTCCGATGGAAAAGCACCGAAGGAGATCGTATTTATCCAGTGTGTTGGAAGCCGTTGCTCCGATGACCGTGGAAAGCCATACTGTTCCAAGATCTGCTGTATGTACACAGCTAAGCATGCCATGCTGATCCGTGATAAATATCCGGATACCAATGTGACGGTATTTTATATTGATGTCCGTACACCTGGTAAAAACTTCGATGAGTTTTACAGAAGAGCAGTTGAGCAGTATAACGTAAACTACATCAAAGGTCAGGTAGGAAAAGTAATTCCGCAGCCGGATGGAACACTTCTTGTTCAGGGCTCGGATCTTCTTGATAATAAGCAGATCTTCAAGAAAGCAGATATGGTAGTTCTTGCAACAGCCATTGAGCCAAATCCGGATGTACGTAAGATCGCTACCATGCTTACTGCAAGTATTGACACCAACAATTTCCTTACAGAAGCTCATGCAAAGCTTCGTCCTGTAGAATCACCGACAGCAGGAATTTTCCTTTCCGGTGTATGCCAGGGACCAAAGGATATCCCGGAGACAGTTGCCCAGGCAGGAGCTGCGGCTGTTAAGGCCATAGGACTTCTTGCAAAGGACAAGCTGACAACCAATCCATGTACGGCAAAATCCGACGAGCTTCTCTGTAACGGATGCTCTACCTGTGCAAATGTATGTCCTTACGGAGCGATTTCCTATGAGGAGAAACAGGTCAACGATCACGGTATCCGTGAGACAAGAAGAGTTGCGGTTGTCAATACAGCACTTTGCCAGGGCTGCGGTGCCTGCACAGTAGCCTGCCCGTCAGGAGCCATGGACCTTCAGGGCTTCTCCAACAGACAGATTATCGCGGAGGTGGATGCAATATGTCGATAGAAACAAAGGAAGAATTCAGACCAAAGATCGTGGCATTCTGCTGTAACTGGTGTAGCTACGCCGGAGCAGACCTTGCCGGAAGCAGCCGTTTAAGCTATCCGGCGGATGTAAAGATCATCCGTGTTCCATGTTCCTGCCGTGTCAATCCCATGTTCATCCTCCGTGCCTTTGAAAAAGGAGCCGATGGTGTGATCATGTGCGGATGCCATCCGGGAGACTGCCATTACAGTACCGGAAACTATTATGCAAGAAGACGTATGACACTTCTGTTTTCAATGCTGGATTATATTGGGGTGGAAAACGGAAGAACACGTGTGGAATGGGTATCTGCCGCAGAAGGCGTGAAATTTTCACAGACTATGAATGAGTTTGTTGAGAAGATCCATTCACTTGGTAAAAACGTGAGATTGGAGGATATAAGATGCAGGAGCTGATAAAACGTGCAAAAGAACTGCTTGCAGATGGCACGGTAGTCCGGGTTCTTGGGTGGAAAGCCGGAGATCTTGCCTTTAATCCGGAACCAGCCTATTTTGAAACACCGGAATCTCTGGAGGATTTTGTCTATGATGGATTCTGCGGTGCCAATTTAAGCAAATATATGATCGAAGCTTCCAAGCTGGAAGGAAAAACCATGGTCTGTCTGAAGCCCTGCGATACATATAGCTTTAACCAGCTTTTGAAAGAGCATCGTGTAGACAGAGAAAAAGCCTATATCGTAGGTGTTGGCTGTAAAGGAAAGCTGGATATTGAAAAGATCCGCAAAATGGGGATCAAGGGTATCCGGGGAATTTCCGGAACAGAGATTACCGGAGATGCAGAGACATTGACTGTGGATACTGTTTACGGAGAAAAAACCTGTGCATACAAAGATGCCATGCTGGAACGCTGCCATGTATGTAAAGGAAAAGAGCATAAAATTTACGATGAACTGATTGGTGAGTCAAAGGAGACAAAGGACGCTGACCGTTTCGCAGAAGTTGAGCGGATCGAGGCAATGAGTCCGGAAGAAAAATTTGCATTCTGGCAGAGCGAGCTGAGTAAATGTATCCGCTGTAATGCCTGCCGTAATGTATGTCCGGCCTGCAGCTGCCGCAAATGCGTTTTTGACAGCAACAAGTTCGACAGCGCCCAGAAGGCAAATGTGGATTCCTTTGAGGAAAAGATGTTCCATGTGATCCGTGCCTTCCATGTAGCCGGAAGATGTACGGACTGTGGCGAGTGCAGCAGAGTCTGCCCGCAGGGAATTCCCCTTCATCTGTTTAACCGTAAGTTTATCAAGGATATTGATAAATTTTACGGTGAGTACCAGGCAGGCGAGGATGCGGAGTCAAAGGGTCCGCTTACCAGCTTTACCTTTGAGGATGTAGAGCCAGGGATCGTGGCAGAAAGGGGATAATGTATGTATAAGATCGCAGTAGAAAATCTGCCGGCATTATTCCGGAAAATTGCCGCAGACCAGGAATTATATTTACCGGTAAAGGTAAGTGAACAGGTGAACTTCAAGGCATGGAGCGAGGATGCAGAAGTTTCCCTTGAAACACTGAAAACCGTGAAATCACCGAAGGATGCTTTCTTTCCGCAGAGTGAAAATCTCTATACCTGTAAAAAGGACGGAAAAAATATCAGCATTGAGCCTCAGGCGCTGAAAGACCAGAATTTTGTTGTATTCGGAATGAGAGCCTGTGATGTACAGGGCGTGAAGGTCCTCGACAAGGTGTTTCTTGGGGATCCGGTGGATACTTTTTACCAGGCAAGAAGAGAACATGGAACTATCGTAGCTCTTGCCTGTCATGAACCGGAGGAAAGCTGCTTCTGTAAAGTATTTGGCATTGATGCCGCAGATCCGGAAGCAGATGTTGCAGCCTGGATCATCGAGGGAGAACTTTTCTGGAAGCCTCTCACAGAAAAAGGAAATGCTCTGACAGAAGCTGTGAAGGAGCTTTTGGCAGACGCTGATGAGACAAAGGTAGAAGGGGAAAAGAAGGCGATCCGTGACATTATCGAGCTTCTTCCATATACACATCTTTCACTGGAAGGATGGGCGCAGGAAGAATACATGGACCGTTTCAATTCTCCTGTATGGGAGAAACTGTACAAGCCTTGTCTTGCCTGCGGAACCTGTACCTTCGTATGTCCGACCTGTCAGTGCTATGACATTAAGGATTACGACACAGGGCACGGTGTTCACCGTTACCGCTGCTGGGATTCCTGCATGTACTCTGATTTTACCATGATGGCTCACGGAAACAACCGTACCAGCCAGATGCAGAGATTCCGTCAGAGATTTATGCATAAGCTTGTTTATTATCCGTTAAATAATGACGGCATGTTCTCCTGTGTTGGCTGCGGCCGCTGCGTGGAGAAATGTCCGGAATCTTTAAATATCGTAAAAGTCATCAAGGCCTTTGAAAAACAGGGAGGTGAAAAGAATGAGTGAATGTACCTGTCATAAAAATTATACACTGGATACGCTGATCCCCAAGGTTGGCGTGATCACAGATATCCGTCAGGAGACACCGGATGTAAAAACCTTCCGTGTGGAAGCTCCGGAGGGTGGAAAGCTTTTCGAGCATATGCCAGGACAGTGTGCCATGGTCTGTGCACCAGGAGTCAGTGAAGGTATGTTTTCCATTACTTCTTCTCCGACTGTAAAGGATTATCAGGAATTCAGCATCAAAAAATGCGGATCCCTTACCGATTATCTCCACAGCCTTCAGGTTGGAGATGAGATCGCAGTCCGCGGACCATACGGAAATCATTTTCCGGTGGAAGATAAGTTAAAGGGAAAAAATCTCCTGTTTATCGCAGGTGGAATCGGTCTGGCACCTCTTCGTTCTGTGATCAATTATGTGCTGGATAACCGTGAGGATTACGGAACAGTAGATATTCTCTATGGTTCCCGTTCCGCAGATGATCTGGTGCAGCTTAAGGAAATCCAGGAAGTATGGATGAAAACAGAAGGTGTAAATGTATATCTTACCATTGACCGCGAGCAGGAAGGCTGGGACGGTCATGTAGGATTTGTTCCGAATTATCTGAAGGAGATTGGTTTTGATACCAATAAGACCGCTCTGGTCTGCGGCCCGCCGATCATGATCAAATTCGTTCTGGCAGGACTGGAAGAGCTGGGCTTCTCCAGAGATCAGGTATATACCACACTGGAGCTTCGTATGAAATGCGGTGTCGGAAAATGCGGCCGCTGCAACATCGGAGACAAATACGTCTGCAAAGACGGCCCGGTATTCCGATGTGATGAGGTGGATGAATTACCTAATGAGTACTAAGTTATAGATTGCACCTTAAGAAACTTTCAAATATATGCGCTGGTTATAGCCAGTACACAGCCATGTGGAACAGCCATCTCGCTAAGATGCCCATTTTAGGAGCGGTTTTAGCGGCGCTGAAATCCAGTACTTACGAAGACTTAGGAGTGAAGGCTCTCCTGAACTCCTTAGTCGCAGTTAGTACTTAGTTCAGCAGAGCGTTGCGACGGGCACGTGTGAGATGGCTGTTCCACATGGCGTACGATTTGGATAAAAGAAAGGACACCAACATGGAAAATAATATGGTAAACGTATATTTTTTCGGTAAAAAATACAGCGTTCCCGGTGATCTGACCATTATGACAGCTATGGAATATGCCGGTTATACATTAAAAAGAGGATGCGGCTGCAGACACGGATTCTGCGGCGCCTGCGCGACCATCTACAGGATCAAGGGACAGAATGAGCTGAAAACCTGTCTCGCCTGTCAGACACAGGTGCAGGAAGGAATGTATGTGGCAAGTATCCCGTTCTTCCCTACAGACAAGAGACTTTATAATATAGAAGATCTTAAGCCGAACCAGCAGGTAATGATGGAGCTTTATCCGGAGATCTACAGCTGCATCGGATGCAATGCCTGCACAAAGGCCTGTACACAGGACTTAAATGTCATGCAGTATATTGCATATGCGCAGAGAGGTGAGCTTGAAAAATGTGCAGAGGAATCCTTTGACTGTGTAAGCTGCGGCTGCTGTTCCGTAAGATGTCCGGCAGGAATTTCCCATCCGATGGTAGGCCTTCTGGCAAGACGTCTCACCGGAAAATATATTGCGCCGAAAAGCGAGCATCTGGAGAAACGTGTGGAAGAGATCCACGAGGGCAAATTTGACGGTATGATCGAGAAGATCATGCAGAAGCCGATCACAGAGATGCAGGAACTTTACAACAGCAGAGAAATCGAGAAGTAGGAGGGCGTAAAACATGTATGCACCATATCCAGAAAATATGATGGAATCCATCAAAAAGGTAGAGGCTACAAGAGCGGAGCGTATGGCAACAGAGCCAAGACGTCTGAGTGCAGATGAGAAAGATGCTCTTCTCAAAAAATTCCATCCGGATTATAACCCGGATGCATTTGCAGAGATTAAGGTAGGACCGAACAAGGGACAGAAAGCACCACTGGAACTGACAAAAATGCTCCATTCAGAAAGCCGTCTGCTCAACGAAAAAATCGATCTTACAAAAATCGATTATGATGTAGATGTACTGATCATCGGCGGTGGCGGAGCAGGCTCTTCCTGTGCCATCGAGGCCCACAACGCAGGTGCCAACGTTATGATCGTTACAAAGCTCCGTATCGGTGATGCCAACACCATGATGGCAGAAGGCGGGATCCAGGCAGCAGATAAAGAAAATGATTCCCCGGTACAGCATTATCTGGACTGCTTTGGAGGCGGACATTTTGCCGCAAAACCGGAGCTTGTAAAAAGACTGGTAATGGAAGCACCGGATGCGATCAAATGGCTCAACGACCTTGGTGTTGAGTTTGATAAAGCAGAAGACGGAACCATGGTCACTACACATGGCGGCGGTACCTCCAGAAAGAGAATGCATGCTGCAAAGGATTATTCCGGATCAGAGATCATGCGTACTATCCGTGATGAGGTCTTAAATCTTAAGATCCCGGTAGTGGAATTTACATCCGCTGTAGAACTTCTGAAGGATGAAAAAGGTCAGACTGCCGGTGCAGTCCTTCTCAACATGGAAACCGGAGACTATTCCGTTGCAAGAGCAAAAACAGTTGTAATTGCAACCGGTGGTGCAGGAAGAATGCATTATCAGGGATTCCCGACCTCCAATCACTACGGAGCAACTGCTGACGGACTCGTGCTTGGATACAGAGCAGGCGCTTCCCTTCTTTACCAGGATTCTATCCAGTATCATCCAACAGGTGCGATCTATCCGTCACAGATCCTTGGTGCCCTGGTAACAGAGAAGGTTCGTTCCGTTGGTGCACAGCTTGTAAATGCAAACGGAGAAGCTTATATCCATCCGCTGGAAACCCGTGACGTAAATGCTTCCGGTGTTATCCGTGAGTGTGAGGAAGGCCGTGGCGTGGAAGTTCCAGGTGGACGAAAAGGTGTATGGCTGGATACTCCGATGATCGAGATCCTGGGCGGTGAGGGAACTATCGAAAAGAGGATCCCTGCCATGTTCCGTATGTACATGAATTACGGCATTGATATGAGAAAAGTCCCGATCGTGATCTACCCGACCCTTCATTATCAGAACGGCGGACTTGAGATCAACGGAGACGGCTTTACAAAAGAAATCCCGAACCTTTTGGTTGCAGGAGAGGCAGCAGGCGGAATCCACGGAAGAAACCGACTGATGGGCAACTCTCTTCTTGATGTAATTGTATTCGGACGAAATGCAGGTAAAAAAGCAGCTGCCAAATGCAAAGAGGTAGAGCTTGGCACTATGAATCTGGATCATATCAGAAAATATGAAGAGGAACTGAAAAATGCAGGAGTTGATACAGGAGACGTATCTCCTATGCTTCTGCCGAAATATGCCCGCCACGAACGTTAACAATATGTTATGATAATAAAAACATATGAGATAAGCGAAAGGAGTCTATTATGAGAGAAATCGAAGTAAACAGACTTACAGAGATTATCGAAAAACTCTGTATCGAAGCCAATGAACATCTCCCGGAAGATGTGAAGGATGCTATCAAAACCTGCCGTGCCTGCGAGGACGGCGAGATCGCAAAAGGTGTCCTTGATAACATTATCGAGAATTTTGATATCGCGGACAGTGAGAATGTTCCGATCTGTCAGGATACCGGAATGGCATGCGTATTCCTTGAAATTGGTCAGGATGTCCACTTTACAGGCGGAGATTTAAATGATGCCATTAATGAAGGTGTACGCCGCGGATACGATAAAGGTTACCTGAGAAAATCCGTTGTCAAGGATCCGGTACGCCGTGGAAACACAGGTGACAATACACCGGCTATGATCTATACAGAGATCGTTCCTGGAGATCAGGTGAAAGTAACTGTAGGACCAAAAGGCTTCGGAAGCGAGAATATGAGCCAGATCCGTATGTTCAAGCCATCTGCAGGCCTTCAGGGAATCAAGGATTTCATTCTTGAGGTTGTAGAAACTGCAGGTCCGAACCCATGTCCTCCTATGGTAGTTGGTGTTGGTATCGGAGGAACTTTTGACAAATGTGCACTTCTTGCAAAGAAAGCGCTGATGCGTCCTCTGAATACAGAGAACCCGGATCCTTACTATGCAGATCTTGAGAAAGAGATGCTGGAGAAGATCAACAAGCTTGGTATCGGACCTCAGGGCTTTGGCGGAAAGACCACAGCTATCGGTCTGAACATTGAGACTATGCCTACTCATATCGCAGGTATGCCATGTGCAGTTAATATCAACTGCCATGTAACACGTCATAAAACGGAGGTGCTTTAATATGGAAAGAAGAAAGATCACACTGCCTCTGACAAGAGAGCTGGCAAGAACTCTCCATGCAGGCGACCAGGTTTTACTGACAGGAACCATCTATACGTCCCGTGATGCAGGTCACAAGAGAATGTGCGAGGCCCTTGCAAAAGGAGAAAAGATTCCTTTTGACCCTACAGATGCTACCATTTACTATGTAGGTCCGACTCCGGCAAAACCAGGCGAAGTCATCGGCTCCGCAGGCCCTACAACCAGCGGCCGTATGGATGCCTATGCACCGACCATGATGTCCGTAGGCGCCAGAGGAATGATCGGAAAAGGTGCCCGCCTTCCGGAAGTCGTAGATGCAATGAAAAAATATGACGGCGTATATTTCGGAGCCATCGGCGGTGCAGGTGCACTTCTTGCAAAATGCATCAAAAAAGCAGAGCTTATCGCTTACGAAGACCTCGGAGCAGAAGCACTCCGCAAGCTTTATGTGGAAGACATGCCGCTTGTAGTCATCATTGACAGCGAGGGAAATAACCTCTACGAAGAGGGACGTGCAGAGTACCTGAAAGACCACGCAGAATAATCTTTTGCCCCAAAATGTGATATTGTGATATATTTCAAAAAGGAATAAAAAGGATAAAAGTCCGACAGTAAATGCTGAAGATCCGTGCAGAAGCATTTATTGTTGGGCTTTTTAATTTTATCATTTCACTTTCAATTTAATCATTCTTGCGAAAATGATCAAATTAAAGTTGACAATGATAAGATTGATTTATATACTTGAAGTAAATAAAATCCAAAAAGAGTGATAAAGAAGGTGATGAAAAATATATGAGACAGTTTGATTATCGGGAAAAGTGGAAAAATCTGTTGACTCCTGAAATTGTATCTTACCTGACACAGATACATGAATTTAAAGGAGAACAAACTCTTTTTATTGAGGCCAAAGCAGATACTCTTACACAATTAGTTGAAATCGCCAAGATTCAAAGTACGGAAAGTTCCAATAAAATAGAAGGTATTTATACATCAGACATTAGATTGCGGGAATTGGTAAAAGACAAAACAAGGCCAAGAACAAGAAATGAACAGGAGATTGCCGGATACAGAGATGTATTGAATACAATTCATGAAAGCCATGACCATATCCCACCAAAGTCTGCGATTATTTTACAGCTTCACAGAGATTTGTATAAATTTGAAAGTTACAATATTGGAGGGAAATATAAAACTGCAGATAATGTCATTGAGGAAGAAGATTCTCAGGGAATAAAAAAAATACGGTTTAAACCAGTACCGGCATGGGAAACACCGGAAGCAATGGAAGAACTATGCAGAGCATTTGAAGAGGCAATGGCAACAGGAGAAATAGATCCGCTTCTTTTGATTCCAATGTTTATTCTGGATTTCCTATGCATACATCCGTTTAATGACGGCAATGGAAGAATGAGCCGTTTACTTACACTGTTACTTTTGTACAGATCCGGCTATATTGTGGGAAAATATATCAGTATCGAGAGAATGATAGAAAATTCAAAGGAATTATACTATGAATGTTTAAGGGAAAGTTCTGAGAACTGGTATGAGAATAAGAATGATTATGTACCATTTGTAAAATATATGCTTGGCGTTATCGTAGGAGCATACAGAGAGTTTTCTTCAAGAATAAAATTGCTGATAACGCAGAATATATCAAAACCGGAGCGAATAGAAGAGATTATAAAAAACACTCTGGGAACAATTACAAAAAAGGAAATCGCAGAAAAGTGTCCGGATATTAGTGTGGTAACGATACAGAGAACACTGGCAGAATTACTGACAGCAGAAAAAATTTTAAAAATCGGCGGCGGAAGGTATACGAAATATACCTGGAATAATGAGTAATAGATGGGAGATAAAAAATGATCACTGGTGAATTAAAAAACAAAATAGATGGTTTATGGGATATATTTGCGGCAGGAGGACTTGTCAATCCACTGGAAGTAATCGAACAGATTACATACCTGATGTTTATTCATGATCTGGATGATTCCGATAATATGCGTGCAAGAGAAAGTGCAATGCTTGGCTTGCCATTTCAGAGTATTTTTTCCGGAGAAGTAAAAATAGGTGAGAGAACAATTGACGGAAGTCAGCTGAAATGGTCCGTATTCCATGATTTTCCGGCAGACAGAATGTATATGATCATGCAGGAATGGGTATTTCCGTTTATAAAAAATCTTCATAATGATAAAAACAGTGCATATTCCAAATATATGGACGATGCGATATTTAAGCTTCCGACACCACTCCTTTTATCCAAAGTGGTGGATTCTCTGGATGAAATTTACAAACTTATGAATGAAATCCAGACAGCAGATGTCAGAGGAGATGTATATGAATATCTTCTTTCAAAAATAGCTCAGTCCGGACGGAATGGACAGTTCCGTACACCAAGACATATTATCCGGATGATGGTTGAGATGATGGATCCGTCCAGTGATGAGATTATCTGTGATCCGTCATGTGGAACCTCCGGATTTCTGGTTGCAGCAGGAGAATATCTGAAAGAAAAAAGAAAAGAAGAAATTTTTTATGATAAGCAGAAAAAAAATCATTACATGAATCATATGTTCCATGGATACGATATGGACCGCACCATGCTTCGTATTGGAGCTATGAATATGATGACTCACGGAATAGAAAATCCTTATATTGAGTATCGGGATAGCTTATCTGATCAGAATGCAGATAAAGATCAGTATTCTCTTGTGCTGGCAAACCCTCCTTTTAAAGGAAGCCTGGATGCAGAATCTGTTTCAGGAGATCTTCTTAAAGTTTGCAAGACAAAGAAAACAGAACTTTTATTTCTGGCTTTGTTCCTGAGGATTATGAAAATTGGAGGAAGATGCGCTTGTATTGTACCAGATGGTGTACTTTTCGGATCATCACGGGCACATAAATCCATCCGTAAGGAAATCGTTGAGAATCAAAGACTGGAAGCTGTAATATCCATGCCTTCCGGTGTATTTAAACCCTATGCAGGAGTATCCACAGCGATCCTCATTTTTACAAAAACAGAACACGGTGGAACAGATCAGGTATGGTTCTACGATATGAAAGCAGATGGATTCAGTCTGGACGATAAACGTACTCCGGTCACAGAGAATGACATTCCGGATATTATAGAGCGTTTCAAAAATCTTGATAAAGAAGCAGAACGGAAGCGAACAGACCAGTCATTTATGGTACCGAAAAAAGATATTGTGGAAAATAACTATGACCTCAGTATCAATAAATACAAAGAAATTGAATACACCCCGGTGGAATATCCGCCAACATCAGAAATCATGGCCAATATCCGGGAACTGGAGCTAGAGATTGGAAAAGAAATGGATGAGTTGGAGAGGTTGTTGGGATTATAAGAGAAAGGATGGCAGATTCGAAAATTCGGGTTTGTGTGGGATGATGTAGATGGAATATACTAAATTAAAATATATAAATCAATATAAGAGTAAAAGTATCAATCCAGCCAAAACACCTGATACTATTTTTGAAATGTATAGTGTTCCTATTTATGCAACAGGACATCCTGAGTATTTGCGCGGAGATGAAATTGCATCGAATAAAGCAATAGTTCGGAAAAATGATATTTTGCTGTGTAAGATTAATCCAAGAATTAACAGAGTTTGGGTGGTTTCTGATGAGTCAGGTAAACAAAATATTGCTTCATCAGAATGGATAGTGATAAGAAATAGTGAATACAATCCTGAGTTTTTAGCGTGGTATTTTAGAACACCAAAATTTCAAAAATTTATGACAAGTGAGATAACTGGTATAGGAGGATCTTTAACAAGAGCGCAGCCTAAATGTGTAGCGGAGTATCCGGTTCCTGTTTTAAATAGAAAAAAGCAAGATGAAATTGTTAATATCCTTGACAAATGTAAGCTTGTGATTGACTCTCGAAAAAGAGAATTGCTTGAATTGGATAACATCATTAAAGCCCGATTTGTCGAGCTGTTTGGAGACCCTAGAAGTAATCCGTTTGGATTCGAGAAGAAGATGTTAAAAGATACGTGCAAAGTTATTACTGGCAATACACCTTCACGAGCAATAGCAGAATATTATGGTGATTATATAGAATGGATAAAGACAGATAATATTGTTTCTGGAATTCTTAATCCAACTCAAGCGACAGAGAGTTTGTCTGAAAAGGGTATGAATGTTGGACGTACAGTTGAAAAGGATTCTATTCTTATGGCTTGTATTGCTGGAAGTATAGCAAGTATTGGTAGAGTTTGCATTACAGATAGAACAGTGGCATTTAACCAGCAGATTAATGCAGTAGTACCTGAACAATACAATATTTTGTTTTTGTATGTGCTGCTTCAGATGTCCAAGGATTATCTTGTGGAAGATATAAATATGGCATTAAAAGGTATATTGTCTAAATCGAAGCTTGAGGAAAAAGAGTTTATTATTCCACCGATGGATTTGCAGGAACAGTTTTCCGACTTCGTCAAACAAGTCGACAAATCAAAAGTTAAAGTGCAAAAAGCACTGGATGAAACACAAAAGTTATTCGATAGTCTGATGCAACAATACTTTGGCTAGAAAGGGGAGAAGCTGAATGGCGATAATGACGGTGTACCATGGTGGATATCAGGCTGTAGAGAAAACGGAAATCAGAAAAGGTCGTAATACAAAAGATTTTGGAACTGGTTTTTACTGTACGATTATAAAAGAACAGGCTCAAAGATGGGCCAGGAGATATGACACGAAGGTCGTATCTGTATATGATGTGTATTTAAAACCGGATCTGAAAATAAAAGAATTCAAAGATATGACAGAAGAATGGCTGGATTTTATAATTGCATGTCGGAGCGGGAAAAATCATGAATATGATATTGTAATCGGCGCAATGGCAGATGATCAGATTTATAATTTTGTTTCTGATTATATGGACGGTACGATTACCAGAGAACAGTTCTGGGTTCTGGCAAAGTTCAAGTATCCAACTCATCAGATAGCATTTTGTTCCAAAGAATCATTGAAATGCCTGAAGTATAGAGATTGTGAGGTGCTATAAATGGCAGGAGAAGGACGTGAAAGCAAAAAAGATAACGATTTATTTTACACATGCAGCCTGATCGATTACATTGCCAGGAAAACAAAGAATACACGGGCAGACGTTGTAAATAAACTTGGAAAGCAGAGAATTGATAAAATCTATGACCTGGCAGATATTTACCATTGTGACAACATTGACAGAGTCAGCGATGATTTTATCGAAGAAGCAGGAATAAAAGAAGGAGATTTTGACAATGTGGGTGATTGTAAATACAGCATTCCATCACATTGGGACATTGGAAAAGTATATAAGCGGCTGATAAAAATGGTTGCTGCAGATGAGGGTATTGGAATTATAGAAGCTTTAATAAAAGTATACAATTCCTTTATCAGTGCAAAGATTGATGACTACAACAGCAGTGTATATTACGAAAATCCGTCATATATATTTGAATCGTATCGGGAAAACAAAATGCTATAAACAAAATGGTTGAAGGATGCTGGTATATTTTGAAAGGAGTATGCCAGTATGGAAGAAAAAGTAGTAAAAATATTAAATGAAATGTCAGAATATCTGTCAATTACACAGATGAAAAAGCTTCAGGAAGTAATTTTGAAGGTGTGTGCAGAGAAGAAAACTGATAAAGTGGAAATATCCAATACGGATTTTCTTAAAATGTTTTTGGATGCAAAGAAAATAGAAGGCTGTTCAGAAAGAACCATTCAATATTATAAAGTTACGGTAGAACATTTGCTATCCCATATTGAAACATCTGTAAGGAAGATCACAACAGAGGAAATACGGACATATCTGGCAGAATATCAGAAGAATAATAAATGTTCAAATGTTACGGTGGATAACATTCGAAGAAACATTTCCAGCTTTTTCTCCTGGTTGGAGGAAGAAGATTATATTTTAAAAAGTCCTATGAAACGGATTCATAAGATTAAAACTAAAACGGTAATAAAAAGCGTTATTACAGATGAAGGGATTGAACAACTCAGAGATAACTGCAAAGAAATCAGGGATCTGGCAATTATAGATTTGCTATATTCTACAGGAATACGAGTAGGTGAACTGGTAAATCTGAATGTTGATGACATTGATTTGGAAGGGCGTGAGTGCATTGTATACGGAAAGGGAGACAAAGAGCGGCGTGTATATTTTGATGCAAAAGCGAAGGTGCATTTAAAAAAATATATTGATCATCGAAAAGATAATAATTCTGCATTGTTTGTAACCCTGGATGCACCGCATGACAGACTAAAAATAAGCGGAGTGGAAATTCGTTTAAGGGAATTAGGAAGACGAATTGATTTGGAACGCATTCATCCCCATAAATTTCGAAGAACCATGGCAACCAGAGCAATAGATAAAGGAATGCCAATAGAACAGGTGCAAAAAATATTAGGACATTCACAAATTGATACAACGATGCAGTATGCGATGGTGAATCAAAACAATGTCAAAACATCTCATCAGAAATTTATGAGCTGAATTTTATTCAAATTCGGGTTTGTAGGGGTGAATAAATGAATTATGTGATGCTAAAAGATGTCTGTGCTATTAATATGGGACAGTCACCTGATTCAAAGAGTTATAACGATACTGGTGATGGTGTTCCATTCTTTCAAGGAAATGCAGATTTTGGTGCAAGGTATCCTGTTACAAGAAAATGGTGTTCAGAGCCAACGAAAATGGCAGCTCCAAATGACATTCTTATTTCTGTAAGAGCACCTATTGGAGCAATGAACTATGCAAGGGAAAATTGTTGTATAGGTCGAGGACTTGCAGCATTAACACCTGATAAGTCAAAGGCTTTACCAGAGTTTATCTTTTGGTTGCTTAAAGGAAAAAATGCTGAATTAAACAGCAAAGGAACAGGAAGTACATTTAAGGCTATTAGTCGAAAAGTGCTTGAAGAGATTATGATTCCAGAAATTTCTTTGGAAAAACAGATAGAGTTTTCAGAAATATTAGAAAGAGTATATGGAGTTATTCAAGCAAGAAAAGAAGAACTTCAGAAACTGGATGAACTTATCAAAGCCCGATTTGTCGAGATGTTTGGTGATATTAATATTAATGACAAGCATTGGGAGTGTGAGCCATTAGGTGAACTTTGTACCATAGTAAGAGGTGGTTCACCAAGACCGATAGAACAGTTCTTAGGTGGAGATGTTCCTTGGATTAAGATAGGTGATGCCACTGATGGAGATAATATATATCTAAGTTCAACAAAAGAACATATTATCCAAGAGGGGGTAAAGAAGAGCAGACTTGTAAAAGCAGGGAGTTTGATATTTGCAAATTGTGGGGTGTCGCTTGGGTTTGCAAGAATTATTACATTTGACGGATGTATTCACGATGGTTGGCTTGCAATGGAAGGTATAGATGAAAGACTTGATAAGGTATTTTTATTGCAAGCATTAAATCAAATGACAGAGCATTTTAGAGCAATAGCTCCAGCAGGAACGCAACCTAATTTGAATACAGCAATAATGAAAGCATACAAGCAGGTCATACCGCCTATTGAGTTACAAAGGGACTTTATTAGGTTTGTCAAACAAGTCAACAAATCAAAATTTATCAATCAGCTTTTATAGAAAATGGAATTATATATGTCACGTTACAATCGAGAAAGTGAAATAAAGCAAAAGAAATGTTTTACGGAGATACGTGAGAGAAATTACTTACTACGAGGGGGGATGAAATTTACAATGGTATATTTTCAGAAGAGGGTTAAATATGCAAAATGAAATAATCTTATTTGAAACTGCTGATAAGGAAATAAAATTAACTGTGTCTGTCAAAAATAATACCGTATGGCTTAATAGAAATCAGCTAGCTAAATTATTTGGAAGAGATGTAAAGACAATTGGTAAACATATTAATAATGCATTAAAAGAAGAACTGGATAATTCAGTTGTCGCAAATTTTGCGACAACTGCTTCAGATGGAAAAGTGTATCAAGTAGAACATTATAATTTAGATATGATTATTTCTATAGGCTATAGAGTCAAATCTAACAGAGGTGTAGAATTTAGAAAATGGGCAAATAATGTTCTGAAACAGTATATCCTACAAGGCTATGCAATCAATAAAAAAAGATTAGAAGCCTTACAGAGAACAGTAAATATTCAAACCAAAATGCTTGCATGTACTTTGGAAATAGATGAAGCAGAGGTGCTAAAAGCTGTTGATTTATATACAAATGCCTTGATGTTATTAGACCAGTATGATCACCAGTCGATTAAAAAGCCTGCAGGAAATAAAGCCATATACAGAATTACATACGAGGATTGTAGAAATATGGTGAATGCAATGGAAGATTCATTTCATTCGGATGTCTTTGGTGTTGAAAAAGAAACGGGGAAAGTTGAAGGTATTCTTGCAGCAATTTACCAAAATGTTTTCGGAGGAGAGGTTTATCCTTCTTTAGAAGAGAAAGCCGCTAATCTTTTGTATTTTATGATAAAAGATCATCCCTATGCTGATGGATGTAAGAGAATTGCTGCATCGTTATTTTTGGAATTTTTAGCTCGCAATGATGTACTCTACAAAGATGGACAGAAAAGGATAAGTGATGGTGCATTAGTAGCAATTACATTGATGATTGCAGAGTCAGATCCAAAAGAAAAAGATATTATGGTTAATTTGGTAATGAATTTATTGTCAATGTAAAGTGAAAGTAAAAGAGGGAGGTTTCACAATGGTAACAAACTTTGATTACTTAAAAAATGAATCAAAATTCTCTGCATTTGCGAATGTTGCCATCTCTGCAGAGAAAATTATATTGGCAGATCCGGATGCGAGTATTCTTAACAGCCGGCGGGCTATGGAATTTGCTGTGAAATGGTTGTATTCTGTGGAGAACAGTTTGCAGATTCCGTACCAGGATAACCTTCACACTTTGATGAATACAGAGGAATTCAGACAGTTAGTGGGACCGGATCTTTGGAAACGGATGGATTATATCCGCAGATGTGGAAATAGTGTGGCACATAGTAATAAAAAACCTGGCAGAGATGCAGCGATGCTCTGTCTTGAAAATCTGTCGATTTTTTTAGATTACGTTGCATATTGTTATGGAGAACAGTATCAGGAACATCCATTTGACAAATCGATTATTGATGGCAGAATTGAGAAGGCAAAGGCATCCAGGGAAACAGCCAGAAAAACAAAGGAAACACTTCTGAAAGAACAGGAAAAAACTGCCCAGCAGGAACTGGATCTACAAAAACTGATGGCAGAAAATACTTTTCTCAGGGAAGAACTGTCCGCACGCCACGAGAAACAGCAGCAGACATATGTTCCGAAACCTCTGGATCTGTCTGAATATGAAACCAGAAAACTTTACATAGATTCCATGCTTATTGATGCAGGATGGACACAGGGAAAAGACTGGTTAAATGAGATGACTGTGACAGGAATGCCGAATAAATCAGGGATTGGACGTATTGATTATGTTCTCTATGATGATATGAATAAACCTCTGGCAATTATAGAAGCAAAACGTACCTGCAAGGATATTGCTGAGGGCAGGCAGCAGGCGAAACTTTACGCAGATCTGCTGGAACAGGAATACAAACGGCGTCCGGTAATTTTCCTTACCAATGGTTTTGAAACCCGGATCATAGACGGACAATATCCGGAAAGAAAATGTTCAGTTATTTATTCCAAACGGGATCTGGAGAAATGGTTTAACCTTTTGAGTATGCGTACAAGCCTGCAAAATATTTCTGTAGATAAAAAGATAGCAGAACGCTATTATCAGGAAGCCGCGATAAAAGCAGTATGCCAGAGCTTTGATGAAAAGAATCGGAGAAAAGCCCTGCTTGTTATGGCCACAGGTTCCGGAAAAACCAGAACAGTAATGGCTTTGTGCAAGGTACTGGTTGATGCGGGCTGGGTGAAGAATATACTTTTTCTGGCGGACAGAAATTCACTGGTAACACAGGCGAAAAGAAGTTTTGTAAACTGGATGCAGAATTTTTCCTGTACAAATCTGGTTGAAGAAAAGAATAATTATATGTCGCGATGTGTTTTCTCCACATATCAGACCATGATAAACTGTATTGATACGATAAATGATAAAGAAGGAAAAGTTTTTACCTGTGGTCATTTTGATCTGATCATTTGTGATGAAGCGCACAGATCTATTTATAATAAGTATAAAGATATTTTTACATATTTTGATGCACTGCTTGTAGGACTTACTGCAACACCGAAAGATGAGATTGACAAAAATACATATGAAGTATTTGAACTGGCAAACGGAGATCCCACTTATGGATATGATCTGGCGCAGGCGGTTAAGGATGGATATCTGGTTGATTATCTTTCGGTAGAATCCAGGGTGAAATTTATTGATCAGGGAATTGTATATGATGAACTTTCAGAAGCAGATAAAGAAATTTATGAAAATACTTTTGAAGACGAAAATGGAAAGCTTCCGGAAGCGATAAATTCGGCTGCATTGAATACCTGGATTTTTAACGAAGATACCATTAAAAAAATTCTTCATGTCCTGATGAGTGATGGAATTAAAATTGAATACGGACAGAAGATTGGAAAAACAATTATTTTTGCGAAAAATCATGATCATGCGGAAAAAATCCTTGAGATTTTTAATAAGGAATATCCGCATTTAAAGAATTATGCTATGGTGATCGATAACAGAATGAAATATGCACAGAGTGCAATTGATGAGTTTTCAGATCCGAAAAAACTACCGCAGATCGCAATTTCTGTAGATATGTTAGATACCGGAATTGATGTACCTGAAGTTCTTAATCTTGTATTCTTTAAGAAAGTTATGAGTAAAGCAAAATTCTGGCAGATGATCGGACGAGGAACAAGACTATGCCCGGGATTGTTGGATGGGGAAGATAAGAAAAAGTTTTACATTTTTGATTTTTGTGGAAATTTTGAGTTTTTCCGAATGAATAAAGGAAAAGCAAGCGCAAATCTGATGGCGTTGCAAAGTGCAGTTTTTAATCTTCAGTTTGAGATTTCGTACAAGCTTCAGGATATTAAATATCAGACAGATAAATTAACTGCGTACAGGACTGCACTTGTAAAGCACATGACTGAAAAAGTAAAAGAGCTCCCAAGAGATAGTTTTACAGTTCGCCAACATTTGAAATATGTAGAATTATATTCAGAAGAGTCGAACTATCAGATGCTTACTTATGAAGATACTTTACTTGTACGGGAAGAGGTTGCACCCTTGATTTTGCCTGAAAGTGATGAAGTAACAGCAGTACGTTTTGATGCACTTATGTATGGAATAGAACTTGCATCTCTGGTTGGAAAGAAATATACAAGTGCGCGAAAAGATCTTTTAAAAAAGGTTTCCGGAATTGCCGGAGTGGCAAATATACCGGAGATTCAGGCACAGACAGAGCTGATCAATCAGATTTTGCATACAGATTATGTGGAAAATGCAGGAATTGATGAATTTGAAAATATCAGGAAAAATCTGAGAGATCTTATGAAGTATATTCCGGATAAGAGCAGGAATAAATATATGACCAATTTTACAGACGAAATTCTTTCAACGGAATGGAAAGAAGCAGAATTGGAAAACGATGATCTGGAAAATTATAAAGTACGAGTAGAATATTATGTCCGACAGCATCAGGATAATTATGTGATATCAAAGCTGAAAAAGAATCAGCCACTTACAGAAAAAGATGTAGATGAACTGGAAAAAATTCTCTGGAGAGAGCTTGGTACAAAAGAGGATTATGAAGCAGAATTTGGCAGAAAGCCATTGGGAGAATTTGTCAGAGAAATGGTAGGTCTTGATATGAATGCAGCAAAGGAAGCTTTTTCAAAGTATCTTGAGGATGTAAATCTGGACAGCAGGCAGATTTATTTTGTAAATCAGATCATTGAGTATATTGTTCATAATGGAATGATGAAAGATCTTTCTGTTTTGCTGGAATCTCCGTTTACGGATCGTGGGGGCATTTCGGAAATCTTTACAGATATGGGTGTTTGGCTTGGAATAAAAAAAGTCATTGATACGATCAACGCAAATGCTGCTGCATAAACATCCACCTCTGTAAAACATAAAATTTCAACCGGATTTACAATAAATTTAACCATAAATCCGGTTGACAAAACCCGGCTGGGAACGTTATAATGGCCGGGTTGATAAGATATTTTAAGAAAAAAGGCAGGTGAACAGAATGGACAGTTGTGATTCTCATGGGCGAAGTTGTAGCTCTCGGAGTGAAAGATGGAAAAAACAGAGAGGGATGAGGCTGTTCCATTCTGTTTTAAGTGTACGGAATATCTGTGGGAATATTATATCTATATATCAGAAGGATATATTTGACAGGATGTATCGGTGTCATCAGAATCTGTACGGTATTATTACATTATAATTTCAGCAGGATTATGATAGATATATTTTTCATTCTTCTCATTCTGAGAATCTTACAGTAAGGCGATCATGTATAAATTCATTTCGCTTTATACTCAAATCCCAAGGAAACACAATCGAAAATCAAACAGCACATAGACATGCTTTAACATGTCTGTTTTTGGTGTGCGTGTTTTGTGCGAAACTATGTGAGGAGGATGAGAAAATGACAAAAAGAAATCAGGATTTTTCAAAAGATATTCTGAGTCTGATCCGAAGCAGTGTTTCTCCGGCAGTTTTAAGTGAAAGGCTGCAGGATTTCCACGAAAACGATCTGGCGGAAGTATTAAGAGAATTAAGCACTGCGGAGCGCAGCAGACTATACCGTATCCTGGAAAGCAGTATGCTGGCAGATGTTTTTGAATATCTGGAGGAAGAAGAAACTGTACAATATCTGGAAGAGATGGATGTAAAAAAAGCGGCAGCCATTCTTTCCAAAATGGAAACCGATGCCCTGGCAGATGTTTTAAAGCAGATCGATAAAGAAAAACGCAAGCTTCTGATCCAGCTTCTGGATGAACAGGTGCGGAAAGATATTGAAATGATCCGCTCCTTTGATGAGGATGAGATCGGAAGCAGAATGACAACGAACTGCATTGTGATTCGTGAAAATCTGACCGTAAAGCAGGCCATGAGTGAGCTGATTTCCCAGGCGGCAGATAATGATAATATTTCTACGATCTTTGCAGTGACGGACAGAGGGGAGTTTTATGGAGCCCTGGATCTGAAGGATCTGATCACAGCAAGACAGGACCACCCTATGGAAGAGCTGATCGTAACTTCCTATCCATATGTGTATGGTACTGAGCAGATCGACGACTGTATGGAACGGCTGAAGGATTATTCTGAAGATTCCATTCCTGTACTGGACGATGACAATCGTTTCCTTGGAGTGATCACATCCGCAGGGATCATCGATCTGGTAGACGATGAGATGGGAGAGGATTATGCAAAGCTGGCCGGTCTGACTGCAGAGGAAGATCTGAAAGAACCTCTTTTTGAAAGCATGAAAAAAAGAATGCCCTGGCTGATCGTTCTTCTGGGCCTTGGTATGGTGGTATCTTCTGTTGTGGGAATGTTTGAAAAAGTAGTTACCTGTCTGCCGATCATCATGTGCTTTCAGTCTCTGATCCTGGATATGGCAGGAAATGTTGGAACCCAGTCCCTGGCTGTAACCATCCGTGTACTGATGGATGAGACGCTGACGGGCAGACAGAAAGCAGAGCTTGTGCTGAAGGAAATGCGGATCGGTCTTTGCAACGGTGGTCTGCTCGGTATTCTGTCTTTTGTACTGATCGGATTGTATATTTTCTTATTCAAAGGAAAAACACTCGTATTTGCCTATGCGGTATCCGGCTGTATCGGATTATCCCTGCTGGTGGCCATGCTGGTATCCAGTGCAGTGGGAACCTGCATACCGCTGTTTTTCAAAAAGGTTGGTGTGGACCCGGCAGTAGCCTCAGGTCCTCTGATCACTACGATGAATGACCTTGTAGCCGTGATAACATACTATGGAATGAGCTGGATATTCCTGATCGAGATGTTCCACCTGGCTGGCTGAGAGTAAAATGCAGCTATGCTCATAAAAACAGACAGATATCAGAAATCTGTCGAATAACAGAAAAGTTACCAATACAAAAAAATTCCGGATCGAAAGATTCGGGATTTTTCTTTACATACAAACAGAAAGCTATTATAATGAAAGATACGCTTTGCCCGTTTAAAACGTTGCAGAAATAAATACAAACAACGGGCAGAAAAAGAGAACAAAACGATCACATGGGGTGATTGGGGAAAGGAAACAGTAACATGATAGTAACAATGATCGAAAAGGTCTATACATTTCTGTGGGGAGATCTGATAAGGATCCCGCTTCCGGGAGGAAGTACGCTGGGAATCTCACTTCTGATCCTGCTTCTGATTCCGACCGGTATCTATTTTACCATCAGGACAAAGCTTCTGCCGATCCGTCTTTTTCCGGATATGGTACGAGCCCTGTCAGAAAAGAAAAGTGACAAAAATAATCTTTCAGCATTTCAGACGCTGATCGTATCTACAGCTACCCGTGTGGGAATGGGAAACCTGGTCGGTGTGGTAGCTGCGATCTCGGCAGGAGGTGCAGGAGCGGTATTCTGGATGTGGATCACGGCGCTGATCGGTTCCTCCACTGCTTTTATCGAAGCAACCCTGGCACAGCTCTATAAAGAAAAGGATCCTCTTTATGGTGGCTACAGGGGCGGTCCTGCCTACTATATCCACCGCTACTGGGAAGAAAAACAGGGCAGAAAACGAAAAAAGGTTCTGCTTTCCGTTCTGTTTGCCATTTCCGGCCTGATCTGCTGGTGTGGGATCAGTCAGGTTATCAGCAATTCCGTCACGGCGTCTTTCAAAAATGCTTTTGATATTCCGCCGCTGTATACTACCATCGTGCTGGTAGTGATCGCAGCTGTGATCGTGCTTCGGAAGAATGCAACGGTTAAAGTTCTGGATCTTCTGGTGCCGGTGATGGCAGTGCTTTATTTTGTGATCACGCTATTTATTATATTTACAAATCTTGGAAGTATGCCGGGAGTATTTAAACGGATTTTTGAAGAAGCTTTCGGATTTCGTCAGGCTGTTGCCGGCGGATTTGGCGTCGTGCTGATGAACGGAGTAAAAAGAGGCCTTTTTTCCAATGAGGCGGGAAGCGGCTCCGCTCCCTGTGCAGCAGCGGCAGCAGAATGTGACAGTCCGGTAAAAGCCGGATTTGTCCAGGCCCTGGGTGTATTTGTGGATACGATCGTGATCTGCAGCTGTACAGCTATGATCATGCTTCTGGCCCCGGAAGATCTGGTACAGGGGCTTTCCGGAATGGAACTTCTTCAGACTGCCATGCATTATCATATGGGGCAGTTTGGAGTGATCTTTATTGCTGCAACATTGTTTATGTTCAGCTTTTCCACATTCCTGGGAATCCTGTTTTATGCAAGAGGCAATGTGGCTTATCTTTTTGGTGATAACTGGGGTTCACAGACAGGATATAAGGTGCTGGCACTGGTGATGCTGTTTATCGGTGGGATCGCGGCTTACACATTTGTATGGGATCTGGGAGATGTAGGAATCGGCCTGATGACGATCTTTAATATTTTCATGCTGTATCCTCTTGGGGAAAAAGCACTGAAAGAGCTGAAGATCTATGAATCGGAAAAGAAGAAAAAATAAAACTGTTTACAGACCTTGAGAGCATATGGTAATATCAGGGTAAAGCGCTAAAAGATTAAAGAGTTCTGACAGCCGGAAGGAGTCAGACTCTGTGAAATATCAACGGTAAGTTGGATCAAGAGGAGGATATGAAAGATGTATATTACATGTCTGGACGTAGAAGGTGTACTGGTACCGGAGATCTGGATCGCATTTGCAGAGGCAAGCGGAATCCCGGAGCTCAAGAGAACAACCCGTGATGAGCCGGATTATGATAAGCTGATGAACTGGAGACTTGGAATTCTGAAGGAGCATGGTCTGGGACTGAAAGAGATCCAGGAGACTATTGCAAAGATCGATCCCCTTCCGGGAGCAAAGGAATTTCTGGATGAGCTGAGATCTTTTTCCCAGGTGATACTGATCAGTGATACCTTTACACAGTTTGCAACTCCGCTGATGGAGAAGCTTGGACGGCCGACACTTTTCTGTAATTCCCTGGAAGTGGCAGAGAACGGAGAGATCACAGGCTTTAAGATGCGCTGTGAAAAATCCAAGCTGACAACTGTGAAGGCACTGCAGTCCATGGGATTTGAGACTATCGCAAGTGGAGATTCCTACAATGATCTCGGAATGATCCAGGCAAGCAAAGCAGGCTTCCTCTTCCGCAGTACAGAACAGATCCGTGCAGATCATCCGGAAATTCCTGCTTACGAAGAGTACGATGAACTTCTTGCAGCGATCAGAGAAGTAATGAAATGAAGAAGGGAAAGTCGGAATGATCAACGAAAGAATTGTGATCGAAGAAAAAACAAAGGACTATAATGAGGCATGGATAGAGACCTATTTCTGGCAGGAGTCGGAAGAACTCTATCCGGGACAGAAGCGTCCGGTCATAGTGATCTGTCCGGGCGGAGCTTATGGCATGACTTCAGACAGAGAGGCAGAAGCCATTGCTGTCCGGTTTATGGGAATGGGCTATCACGCAGTGGTGCTTCGTTACAGTGTGGCACCTGCCAGATATCCGGTGGCCCTCCGTCAGCTGGCAAAAACAGTAGCTCTTCTCAGAGAGAACAGCGATAAGTGGCATATTGAAAAAAATAAGATTATTGTGTCAGGTTTTTCGGCAGGTGGCCATCTGGCAGCTTCTTTGGGAGTATTCTGGAATACGGAGGAGCTTGCCGGGATCACGGGAATGGAAAACGAGAGGATCCGTCCCAATGGCATGATCCTGAATTATCCGGTGATCACTTCAGGGGAAGCTGGTCATGAAGAAAGCTTTCGAAATCTTCTGGGAGATCGTTATGAGGAGCTGAAAGATCGGATGTCTCTGGAATTTCAGGTTACGGAAGATACACCCAGAACCTTTATCTGGCATACCTTTGAGGATCAGACGGTGCTGCTGGATAATACACTTCTCTTTGTTCAGGCACTCTATAAAAAGGGCATTCCAGTGGAGTATCATGTTTTTCCGCAGGGACCCCATGGGATCGGCCTGGCAAATGAGCTGACTGCCAACGAAAACGGCAGAGGGATCGCAAGAGCCTGTGAACCATGGAGTGAGCTTGCAGGAAAATGGCTGAACCGAGAATTCCCATGGTGGAACGGGGCAAAGATCGAAAGATAATACGAGACTGCTGTGTCGGATAAAATATCCTTTTTACCGGGAAACCGGTAGAGAGGGTATTTTTTATGATTGTGATGATTGTGATGACTGCTGTATTTGTCGGCTGTTTTGTCTGGCTTATCTGATGATAAAAGCTTTGCAGGGCTTTGGTGTGGATCTGGATCAACATTCACATTGCAGAAAGAAAGGAATTTTGATAATTATGGATAAAAATCAGATTTTTATTACCAGTGGTACGGAATATAAAAGAATGACAAAGGAGCTTCTGGAAAAAGCGGATCTTCAGTCCCATATCGGGGACAGAAAGAAAAAAATCGGGATCAAGCCGAATCTGGTTTCTCCTTCAGAGGCTTCCTGGGGTGCAACGACTCATCCGGAAGTGGTTGCAGGAATTATCGAGTATCTGAAGGAGCATGGCTTCCGGGATATGGTGATGCTGGAGGGATCCTGGGTAGGAGATAAGACAAGGGAGGCTTTTGAGACCTGTGGCTTTGACAGGCTTGAGGAAGAGTATCAGGTGCCGTTCTGGGATATGCAGAAGGATAAGGGTATTTCTGTGGACTGCGGCGGAATGGAGCTGAATGTCTGTGAGCGGGTAAAGGAGCTTGATTTTCTGATCAATGTGCCAGTTCTGAAAGGCCATTGTCAGACAAAGATCACCTGTGCCCTTAAGAATATGAAGGGGTTGATCCCAAATAAGGAAAAGAGACGGTTTCATTCTCTGGGGCTTCATAAACCCATTGCTCATCTGAATATGGGGATACAGCAGGACTTTATTGTTGTGGATAATATCTGCGGGGATCTGGATTTTGAGGATGGCGGAAATCCTGTCGTGATGAACCGGGTGATGGCTGCCTGTGATCCGGTTCTTGTGGATGCATATGTGTGTCAGATGATGCATTATGAGGTAGCTGAGGTTCCTTATGTGAAGCTGGCAGGTGAGCTTGGCGTGGGCTGCTCAGATATTTCTAAAGCAGATGTCAGATTTCTGGAGGATGGTGCGGATCAGAGGATGCCGGTATCCAGAAAGGTTGTGGAGCTTGCGGATGCCGTGGAGGAAGTGGAATCCTGCAGTGCCTGCTACGGGTATCTGATCCCGGCATTGGAGATGTTGAAGGAAGAGGGGCTTTTTGAGAAGCTGGATGAAAAGATCTGCATCGGACAGGGGTATCGTGGTAAGACGGGAGTGCTTGGTGTGGGACACTGTACCTGTAAGTTTCAGAATTATGTGGAGGGGTGTCCGCCGTTGGAGGGGGATATATATGAGTTTTTGAAGGGGTATATTGGCGAACGGACGCCGGGGAAGTGACAGTCCTCCGGGCCGGACTCCGTCGGGGGATGCTGCTAAGGTTCCGTGAGCCGGCTAAAACCATTGCGGAAGGGCCCAGAACTCGCCTTCGGCTCAAACAGCTGGGCCCTTCCGCAATAACGCCGTCTCCCGCAACCTAACCATCATCACCCCTCCTCCGTAGCAGCCCGGAGGACTGTCACTTCCCCGGCTGACGTTTCAGACGGAGAGGTGGAAGCGGACGCGTGGTGTCCTGTCCTTACGTTTTGATGAGTTGAGCGTCCGCAGTTGGAGGTGTGGGAAGAATAGCGTCTGGTCAATAAATATTTTGGTGTTGCTCAATGTGTTGGAATGGTGGGAAGGATACGTCTTCTTGTTGAAAGGTGTTATGCCGATGAGATTGGCACAGTCTGGCGTCTTAAACAAACGCAGAATCCATCACCCTGTCAACAACGTAACATAACCAAAACGTACGGTTCATAGCGGGGCCTGAGGGAAGGGGTGCAGGGGAGGGGAAACGGCCTTTCGCAACTACGAGTGCTTCCCCTCCCCTGCGGTTTCACTTACGCTTCCAAAGCGTAAAAACATTTTTCAGAAAAAAATTTTCAGAAAAAAAGAATCCTAAAGACATCTCTTTACAATCTCAATAATCTGCTCCATAGAAAACCGGCTGCTGTCAATACAGAGATCATACTGTGTCATATCCAGCCATTTGCTGTCTGTAAAGTATTCATAGTAAGCTTTTCTCTCTTTATCCATTTTTTTGACCAGTTTCCGTGCGCTGGCTTCTTCTCTGCCGGTACGGCGTATCACATTCTGAACTCTTTCCTCAAAAGGTGCATGGATAAAAAGTTTAAGTGATTTATCCTTCAGGATACTGGTTGCACAGCGGCCGACAATTACGCAGTCCTCTCTCTGCGGAAGGGACAGGATGATCTTTCTCTGGAGATCATAGAGCACATCGTTCATTGGTACAAAAGAGAAATTATCTGTAAACTGCAGCTCACTGTCAACGGGAAATACCCACTGACTGGCTTTTTTCTCGTCTACCTTTGCTAGGGTGTCGAAGGGGATATTGTTTTTCTTGGCAGCCATGTCGATCAGTTCTTTATCATAAAAACCGATGTCCAGGTTTTCAGCCAGAGTCTTGCCGATAAGGCGTCCGTTGCTTCCAAACATACGATTGATGGTGATAATACGTTTTGCCATAAAGATACCTCCTTTATCTCGGACCGGAAGCAGGAATATCTGATTTCCGGTAGTTTTTCTTACTTCTTTTATAACATATTTCGGTAAAAAATACCAGAAAATAATATATAATTTTTGAAATAATATTTAATATATACAAAAAATAATGGCAACAGACAGAAAATATAATTAATTATTTGTATTTGCATATGAAAAATATCATACCTTTTTCACCGGGTTTTCACAGATCACACAAAGACTTTACACATTTTTTTAAAAATATTTTTAAAACAGAGAGAACATACACAGCATATTTGGAGGTTAAGGAAAATGAAACGACGGCATAAAAGGCTTATGGTGATCATCCCGTTTTCTACTATGACCAGGCTTGCGGATAATGTACTGGATGTGACCATGTTTTACGCATCCGGAGCAGATGAGGATAGCCTGGAGCCGGCAGAAAATGCGTTTACAGAGCTCCTGATGGAACGCTTTGAGCAGGACGAAGACGCTTTTTCCATTGTGGATCAGTCAGAGATCATGGAAGCCATGTTCGGTGTCACCAACACCATGTCTTTGATGATCGGTGTGCTTTTTGGCCTGTATCCGGCTAACAAGGCAGCATCCAGGAAGCCTATTGATGCGCTTCGGTATTCCGGCTAAAAAGAAATTATAATAACGTGATTTGTGAGATGGATTTTTTGTCAGAACAAATCGCGTTTTTTTATCTGGAAATCCGCACATTGATAAGGTATAATCTATAACAGTTAGAGGAATATCTCTGCCGGGAGGACGGAACTGCCGGCAGGGAACTGCCGAGAAAGGGATGACAGTAAATTTGAACATCGTGGAGAAATGTGTTTCATGCCTGAATATAAAAGAATCTTATGATCTGGCCAGGCACATGGAACAGGAAAAAACAAATCCGGTTCTGGGATACCGTACAGCAGGCTCCCTGGCAGAGCGAAAAACCGGAGATATGCTTTTGGAAGAAATGAAAAAAGCCGGTCTCACACAGGTAGAAAAAGATAAGATCCGTGTGGATGCATGGAAATTTAAAAAAGCGGTGATGCGCTGCCATGACAGAGAGGGAACCTGCCGGGAGATCCAGCTTGGCGCATATCAGACAGATTTTAAGACCAATGGCTTTCAGAGGTTTGATCTGGTATATCTTGGAAAGGGTACAGCTGACGAATATAAGGATATCGATGTGAAAGGAAAGCTGGTTCTTATCGAGATCAATCAGAGAGAAGAATGGTGGATCAACTACCCGGTGTATCAGGCACACCTGAAGGGTGCAGCAGCTCTGATCGCCGTACAGAGCAGAGGATACGCACAGATCGATGATACGGCTTTGAATGCACAGGATATCGCAGGACCTTCCTGTGCGCCTGCATTTTCCATGTCACGGGCAGATTTTCTTATGATCCGTCAGCTGATGGAGGAAAAAAATGAGAATGGGAATCGTGTTCCGGAGCTTTCCGTGGAATTTGATGCGGACACAGAGGTACTCAAAGACCAGTATACCTACAATATCGTTGGCAAAATCCCGGGAACCGATTCGGATTCCATGATCCTGTTAAGTGCTCACTATGATTCCTATTTTGAGGGATTTCAGGACGATAATGCGGCAGTGGCCATGATCATTGGAATTGCCAGGGCGCTGCTCCGTGGTGGCTATAAACCTCGCCATACTATTGTGGTATGTGCTCTTGCAGCAGAAGAATGGGGGATTTCCGACACAAAATATGACTGGTCCACAGGTGCTTACCGCCAGGTATTTGAGGCGAGACCGGAGTGGCAGGGGCACGTGATCGCAGATCTGAATTTTGAGCTTCCGGCTCATGCACACAGTACCAGAGATGCAGTACGATGTACCTATGAGTATGCGGATTTTGTGCGCAGCTTCGTGGATGCTGTGCAGATGCCGGAGGGGATTTATCCGGAGGGCATGACCACGTTGTATCCCATTGAAACCTGGTCTGATGATTTTACCATGGCTATTTCCGGGATCCCGTCCATGGTCAATGATTTCAGCGGTGGTCCCTTTATGGAAAATTATTATCATTCCCAATACGATAACCAGGATGTTTATGAGGAAGAGGTATACAGATTCCATCATGAATTTTATCTGAAACTTCTTCTGGCTATTGACAGCCTTGCTCTGCCGCCAATGGATTTCGGGCGGGTACTGGACCAAAGTATTAAGACCCTGGATACGGATCTGTGTATGCAGACCGGCGCCGACAGTACACTCCTTCTGAAAAAAACAGAAGAGGCAAAAAAAGCGGCTGCCATCCTTGCAGAGCAGGTACGGCGCTTCAACAGCCTTCCGGAAGAAAAACGTGACTGGAAAAAAGCCGATGCCATTACCGAAAAGCTTCTCGGTGTATTCCGAAAATCCCAGGATTATCTGGTACGTCTGGACTGGGATGACAATGTGATCTTTCCGCAGCAGGCAGTGCAGAACAATCTTTATGCACTGAAGAAAGCGATGGGATATCTGGAAAAAAGAGAGATCGCACCTGCGCTGGAGGCTTTTTACAGTATTGACAACAACTGTTATGCCTTTCAGTTTGAGCGGGAAGTCTTTTATCATTTTACGGAATATATCTTGAAGCAGTCCCCGGATCGCCTGATGTGGGGAAAGGGCAGGATCATCCACCATGAGAACCTTTATGATCTTGTGGAAAGCCTGAAGGAAAAGAAGCCGGGTGACAGCCTGGAGGCAGAAAAGCAGAGCCTCAAGGAAGCCTGGGAAAGACAGAAGCGTTATTATGCGGATGATATTGAATATCTGATCCGTGCAGTGGAAAAGCTCAGGAATCTGATCTGCGAGGTCAGTGATATGTTTGAAAAAGGAACAGAATAAAACCATACCTGGAGGAAAGAATGGAAAGCCATAATTTATACCGAGTGAAAGAAGAAGATCTGGATAAGCTGATCCGGATATTGACCGTATGTTTTTCGGAGGATCCTCTGTATCATGCACTGATCCCGGACAGGGATACCAGAGAACGGCTGATGCCGGAGCTTTTTACCTGTGATCTTACGGAGTTTTTTGAGACCTGCGAGATCTATGCAGACAGCAGTGAGCTGAACAGTATCCTGGTAGTATCCGACGGAACGGAGCATGAAGCAGCCTTACATAATCTGATGGTGGATTTTTTTGCCCTTCTGAAAACAGATGGCTATCTGATCAAAGAGGATCCAAGTCTTGCGACCCTGCGGAAATTCATCCAGGGAAAAGACTATCTGAATTCCAGCTGGACTTCCCAGCTTCATACAGCAGAAAGGCTTCATGTGATCTATCTGGCAGTGGCGCCGAAGATGCAGCATCACGGTCTTGCTGAAAAGCTGATGGATGAGGTGATCGATTATGCGGACAGGCATAAGCTGATGATCTCTCTGGAAACCCATAATCCGGCAAATGTTTCCATGTATGAGAAATTCGGATTTAAATTATACGGCATTGTACAGAAAAAAGGATTTGATCTGAAGCAGTACTGCATGATCAAACAGGCATAGGAGGAATTACGATGAAACGAAAATGGTGGCATGACAAAGTGGTATATCAGATATACCCCAAGAGCTTTTATGATTCCAACGGAGACGGAATCGGAGACATCCCAGGAATCATCAGCAAGCTTGATTATCTTAAGGAACTGGGAGCAGATATCCTCTGGCTTTCCCCAATCTATAAATCTCCCCTTGCAGACCAGGGATATGACATTGCAGATTATTATGCGATTGATCCGAGGTTTGGGACCATGGAGGATATGGATCGTCTGATCGCAGAAGCAAAAAAAAGAGAAATGTACATCCTTATGGATCTGGTGGTAAATCACTGCTCCGATGAGCATGAGTGGTTTCAGCAGGCCATTAAGGATCCGGACGGAAAGTATGGAAATTTCTTTTATATCCGGGACAAAAAGGATGATAAAGCTCCCTGCAACTGGAGAAGCTATTTCGGTGGTCCGGTATGGGAAGAGCTTCCGGGACATCCGGATAAACAGTATCTCCATGTATTCCACAAGAAGCAGCCGGATCTCAACTGGGAGAATCCTGAAGTAAGAGAGGAAGTCTACAAAAACATCCGCTGGTGGATGGAAAAAGGGCTTGGCGGATTCCGTATTGATGCCATTATCAATATCAAGAAGAAGCTTCCGTTTTCCGATTATCCTGCCGATCGTGCAGATGGGCTCTGCAGCGTCGGGAGGATGCTGGAGGAGGCAGAAGGGATTGGAGAATTTCTGGGAGAGATGGCTGAGAAGTGCTTTCATCCCTATGATGCTTTTACTGTAGGAGAGGTCTTCAATGAAAAGGAAGATGAGATCAAAGATTTTATCGGAGAAAACGGATATTTTTCATCCATGTTTGATTTTGAAGAAACCTGTTACGGAAAGAGCGAGGATGGCTGGTATGCATCCAAACCGTACCTGACTCCGGAAGAGTACAAGAAGTGTATTTTCCATACGCAGAAAAAGATTGGGGATACCGGCATGATCTCCAACATTATTGAGAATCATGATGAGCCAAGAGGTGTCTGTCACTATATTTCTCCGGAAGACCGCTGTCCGGATTCAAGGAAGCTCCTGGCAGGTGTTTATTTTCTGCTGAAGGGAATTCCGTTTATTTATCAGGGTCAGGAGATCGGTATGGAAAATATGGAGTTTACTTCTATGGATCAGATCGATGACATCAGTACCATCGATGAATACCAGGTAGCGCTCCGTGCCGGATGCAGTGAAAAAGAAGCGCTTGATGCTGCTTCCGCATTTTCCAGAGACAATGCCAGAACTCCGGTACAGTGGAGCGCAGAGAAAAATGCGGGATTTTCAGAAGGAGAGCCGTGGCTTGGGGTCAATCCCAATTATAAGGAGATTAATGTAAAGTCCCAGTTAACGGACAGTGATTCCCTCCTTTCTTTCTACAAAAAGCTGACTGCACTGAGAAAAGCTCCGGAATATAAAGAAACGCTTGTATACGGAACATTCGCTCCATATCAGGAAGAACAGAAGAATCTGATCGCATATACAAGAAACGGTGAGAAAAATCTTCTGATCCTGGGAAATATGCAGGCACAGTCACAGAAGGTATCTTTGCCGGGAGAAGTAAAAGAGGTGCTTCTGAATAATCAGAAAGCTGTGGAGATCACAGAAAAAGAGATCATTTTGAAACCGTATCAGTTTATCGTTCTGGAGACCGCTGTCTAATGCGGCGTCAGAACAGCAGAGAAAAAAACAATAGCTATTTAGCTGACAGTCTGTTAAAATAAATGTTCGGCTGAAAAAACAGCCGTAAAGAAAGAGAATGAGAATTCAGAAGGGAATAAAGTATGCTGAAGATAAAGAATTACGTAAAGGCAGAAAGCCTTGAACAGGCATATGAACTGAACCAGAAAAGAACAGCCTGTGTGCTGGGCGGTATGGTCTGGCTGAAAATGGGAAACCGGAACATCATGACAGCCATTGATCTGTCAGGTCTTGGGCTGGATACTATTACAGAAACAGAAGAAGCATTTGTGATCGGCTGTATGACACCACTTCATGCGCTGGAAACCCACAAAGAGCTGAATGCCTATACAAACAGTGCTATCCGTGAAAGTGTACGGCACATTGTGGGTGTGCAGTTTCGAAACTGTGCCACAGTGGGCGGAAGTATTTTCGGAAGATTCGGATTTTCCGATGTACTGACCATGTTTCTGGCACTGGATACCTGGGTGGAGCTGTACAATGGCGGAACCATTCCGCTGGCACAGTTTGCATCCATGGAAAAGGATAACGATATCCTGGTAAATATCATTGTAAAAAAACAGCCGCTGAACAGTGTGTACTTAAGTCAGCGGAACAATTCCACAGATTTTCCTGTGCTCACCTGTGCGGCCGCTCTTATTGACGGAAAAGCAAGAACTGTCATTGGGGCCAGACCCGGAAAAGCAATGATCGTGGAAGATGAAGAGGAAATCTTAAAAGATTTTGTACAGATGAATGCACAGCAGAAAAAGGATGCAGCAGCATCTTTTGCCGCATATGCAGCGGAACATGTTTCTACAGACAAGAACATGCGTGCTTCAAAAGAATACAGAAGTCTTCTTGTGAAAGTCCTTACAAGAAGAGCCTGGGAAGAGATCGGAGGGAGAGCAGAATGAATATCACTTTCTGGCTGAATGGTGTAAAACGGCAGGCAGAGGTACGTCCGGATGAACTGCTTCTGGATTTCCTGCGGAAAAACAGCTGTTACAGCGTAAAACGTGGCTGTGAGACTGCAAACTGTGGTCTCTGTACTGTGCTGATGGATGAACGTCCGGTACTGTCCTGCTCCATGCTGGCTGCCCGCGCAGACGGGAAACGGATCGTGACTCTGGAGGGAATGCAGGAGGAAGCAAAGGAATTCGGCGCTTTTATGGCAAATGAGGGAGCAGAGCAGTGCGGATTCTGCAATCCGGGATTTATCATGAATGTATTTGCCATGTTAAAGGAACTGGAAGATCCCACAGAAGAGGATATCCTGGAGTATCTTTCCGGAAATCTGTGCCGTTGTTCGGGATTTGTGGGACAGACCAGAAGTATCCTGAAATTTCTCGACTATAAAAAAGGACAGGAGGAAGGAAAATGAAATACGTAAACAAGCCGGTGCCAAAAACAGATGCAATGTCGCTGGTAACCGGAAAACCGGTCTATACCGATGATCTTGCACCTTCTGACTGTCTGATCGTCAAGCTCTTAAGAAGTCCTCATGCCAATGCCTGGGTGGAAGAGATCAAGACAGATGCTGCAAAGAAGATCGAGGGGATTGCCTGTGTTCTGACCTATGAGGATGTTTCCCACAAAAGATTTACCCTGGCCGGGCAGACAGCGCCGGAGATCAGTCCATGGGATCGCTATATCATAGATAAGCATGTGCGTTTTGTAGGGGATCCGGTTGCCATCGTAGCCGGTGAGACAGAAGAGGCAGTAGATAAAGCCCTGAAACGCATTAAGGTAAAATATCGTGTGGAGGAAGCAGTTCTGGATATCCACACAGCCAAGGATAATCCCATTCTGGTGCACCCGGAGGATGACTGGTATATGCCGATCCCGGCCGGCGGAGATAATAAGCGTAATCTCTGTTCCTCCAATGTAGAAGAAGTGGGTGATGTGGATGCCATGCTGGAAAAATGTGCGTATACAGTAGATCAGGTTTACCACACAAAGGCAAATCAGCAGACCATGATGGAGACCTTCCGTACCTACTGTTATATGGACCATTTTCAGAGACTGACGGTGGTTTCTTCCACTCAGATCCCGTTCCATATCCGAAGGATCGTAGGAAATGCGCTGAACATTCCGTCTTCCAAAGTTCGTGTGATCAAGCCTCGTATCGGCGGGGGCTTTGGTGCAAAACAGTCTTCTGTCAGTGAGGTTTTCCCGGCACTGGTAACATGGGTTACCGGGCGTCCGTCCAAGATCGTTTTTTCCAGAAAGGAATCTATGATCGCGTCTTCTCCGCGTCATGAGATGGAAGTCCATATCCGTATGGGTGCAGACGAAAACGGTATTGTAAAGGCAATCGATCTTTATACTCTTTCCAACACCGGTGCCTATGGAGAGCATGGGCCTACAACCGTAGGACTTTCAGGCCATAAATCCATTGCGCTGTATCGTCATACGGAAGCCTACCGTTTTGCCTATGATGTTGTTTACACCAATATGCAGGCAGCTGGCGCTTATCGTGGCTATGGTGCCACACAGGGTATTTTTGCTGTGGAGTCCGCAGCAGATGAGCTGGCTCATAAGATGGGGATGGATCCGGTAAAATTCCGCGAGCTGAACATGCCTATGGAGGGAGAGGCACTTCCGGGATATCCGGATGTACCGATCAACGGCAGCTGTACCATGGATAAATGCCTCGCCCGTGCAAAGGAAATGATCGGATGGGATGAGAAATATCCGTTCCGTGATATGGGTAACGGCAAAGTACGGGGTGTCGGTATCGCTATGGCCATGCAGGGCTCATCTATTGCAGGGATCGATGTCGGCGGAGCAGACATTAAATTAAATGAGGATGGTTCCTATACCCTGGCACTTGGATGTTCTGATATGGGAACCGGCTGTGATACCATTCTTGCTCAGATGGCAGCAGACTGTCTGGATACAGATATGAAAAATATCGTGGTATTCAGTGTGGATACAGATATTTCTCCCTATGATTCCGGTTCTTATGCATCTTCCACAACCTATGCAACTGGAAATGCCGTGATCCAGGCCTGCGGAGAACTCAGAAAGAGAATCCACGCTTTTGGCGCACAGATGCTTGGAGTATCTGCAGAGGATTCTGATTTTGACGGAGAAAAAGTCCGCACAGAAGACGGAAAAGAGGTAACGCTGCAGCAGATCGCAGGAAAAGCGACCTGTGGAGTCTGCAGTGAGCTTCAGGTTGTAAAAGAATATTCTTCTCCGATCTCTCCGCCACCGTTTATGGTAGGTGCCGCTGAAGTGGAGGTCGATAAAGAGACCGGACAGATCGATGTCATTGATTATGTGGGCGTGATCGACTGTGGAACTCCGATCAATCCAAATCTTGCCAGAGTGCAGGCAGAAGGCGGTATCGGTCAGGGAATCGGAATGGTTCTGTATGAGGATGTGCAGTATACAGATAAGGGAAAGATCCGTAACAATTCTTTTATGCAGTATAAGATCCCCAACCGTATGGATATTCCGAAGGTGCGGATCGAGTTTGAGAGCAGCTACGAGAAGACAGGTCCTTTCGGTGCAAAATCCATTGGTGAACTTGTGATCGATACACCTTGTCCGGCTATTGCCAATGCGGTTTATAATGCAACAGGTGTACGTGTCAGAGAGCTCCCGATCACTCCGGAGAAGGTTGCAATGGGAATCCTTGCCAGAGACGCCGGAGAGAAGGTGTGAAATGCAGGAGCTGATACTGGCAATTGCCGGACTGATCCTGGAGCTGCTGGTATTTTTCTGTGCAGGAAGTCTGCTGACACGGATACTGAAAATGAAGACGGAAGTAACCATGGAACTGGTCTTGGGATATCTTTTGTATTTTGCGGTTTTTGAGATACTTGCAGTTCCTATGACACTGAAATGGGTAAAACTGAGTACCTTTTCGTATCTGTGGATGGTGATCATGGCAGCTTGTGTACTGGCAGCATGTCTGTTTTCGCATAAACTTTGGAAGGGACAGCTGGACCGGATAGGAGAAACATTTCGGAAGCATTCACTGCTGCTGCTTTTGATCGCTGCGGCAGTGATCCTGCAGTGTTTTCTAGTGGCTGCATATCAGGACGTTACTGCAGATGCAACACATTATATTGGCGCAGTAAGCACTTCCGTGTATACAGACACTCTTGCTCGATACAGTCCGCTTACCGGTGTTATCCAGAGAAATTTTAATCTCCGCTATGATCTTTCAGCATATCCGATGAACAATGCGGTGTGGTGTGTCCTTCTGGGCATCCACCCGATCGTTCAGTCCAAGGTCGTGATGTCTGTGATCAACATGCTGATGATCAATCTTCTGATCTACCAGATCGGAAAAAGCTTTTTTCGTGGAGATGAAAAAAAAGCAGACCTGATGGTTCTTTTTGTGTGTCTGATGCAATTGTTTTCTTTTTCTATCTATACAACAGGAACCTTTGCGTTTATGCGGGTTTATGAAGGGAAGGCCCTGCTGGCAAATATTTCTATCCCGGCAGCGCTTCTGGTAAGTATACGGCTCTGGCTCAACAAAGATGGCAGAAATAAAGAGAGCTGGGTGCTGCTTTTCATTGCTGCAGTCAGTGCGTTGACGTTTTCAGGATCCTCCCTTATTTATCCTGCGGTAGTCAGTACGGCGATCCTTCCGGTGATGGTGCTGAAGAAAAAGCTTTCCTACGCGATTCCCTATGCGCTTTGTATGCTGCCGGGATTTTTGTATGCCCTGGTTTATTTTTCGGCGAAGCTTGGATGGATCGCATTTCCGGCATCATAGGAAACTGGGAAGATACTATGGATAGGAGAAGAAAATGGCGGGAGTAACGATCGAAGAACTGGGACTGCGTTTTGTGCAGATCTGTATGGAAAATTACTGGAGTGGCTGTATGCTGCCTGTATTTTTTCTGGCAGGTATACTCTGGGATATTTTTTACCGCAGGAGAAAAGAATCTAGAGTATTCCTGTATTATCTAGTCTTTCTGGCACTTACGGTATATAATCCGGTTCTTGTAAAATATGTGATACCAAAGGTACATTTTGAAAGTGAATATTATCGCTTTATCTGGATCCTTCCGGTGATCCCGGGTGCTGCCTATTATGCTGTACGGATCGTAGAAGCGGTAAGGTTTCGATGGCTGAAGGCTGTAACAGCGCTGATCCTTGCGGCAGTGATCGTCACTACGGGGACACCTGTTCCCGGCATTGCAAAAGATTATGTGATGGCGGAAAACATCTATAAAGTCCCGAATGAGCTGCGCTCAGTATGCGATGTGATCCATCAGGACTGCGATAAAGAACAACCCAAGGTTGTTTTTGACAATGAGCTGAATCTGGTGGCTAGACAGTATGATCCGTCACTGATTCTTGTTCTGGATCGTAATTTTATCCTGTATCGTGCAGGAAGTACTGTGGTAGGAAACTACGAAAACAGCAAGGCCTACCAGATCCAGAAAGTGATCATGGATGTGATCAGTTATCAGATGGATGTAGGGATCGATAAGTTCCGGCAGGTATTGAAAAGAACGGAAACCGATTATCTCGTTCTTCCGGTAGATCTTACAAATCATGACTATATCCGTCAGGCAGGATGTACCCCTATTGCACAGACAGAAAAATATGTGGTATACAGGTTTGAAGGGTGAATGTGTTCGCCCTTCTGGCCTGGAAAAATGACTAAAGTGCGTAAAATGATACGGAGAACGGAGTGAACAGCAACCATAAAATGTGTGATGAATATGTACTGTTTAAAAAAATCTTTACAATTTCATGGATTTGTGTTAAAATCATAAACAGTGTAAACCTACTTTGATAATTTCATACCTGAATTTAGAAGTTATGTTTTTCATTATGCACCTGTAGCTCAGTGGATAGAGCAGTGGTTTCCGGTACCATGTGCGGGGGTTCGATTCCCTTCAGGTGTGTTACCCGGAACAGTGGGAATTGTTCCGGCGTGTTGTTATGATAAGGAGGACAAGAACTTGGATGATTTCAGAGAATGGTTATCAGATAACCTTCGCTATTTTATGTTAGGCGGAGCCATTCTGGTGATCGTGCTTGTTCTGATCTTTGGCGTCCGCGCCTGTGTTGGAGGTAAGAAGGGGAATTCCAATAAAGATCAGACAACAGCCCAAAGTAACCAGGAAAATGATCCTTCTTCTCCGGCAAATGATGGGGAGACAGACGAGAAGAAAGACGCCAGTTCCGCGGCAGATACGGATGCGGAGACAACCATGGAAAAAGCCAGCACGGAAGTAACCGAGCTGATTCAGAGCTATTATAAAGCTTTTGGGGAAAAAGACATTGCAACACTTAAGACGATTGAGGACGGATTTACGCCGGCTGACGAGTCGCAGATTAATTCAAGGGATTATATTGATGGGTATGAGGTACAGAATGTTTACGCTAAGAAGGGACTGACGGACGATTCGTATGTCGTTTATGTAGTCTTTAATTATATCTGTACTGGAATTGAGACTCCGGTTCCGGCACTGAGCCAGTTTTATGTGGAGACGGGCAGTGACGGCAATCTGAAGATCAAAGGTGGTGCTGATGACGATGCAGATATCAGTGCCTATGTGAAAAAACTGGAATCTGAGAAGGATGTGCAGGAGCTTATCACAAAGGTAAAGACGGACTATGAAGCTGCGCAGGAGAGTGATCCCTCTCTGGCAGAATTCCTTCAGGGCCTTGGTGAAGATGCCAGTGCTTCCGCAGATGCAGGAACAATGCTTACAGTTACAGAGGATTGTAATGTTCGTGCTTCCGCAGATTCAGAGGGTGAGGTTATCGGTGGTTTTTCTGCAGGAACGGAAGTTGAAAAGAAAGGGCAGGAAGGCGACTGGATACAGGTTGATTATGATGGACAGACCGGTTATGTTTATAGTGGTCTGTTAGAATAATAAGGGTTAATAAAATGCAGGTTCCGGAAGAACCTGCATTTTTGTTGCTCTGATATAACGAAAGATCATTTTTTGAGTGAACCGTCTGCTGCCAATGTGTATTTTTTTCCATTTACGGTGATGGTTCCGGTCTGCATGATTCCGTCTTCGTCCAGATAATAACGTTTTTTGCCTAGGGTGATCCAGCCGGTCTGCATGATTCCGTCCTTATTGAAATAATATCGATGACCATCTGTGTCGGTAAGCCATCCGGTATAGGCGGTTCCGTCAACCATAAATTTCCAGTTGGTGCCATCCGGTGTCCAGACTCCGTTTTCTGCCTCTGGCGAAACCTTTTCTGTTTCGGGAATCTCTGTGGGAACAGGAGACGGTGTGGCGGAAGGTGAAGGAGCGCCGGAAGATATCCATGCATCTGTATGGTGATCGCGATCTGAACTTGGTTCAATGGCCGAAATATCGCTGGTATTTATGGAAACTACGGAAGTACTGCTGCTTTCAAAAGGACCGGCCGATGACTGGGTAAAGAGAATACCGCAGATCAGACACAGGAAAACAGCGACAAAGATCAGCAGCCGGTTCATACGTGGAGTATGCTCTGACATGTTTTTCCTCCTGATATTTAAGTATATTTCTGTTTATCATACAATAATGAGAAAGAAAATACAAGAAAAATAACCGGTTGCGAACACGTGGGAAAAAATATATAATAGAACAATGGACGAAAAAATCAGAATCAATAAATATTTAAGCGATATAGGAGTCTGCTCAAGAAGAGAGGCAGACCGACTGACAGAAGCGGGGAGAGTTACTGCTAATGGAGAACTGGTTCCCACAGGAATGAAGATCCTTCCGGATGCGGAGATCTGTATTGACGGAAAGCCTGTAAAAAAACAGGAAAAAAAGATCCTGCTTCTTTTTCATAAACCAAAAGGGATTGTCTGCAGCACCAGACAACAGCGGAATGAGATGACAGTAACAGAATATCTGGATTATCCGGTGCGGATCTATCCCATAGGACGGCTGGATAAAGATTCCGAAGGACTGCTTCTCCTTACCAATGAAGGAGATCTGGTGAACCGTATCATGAAGGCGGGGAACTACCATGAAAAGGAATATCAGGTGACCGTGAATAAACCGGTGACAGAAGAATTTATCCGTGGTATGGGCGGCGGAGTGCCGATCCTTGATACGGTCACACGTCCCTGCAAGGTTACAAAAACAGGGAAAAACAGTTTTCGTATCATCCTTACCCAGGGTCTGAACCGCCAGATCCGTCGTATGTGTGAATATTTCGGATATAAAGTCGTAACACTTAAACGTGTTCGGATCATGAATCTGTATATTGATGGCCTGGAAGAGGGGAAATATCGTGAGATCCGACCGGAAGAACGAAAAGAACTGGAGGAGATGCTTTCCTCCGAAAAATCAGAAAAAAGGACGGGAGGAAGCCATGAACGAATCATCCATAAAAAAAATGAAAGAGCTGGGAGAAAAGCTCCGGGAAGCGTCCAGGGCCTATTATCAGGAAGACAGGGAGATCATGTCCAACGTGGAGTACGACGCCCTGTACGACACTCTGAGCGCACTGGAGAAAGAAACAGGGATCGTTCTGGCAGACAGTCCAACCGTTAATGTAGGATATGAGGCAGTGGAGCAGCTCCCCAAGGAAGAACATGAGAGACCGATGCTGTCTCTGGATAAGACCAAAGAGAGAGAAGCTTTGAGAGAGTTTATCGGGGAACATCCTACACTTTTATCCTGGAAGCTGGATGGCTTAACGATCGTGCTTACCTATGAAAACGGAGAGCTTATAAAGGCAGTTACCAGAGGAAATGGTATTGTGGGAGAGGTTATTACCAATAATGCCAGAGTATTTAAGAACATACCTCTGAAAATTTCTTTTAAAGGGAGACTGGTACTTCGCGGAGAAGCCATCATTACCTATTCGGATTTTGAAAAGATCAACGAAACCATCGGAGATGCAGATGCCAAATACAAAAATCCCAGAAATCTCTGCAGTGGTTCTGTCCGCCAGCTGAATAACGAAATTACAGCGAAGAGAAACGTACGGTTTTATGCTTTTTCTTTAGTGAGTGCGGAAGGCGTGGATTTCCGGAATTCCAGGGAGGTGCAGTTTCGGTGGCTGAATGAACAGGGTTTTGAAGTTGTGGAATATCGAAAAGTCACAGCGGAAACTCTGGATGAAGCGATGGATTACTTTGCGGAAGCAGTTACGACCAATGATTTTCCGTCAGATGGGCTTGTGGCATTGTATGATGATATTGCTTACGGAGAATCTCTGGGAACTACGGCCAAGTTTCCAAGGAACGCCATGGCATTTAAATGGGCCGATGAGATGCGTGATACGAGACTTCTGGAGATTGAGTGGAGCCCGTCCAGGACCGGACTGATCAATCCGGTAGCAATTTTTGAGCCGGTGGAACTGGAAGGAACCACAGTGAGCAGGGCCAGTGTGCATAACATCAGTATAATGAAGGAACTGAAGCTGGGGATCGGAGATACCATTCGTGTATACAAAGCAAATATGATCATTCCTCAGATTGCGGAAAATCTGACCGGAAGCGGTAATGCACCGATCCCGCATACCTGTCCGGCCTGCGGACAGGAAACGGTAGTGAAGAAAGAAAACGATGTGGAATGTCTTTTCTGCGTCAATCCGGGGTGCCCGGCCAAGAAGATCAAATCCTTTGGGCTTTTTACAAGCAGGGATGCCATGAATATCGACGGACTTTCCGAGGCAACACTGGAGAAATTTATTGCCAGGGGATTTATCCATGACTTTGGCGATATTTTTGAGATCAGCCGGTATAAAGATGAGATCGTGGAAATGGAAGGCTTTGGGCAGAAATCCTATGATAATCTTATGGAAAGTCTGGAACGGGCGAAAGAGACTACACTTCCAAGGGTGATCTACAGTCTTGGGATCGCAAATATCGGTTTGGCTAATGCAAAGGTGATCTGCCGTCATTTTGACAATGATCTGGACAGGATACGTCATGCCAGTCTGGAAGAGGTCAGTGATATTGATACCATCGGGCCGGTCATTGCCGGAAATCTGGTAGCTTATTTTAGAGATGAGGATAATAATCGCCGCCTGGATCATCTGATGAGATTTCTTCATATTCAGGAGGACAGTCCCAAACAGGAACAGATCTTTGAAGGAATGAATTTTGTGATCACAGGAAGTCTGGTGCACTTTGGAAATCGAAGTGAGGCCAAAGAGCTGATCGAATCCCTGGGAGGCAAGGTTACCGGTTCAGTTACCAAAAAGACCAATTATCTGATCAATAACGACATCCAGTCCAATTCATCCAAAAACAAAAAGGCAAGAGAACTGGGGATTCCGATCCTTTCAGAAGAAGATTTTCGGAAACTTGCCGGAGTGCAGTAAAGGCCGTACAGACTGGAGATACTTTTTATCTGAAGAAAAAAGCCGAGCGGCTCCTTTATAAGAGACGCTTTATATATAAGGAGGGCAAACAATGCCGATCAAAACACAGGGGGATCTTCCGGTAAAGGAGATCCTGGAGAGAGAAAATATATTTGTAATGGACGAAAAACGTGCCATGCACCAGGATATCCGTCCGATCCATATTCTGATCCTGAATCTGATGCCGCTGAAAGAAGAAACAGAGCTGCAGCTTCTGCGTTCTCTTTCCAATACACCGCTGCAGGTGGATGTGACATTTATGGCTGTGGAGAGCCATGAAGCCAAGAATACATCTCTCAGCCATCTGAACAAGTTTTATGAAACATTCACCGATATAAAGAAACGTAAATTTGATGGAATGATCATCACAGGAGCACCGGTGGAGCAGATGCCTTTTGAGGAAGTGGATTACTGGAATGAGCTGACTGAGATCATGGATTGGACTGAGAAGCATGTGACTTCCACGATCTTTCTCTGTTGGGCAGCGCAGGCCAGTCTTTATCATTTTTATGGCCTGGAGAAAAAACCTCTGGATAAGAAAATGTTCGGACTTTTCCAGCACAGGGTACTGAACCGTAAGATCCCGCTGGTCCGGGGCTTTGATGATGTATTTCTTGCGCCGCATTCCAGACACACAGAAGTTCCTATTGCAGATATCCATGCATGCAAAGACCTTACGGTCCTGGCGGAAAGCGAAGAGGCTGGTCTGTTCCTTGCAATGGCAGAGGGAGGACGTAAAATCTTTGTTATGGGACATCCGGAATACGACCGCGTGACTTTGGATGGCGAATATAAAAGAGACCTTGCCAAGGGTCTGCCTATTGAAATCCCGAAGAACTATTACAAAGATGACGATCCAAACAACAAACCACTCCTCACCTGGAGGGCCCATGCCAACAACCTGTATACGAACTGGTTGAATTATTACGTATACCAGAGTACTCCGTATGACCTGTACGGGACACCGGATTTCAGGGAAATTTAAGGAATATGAAATAAGTGTTAGCATAAGCTCATAAATCGTAGACAAGGCTATGATTTATGGGCTTATTTTAGATTGCTGCTTACGAAGGTCTTTCCTAAAAAACATTCCTACAAAATGTAGGAATAAATGCAATGTTTATGGTATGAAATGCGGCTGGTTTTTTGCATTTATTTTGATACAATCATTATATAAAAGACATGGAACTGAAATAAGAATTCCTGGTTACTGTTTATTGGTAATATTCTGCGAAGCGTGTTACTGAGAATGGAATGAACAGTAACAATTCTTGATGCAGGCCAGAATATGTTAACGGGAGGATAAATAATATGATAATCATAGGTGAAAAAATCAATGGATCCATCCCCTCTGTGGCGGAGGCGATCTCAAACAGAGATGCAGAATTCATCAAGCAGCGGGCACTTGCTCAGGCAAACTCAGGAGCAAGCTATATCGATTGTTGCGCGTCTGTTCCGGAAGCAGAAGAAGTAGAAACCTTGAAATGGATGATCGACTGTATTCAGGAAGTGACAGATCTTCCGATTTCCGTAGACAGTCCCAGCGCAGATGTTCTTACAGAAGCTTACAAATTCTGCAGAAAACCGGGTATATTTAACTCTGTATCCGGTGAAGGGGATAAGATCGATAAGATTTTTCCTCTCATGGCACAGCCTGAAAACAAAGGGTGGCAGGTTATCGCACTTTTAAGCGATGATACAGGTATCCCCAAAAGTGCGGAAGACAGGCTGAAGGTATTTGACAAGATCATGGCAAAAGCGAAAGAGTACGGAATTTCACCGGATCGTATCCATATTGATCCATTGGTTGAGATGCTCTGTACATCTGAAGATGGTATTGCGATGAATGTGGAAGTAATTTCAAGTGTCCGTAAACAGTATCCGATGATCCACATTACAGCGGCGATCAGTAACATTTCCTTCAATCTGCCGGTACGTAAGCTTATCAATTTCGGATTTGTGGTACTTGCAATGAATGCCGGCCTTGACAGTGCGATCATGGATCCTACAAACAGAGATATGCTTGGACTTGTATATGCAACAGAGGCATTGCTTGGTCTGGATGATTACTGTATGGAATACATCGGAGCATACAGAGAAGGTCTGATCGGACCTGTAAAAAAATAAATAAAACGCATATGCGGAATGCGGATAGAAAATAAAAAGCGGAGGTGTTTGATTATGTCAAAAATCACAGAAGTAGCAGAATTGGTAGAAAAAGGAAAAGCAAAACTTGTAGGTGCAGCTGTACAGTCAGCTCTTGATGAAGGCTGTGAGGCAACAGAGATTCTTAACAGCATGATCGATGCAATGGCTGTTGTAGGTGAAAGATTTAAGAACGGAGAAATCTTTGTTCCGGAAATGCTGGTAGCAGCCCGTGCAATGAAAAAGGGTGTTGAGGTTCTGAAACCACATCTTGCATCCGGCGCTACAGGAAGTATGGGAAAACTTATCATCGCTACTGTAGCAGGAGATCTTCATGATATCGGAAAGAATCTTGTTGCAATGATGATCGAAAGTGCCGGCTTTGAAGTTATTGATCTCGGTGTTGATGTACCTGCATCGAAGGTTATTGAATGTTACAAAGAAAATCCGGATGTTAAGGTAATTGCACTTTCAGCGCTGCTCACAACTACAATGCCGGCTCTGAAGGATACAGTTGCAGCACTTAATGCGGAAGATTTCAGAAGCAATGTTAAGATCATGGTTGGAGGAGCACCGATCACGAAGGAGTTTGCAGATGAGATCGGCGCAGATGGATATTCAGAAGATGCAGCAAGCGCAGCAGTTCTTGCAAAAGCTTTGGCAGCATAAGGGAAAATAAAATAGGCCGCTCTGTATTGTCTGTGCATGGCATAGACGGCAGAGCGGCTTTTGCTTTACAGTGACCATCGGAGGGATAAAAATGTACCGAATAAAATTTATTAGGGAGGAAAAGGAGATCCTGGTGGAACCGGGTACCAGGATCCTTGAGGCGGAAAGAAAAGCAAAGCTGGTTCCTGATGCACCTTGCGGAGGCCGGGGAAAGTGCGGGAAATGTCGTGTTAAAATAGAAGATCACATGGTGCTTGCATGTCAGACGGAAATCCACAGTGACCTTGAAGTAGATACATTGTCCGGATGTCAGGAAGAGGAGATCCTTACAGAAGGAATGCAGAGACCGGTTGCGTTCAGGCCTGATCTGAAACAGAAAAAAGTGATTCTTAAGAAACCGGAGACAGGAGACAACCGCTCTGAATGGGAGCGGCTGACAGAACAGCTGGATGTGGAAAAACCTGTTCTGCCTGATACTGAAATTGCATCGAAGCTTTATGGCTGCAGAAAAGAAGCAGAAGAATGGTATGTGATCTGTGCAGGAAATAAGATCCTGGATATCAGCAGAGAAGAGAAAAAAATCTGTTTTGCGGCTTTTGATATAGGTACAACGACGGTGGTCGGCTATCTTATGGATGCATTGACCGGGAAGCAGCTGGCTCTCAAGAGTAGAATGAACCCACAGACTCAGTATGGAGCAGATGTGATCATGCGGGCGGATCATGCTCTGGAGCATGGCGTAGAGCAGCTGACCGGCTGCATACGGAATGCGGTTGATGAAATGCTCCAGGAACTGGCAGAGGAAGCAGGAAGAAGCACATTAGATATCTGTCAGGTATCTGTGGTAGGAAATACCTGCATGCATCATCTTTTTCTTGGGATTTCTCCGGCATCGCTGGTCCATGCACCGTATAATCCGGCGATCAGTCAGGGGCTTACACTGAATGCAGAGCAATATGGGCTCCATATCCACAGAAAGGGGCAGCTGCTTATGCTGCCTGATATAGCCGGGTATGTAGGGGCAGATACCTGTGGCTGCATTTTGACGCTCAGACAGGATCAGCAGAACGAGATCAGCCTTATGATCGATATTGGAACGAACGGGGAGATGGTCCTTGGAAATAAAACGAGATTAGCCTGTTGTTCAACAGCTGCCGGTCCGGCATTTGAAGGTGCAAAGATCGAGTGCGGGATGCGTGGAGGAGCAGGAGCAGTAGATCATGTAGTATACAAAAATGGAAAATGGGAATACACGACTATAGGAAATAAGGCTCCGGCAGGCTTATGCGGTTCAGGTCTGATCGATCTTGTGGCACAGCTGTACCTGGCTGGCTTTATTGATGAAAGTGGTCATCTGGAAAGCGGCCAGGAAAAGGCGGGAGTGTTTGTGCTGGTACCTCCGGAAAAGTCGGGAAATGACAGGGGCGTTTATCTGACACAGAAGGATATCGGAGAGGTACAGCTGGCAAAAGCGGCTATCGCAGCGGGAATCTTTCTTCTTATGAAAAGACTGGAGATCACAGAAAAGGATATTAAACGGGTCTATCTTGCCGGTGCATTCGGCAATTACATGAATCCGGAAAGTGCGGCAGCGATCGGGATGTTCCCGGCCGGACTGCTGCCCAGGATACAGCCGGTGGGAAATGCGGCAGGCGAAGGTGCAAGGATCGCGCTTCTGAATGAAGAGGAAAGAAAAGAAATGGATCGGACTGTCAAAAATATGGATTTTGTGGAGCTGGCAGCTTCGCCGGAGTTCCAGGACTGTTTTGTGGATGGCTTATGCTTTCCGTAATGCGAGGAGAATGGATATGCTTAATATAAAAGAACTGGAAGAGATGGGAAAAAAGGCAGGATTTTCTTATGTAGCACTTCTGAAGAGCGATTCGATCCAGCTTATGCCGGAGGTAAGGGAAATGTGCAAAAATAATACCTGCCATATGTATGCAAAACGCTGGAGCTGTCCTCCCGGATGCGGAGATCTTGAAGTATGCAGAAAAAAGATAGAAAAGTACAGGGAAGGCATTATTGTCCAGACAGTGGGGAAACTGGAGGATCCTTTGGACGGAGAGACGATGATGGAGACCGAAGCGGTTCATAAACAGAATTTTTATGAATTTGAAAAAATGCTCAGAGAAAGATGGCCGGGCATGCTCCCCATAGGGGCCGGGTGCTGTACAAAATGTAAAACGTGTACATATCCGGATGCTCCATGCCGTTTCCCCGAACAGGCATTTTCTTCGATGGAAGCCTATGGAATGCTGGTAACACAGGTATGCCAGGCAAATGGTCTGGAATACTATTATGGTCCCTGTACGATCGCCTATACCAGCTGTTATCTTCTTGAATAGAACAGGAGTGAAAAAATGAATGACAGAGAACGGGAGGCATATCTGAACAGGATCGGATATGAGGGTGAATTAAGAACAGATAAAAAATGTCTGGAAAAGATAATGGACCTTCATCTTTGCAGTATTCCCTTTGAAAATCTGGAAGTTTTTGACGAGGGAAGGATTCCTTCTCTGAGGTCGGAAGATATTTATGAGAAGATCATTGTCAGAAAACGAGGCGGATATTGCTTTGAGCTGAATAAATTGTTTTATGAGCTTCTGAAAGCTTTGGATTTCCGTGTGATCCCTGTGGCGGTAAGGATATTGTGGAACCGGGAAGAGCTTCCGCCGGTCCTGCACCGGGCAACCCTTGTTATTTTTGAGGAAGGAAGCTATTACTGTGATGTAGGATACGGAGGTCCCGGACCCAAGAAGCCGGTTCTTATGAAGGATGGTATCCACAGAGAAAAAAACGGATGGTACCGTGTTAACATGAAGCCGGGAAATACAAACGGAGAGATACTTGTTGAACGAAGGAAAGAAGAAAAATATCTGCCAATACTCAGATTTTCACAGACTCCTACAGTAGAAGCAGATTTTGAACTGCTGAATTTCTATTGTGCAAAATCTCCAGATGTATTAATTACCAGAAAAAGAGTGGTGAGCATCTGCAGACCGGAAGGAAGTGTTGCGCTGACCGGGGATGTTCTTACAATCCAGAAGGAAGATGGATCCATTGAAACGAAAATAAGCGATTCGGAAGAAACCATCAGGCTATGGATGGAACATTATTTCGGATTGGAGTTTTTACAGATATAAGCAGAAAAAAGGACCAGGTTGTCAGGTGACAGTCTGGTCCTTTTCCTGCAGAAGAAAGCAGAGCTGCAGAAGAAGCCGGTCTTTCGGATTATCCAGATCAACCTTTGTGAGTTTCTGGATGCGCTCCAGACGGTAGGTCAGGGAACTTCTATGTATAAAAAGCTCACGGGCTGTCTGAAGAGAATTGCGTTCATGCTCCAGATAGACCTTGAGTGTGTGATACAGCTCAGTATTGTTTTTTCGGTCATAATTCTGCAGTGCATCCAGCCGTGAAGAGACCAGAAGCTCGGGACTGATCTGATGGCTGATCTGGGAAAGCATATATTCCAGAAGATAAGCATCAAAATGATAGCACCAGGCCATGCTCTGACTTTTTTTGCCCAGGCGCAAGGCGGAAACAGCCTGAATATATCCCTGAGGGATCAGGAGAAAATCACGAAATTCAGAGCTTACTCCCATTTTAAAAAGCCCTTCGCGCAGGATGATCGCAAGTGAACTGATAACATCGGAAGATACAGAGTGCTTAAAGGACAGATTAACGATCACAACGATTCCCTGCTGATAGGTAAAAGCCAGACCTTCCGGGATCTGGGCTTCAATGTGTCCCAGTGTGGCGATGGAAGAGTGCATACGGTCATCCTGCTGCTGGGTTTCCAGACGAAGTACAAGATACCGGTCATGGCGATTCCAGTTCAGATACTGGATCTGATCGGTAACTGCCTGTAGTTCTGTGAGCTTTCCGGAAAGATACTCCGTGAAGAACTGCCGGGAGTCATTTCCCATTGAGATTTGGAACAGATTGTGCCGACGGATGCATAGCTCGATAAAGGAGCCAAGATACTCAAGAGCAGAAAAATGTCCGGGCTGTATCTCCGTCTGGAGCTCATCTACACAAAGCCTGCCCTGATAATTGCCGCTGACCCAGAGATTCATGTAGAGGATACGGTAACCGCGGAGCTCTTCGGAATAAATATTGGCGCCGTGGGTGATAAGTGTGCGCTGGTATTCGGCATCAAGCTTGAAATCCTGAATCAGGCTTAAAGGTGCGATGAGTCTACCTGTACGCTGGTCATGGACCCATTCGGACATACCGGTTACGTGCCGGGGAGAAGAAAGGATATAAAAGTTGGTGTCGTGGGCAAAAACCGGATTATGAAATATATCCAGACTGGCTTCCAGCATCTCATTCAGCGGATCGATACTTCCAAGTGCAAGCTGGAGTTTACTGTCCCAGTCAGAATATCTGTCAAAGGTCTGCTGTATTTGGTTGAAGACCTCAGAAAAAGAAAGGGTTCCCTTAATGTGAAGGATCCTGCAGCTTTCGGAAAAGCAGGAAAGATCACCGGAGCCCACCACTACAAATGCGATGTTCTGGTATCGCAGGAAGCTTTCGGAAAGAGAATTGCCGAAGACAAGATAAAGGTAGCATGGCTTTAGCAGGGCTCCTGCCTGATATATGCGAAGACCATCCAGCGTCAGGGGGTCTTCACGGCAGAGGATGGAAACATCCTCTTTTTTCTCCGCAAAATCGTCAGCAATGATCTGGAGATTAAGATGGAAGCCTGTATGCGGGCTATTCACGAAATGCTCTCTTTTGTTCAAAATATTTCCTCCAATTCATAAAAGCCTTGTATTTATAGGAAATTATAACATATTAGACGGAAAATAAAAAGAAAACAGAGAGGGAATTATTTGTGCATATTTACAATAATAACTGTACAAAAAGTATGAAGCATTGGAGAAAGAATGAAGAAGTGTGCGGATTTACGAACAAGAAAAAAACAACTATACTGTAATCATCAAAGGTAACGTGAAGTTGTGGAAATGGCCGGCCCCACAAAAAACAGCGAAGGGGGAAAGAAAATGAGTAAAAATGAAATACCGAAACAAGATCCGAAACAGAAAAAGGGTCTTACAAATGCCCTGAAATATTTCTTTGGTGTTGGTGATGCCGGATTTGTTCTTATGAGTAATATCGAGACATTTTACTTTATGACATTTCTGACGGATCTGGCAGGCTTTGCAGCTGGTGTAGCTGGTGTGATCAATTCCGTATTTACCATTGTTGATGCATGTCTGTCCTGGCTTTACGGAGGAATCATCAATGGCACAAAAGCAAAGAAATGGGGGCGTTATCGTTCCTGGCTGATCATGGTTCCGTGGATGGTGCCGTTTCTGTACGCATTCATGTTCATACGTGTCAGTGATAATGAATGGCTTTCGGCAGTGGTGATCATTGCCGCATCCATCGCATCTCATGTGGCATGGAATTTCAGCTATGTTGCCAACGCAACCCTGATCAGTGTTGTTGGTAAAACACCGGAAGACAAAGCAACGCTTGCATCCTCCAGGGCAACCTGGAATAACATAGGCGGTCTGTTGTTTTCCTATATGGGTCTTCCATTTGCAACACTTCTTGCCGGATATGTCGGTGAGAAAAATAAATTTGCAGCAGCAGCTTTCTGCCTGGGTATTCTGATGGTCGTAACCTATTTTGCCCATTTCAAGATGACGGAAGGCTATGAAGAGATTGAAACGGAAACAGCAGGAAAGAAAAATGACAAAACAAAGATCACGATCAGAGAGATGTTTGCTTCCCTGTTTCAGAATCCACCTCTTATGGTCCTGATGCTGGCAGACCTTGCAAAATGGTGTGTGAAATTTGTAACAGCAGCATCTGCTATTTACTATTTCAGGGATGCAATGGGAAATCCGGGACTGATGACCACTTATCTTCTCTGTGTTGCTATCGGTGCCATCATCGGAGCTTTTTCCATGAGATACATTGCAAAAGCAATATCGTCCCGTACAACTATGATCATTGCTTATGCAGGAATGGCAGTATCACTGTTCCTTGTATATATTTTCTATGGAAATGCAATGACAGTGATCGCCCTTATGACACTTGCCCAGTTCTTCTATGGTATGGCTTTTGCAGCTTCACCTGCACTTTATGCGGACACTGTAGTGTATGCAACATGGAAGAGCGGAAAAGATGCATCCGGATGGATCATGGGATTACAGAATCTTCCGCTGAAGATTGCCGTATTCTTAAGAGGAACGATCCTCAGCGCCTGTCTTGTGGCGGTAGGCTGGAAATCTGGAGTTGTTCTTGAGGGGACGGCTCGTCAGGGAATGACGATTTCCTTTGCACTTGTTCCGGCTATTTTCTGTCTGGCAGGTCTTCTACTTCTGGTGTTTGGATTTAAGATCACAAAGGAAAAGGTTCTTCAGTATCAGGCTGAGATTGACGCAAGATCATAAAGATAAGTGATCGGGTATTTTGAAAGATCACAGGATAATAAAGGAGGAAGCATTATGTTGAAAGCATCGGAGATTTTACTTGAAACGATAAAAAAGGACGGCAGGCCAGAACGACTTCTGAGACAGTATGAGGGTGCGACCTTTTACCCGCCGAACCCGGCAAATAATTATGTGCGTGGAAACCGTCACCGTGGTATGGAGCCTATGAAGGATCTTTTCGGAACTGAGATCCTCTGGCCCCAGGAACAGCTGGCTGCAATGCCACATGTAACAGAGGACAACAAGGTCATTGATGATATCACAGAATGGAAAGAGCAGCTGGTGATTCCGGATATTGTCGGTCAGTGCTCGGATCCGGCTTTATGGGAACCATTTAAACAGAAGGCACAGGAGATAAAGGATTCAGGAAGCCTTTTCATGGCATTTATGCCTACAGGTGTTTTTGAGAGGCTTCACTTCCTGATGGGATTTGAGGATATGCTGGTGAACTTCCTTCTTGAGCCGGAGGATATGATGGATCTCTGCAATGCCATTGGGGAGTACCGTTTCCAGCTTACAAAGCTGATCGTTGATAATCTCCACCCGGATATCATCCTTTCCCATGATGACTGGGGTTCCAAGCAGTCCCTGTTCATCAGTCCGGACACATGGAGAGAATTTATCAAACCACAGTATGAAAGATCCTATAAATATATGAAAGACCATGGAGTGATCATCATGCATCACGCAGATTCCTTCATGGAACCGATCATAGAGGATATGGTTGATCTTGGGATTGACATCTGGCAGGGAACACTTCCGCAGAATGATATTCCGAAGCTCCAGAAACAGCTGAACGGAAGAATGACACTTATGGGCGGAATCGATGCTTCGATCGTAGACCGTGTGGATTCCACAGAAGAAGAGATCCGTAAGGAGGTCAGAAGAGCATGTGAGGAGTATGCACCACATGGACATTTCATTCCATGTATTACCTATGGAGGTCCCGGTTGTCTGTTCCCTCATGTAGATTCAATTATTGATGACGAGATTGAAAAATATAATAAGGAGCATTCCTGTAATTCATTAAAAGCGCCAATTGAATAAAAAAGAACCTCAAGGTATGATTGAGTTGCATCTTGGCGGATGTAAACAAAACAATCAA